>DHIQ01000223.1:0-4835 GCA_002403895.1 Candidatus Neomicrothrix sp. UBA4742
AGGACCTACCAACCGTTTCGTTCGCGTCGGCGGAGGAGTGGGCGGCCTGGCTCGACCAAGAGCACGACCTGTCGCCGGGGGTGTGGCTGCGTCTCGGCAAGAAGGGCGCCGCCACGGCGATCCTTCGCTACCCCGAGGCCTTGGACGTGGCTCTTCGCTACGGGTGGATCGATGGCCAGAAGGCCGCTCTCGACGAGCAGGCCTGGCTCCAGCGGTTCACCCCGAGGGGGCCCCGCAGCCGTTGGTCGCGGATCAACCGTGACAAGGCCAGCGCGCTGATTGAACGGGGTGTGATGCAGCCCGCCGGCCTGCGCCAGGTCGAGTTGGCCCAGGCCGACGGGCGGTGGGACGCCGCCTACGCCGGACAGCGCACCGCCGAAGTGCCGGATGACCTGCAAGCCGCGCTCGACGCCGATCCTGAGGCGGCTGCCTTCTTCGCCTCGCTGACCGGCGCCAACCGCTACGCCATCCTCTACCGGGTGCAGGACGCCAAGCGCCCCGAGACGCGGGCCCGGCGCATCGAGCAGTACGTGGCCATGTGTCGGGAACACCGCACACTCCATTGACCACATCCGCCGATTTCAGGTGATGAGCTCGGCCCACCGATCGAGGATGGGCACGACGACATCGGCGCCGGCCGAGGGCACCCGGAACACGCATTCGGTGACGCCGATGGTGGCGAAATGCTCGAGCTTGCCCGGATCGGGGATCGATCCGAACGGCACGATCTTGAGGGTCGACGGGTCCCGGCCGGCCTCGGCCACCACCCGCTGGAGTTCGGGGATGGCTCTCGCCAGTCCGGCGCCGCCGATGGGGATCCACCCTTGGGCGTACTCCGCGATGTGGGCGAACAACTTCGGGCCCGGGCCACCGCCGATGAGCACGGGCACGGAGCCGGACACGGGCTTGGGCCACGACCAGCTCGGCTCGATGGTGACGTGCTCACCGCTGAACCCGGCCACGTCGTCGCGCCACAGCGCCTGCATGGCGAGCACGTGCTCACGGCTGACCGCCCGCCGGTCGCTCATGGCCACGCCGTGGTTGGCCAGCTCGTCCTCGTTCCACCCGAAGCCCACGCCCAGCACCGTGCGGCCTCCCGAGAGCAGATCGAGGGTGGCGACGGCCTTGGCCGTGACGATCGGCTCGCGCTGGGCCGGTAGGGCGATTCCCGTGCCCAGCGTGATGCGTTCGGTCACGGCCGCCGCCGCGCCGAGGGCGACGAAGGGATCGAGCGTTCGCTTGTACTCCTCGGCCAGCTCGTCCTCACCGGTGGGCGGAGGGGTGTGCCGGCTCACCGGGATGTGGGTGTGCTCGGGCAGGTAGAGCGAGTCGAAGCCCCGGGTCTCGACCTCCCGGGCGAGGGTGACGATGTCCATCGACTGGTCGGTGGCGAAGATCGTGATCCCGTGGCGCACGCCGAGACGCTACCGCTCCCGGGCCTCTCGTTTTTGACGACCCGTCAGGTTTGCGTGCGATGATCGGCCGATGGGTATCTGTGACGGACGAGTCGTGATCGTGACCGGGGCGGGACGGGGAATCGGCCGCGGCCACGCCCTCGAGTTCGCCCGCCAGGGGGCAAAGGTCGTGGTCAACGACGTCGGCGCCGAGATCGACGGTAGCGGCGGCTCGACCGGGCCGGCCGGGGAGGTGGTCGAGGCCATCCGGGCCATGGGCGGCGAGGCGGTGGCCAACGGTGCCGACGTGGCCGACTGGGCGCAGGCCGAGGGGCTGGTGGCCACGGCCATCGATGCCTTCGGCCGCCTCGACGTGATGGTCAACAACGCCGGGTTCCTGCGCGACCGCATGCTGGCCAACTGCTCGGAAGAGGAGTGGGACGCCGTCATGCGCGTTCACCTCAAGGGCCACTTTGCCCCCACCCGCCACGCCGTCGCCCACTGGCGCGACCGCGCCAAGGCCGGCGAGGCGGTGGATGGCCGCATCATCAACACGAGCTCCGGCGCCGGTCTGATGGGCAGCGTGGGCCAGGGAAACTACTCCGCGGCCAAGGCCGGCATCGCTGCCCTCACCCTGGTCGAGTCGGCCGAGTTCGCCCGTTACGGGGTGACCGCCAACGCCATCGCCCCCGCCGCTCGCACCCGCATGACCGAGGAGGTGTTCGCCCAGACCATGGCCGCGCCCGAGGAGGGGGCGTTCGATGCCATGGCGCCGGAGAACGTGGCGCCGTTCGTGGTGTGGCTGGGCTCGGCCGACTCGGCCGATGTCACCGGTCGGGTGTTCGAGATCGAGGGCGGCAAGATCAGCGTGGCCGACGGATGGCAGCACGGGCCGATGTTCGACAAGGGCGCTCGGTGGGAGCCCGATGAGATCGGCGCCGTCGTGCGCGATCTGTTGCGCGAGGCGTCCGACCCGGCCCCGGTCTACGGCGCGTCCTGAGCGACAGGCGCAAGAGTCCCCGAGTCGAACGCCGGGGACGGGTCAGGGAACGTCCTGGCCGACCGGATCGGCGGTGTAGCCCGCGTCGCGGAGGGCGGCGACGACCTGCTCGCGGTGGCGGTCGTCGCGTGTCTCGAGCGTGAACAGCACCTCTACCTCGCCGATCCCGACCTGCACGCCGGCGCGGTGGTGTTCGACGGCGAGAACGTTGATGCCGATCTCGGCGATCGTCTGGGTGACCCAGGCGAGCGCTCCCGGCCGGTCGGGCACGATCACCCGCAACCGCAAGTATCGCCCCGCCGCCGACAGACCGTGCTCGACCAGGCGGATGAGCATCAACGGGTCCACGTTCCCGCCGGACAGGACCGCCACCGCCGGCGATGAGCCGGGAACCTTGCCGGCCAGCAGCGCCGCTAATCCCACCGCTCCGGCGGGCTCGACCACGGCCTTGGCCCGTTCCAGCAACAGAATGAGAGCGCGGCCGATCTCCTCGTCGGTCACCGTGACCACCTCATCGACGAACGTCGTCACGTGGGCCAACGTCAGCGCCGAGGGGCATTTGAGGGCGATGCCGTCGGCGATGGTGCGCACTTCGCCCAGCGTCACCGGCTCACCCGCGGCCAGCGAGGCGACCATGGAGGCCGCCCCGTCGGCCTCCACGCCGATCACCCGCACGCCGGGACGCTCGGCCGCCAGCGCCACGGCCACGCCAGAGATGAGGCCGCCGCCTCCCACCGGGACCACCACCGTGTCGGCGACCCCCATTTCCTCGGCCAGCTCGAGGCCGAGCGTGCCTTGACCGGCGATCACCAACCGGTCGTCGAAGGGCGGGACGAGGTGCCCCCCGGTCTCCTCCGCGTAGCGCCCGGCGGCGGTGATGGCGTCGTCGACCGTCTCACCCGTCAGGCGGACGTCGGCGCCGTAGGCCCGAGTGGCCTCCACCTTGGGCAGCGGCGTCCCGGTCGGCATGAACACCACCGACGGCCGTCCCAGAAGCGCCGAGGCGAGGGCCACCCCTTGGGCGTGATTGCCCGCCGAGGCGGCTACCACGGCAACGCCGTCGTCGGGGAGCGAGGCGATGTGGTGATGTGCGCCACGGATCTTGAATGATCCGGTGCGCTGACGGAACTCCGGCTTGAAGCTGACGGTACGGCCGCAGATGGCGGAGATGTTCGTGCTCGGTTCCACCGGAGTCGGGCGCAGCACCCCGCGCAGTCCCTCACGCGCCGAGCGGATCTCGTCGATGCCAACGAGCTCGGTCGGTGTCCCCACGAGGCGAGGGTAGTGGTGCCGTCCAACCGAGCGCGGACGACGGCTCACCGCACCCAGCGGCGGAACCCGGCTTCGGTGTTGATGGTCTGCCCCGTGACTAACGCCGAGTCCGCACTGACGAGCCAGGCGACGACGTCGGCCACCTCCTCGGGCCTCGTCCATCGCCCGCGGGGAAGTGCCCGCCCCACTTGGTCGGCCAGCTCGGGAGTCGCCCACCCCGTGTCCACCGGCCCCGGGTTCACCGCGTTGACCGTGATGCCTTGCTCGATGAGCGCGTCGGACAGGGACAGGGTCATCTGCTGGATCGCCCCCTTCGTCACGGCGTAGGGAAGTTCGGACGCCATCGGGGCCAGATGCTGACCCGACGTGAACAGAAGCACTCGCCCCGACCCCGCCGGCGTGTGGCGGGCGGCGAAGGCCTGGACGAGCAGGATCGAGGCCCGGACGTTCACCGCCCACGAGGCATCCAGCTCGTCGGCCGTGGTCTCGGCCAGGTTGGCTGTCGAGCTCCGGGCGTGGTTGGCGATGAGCACGTCGAGCGGCCCCACCAGGTGGATGGCCAGGTCCACCACCTCGGCGGGCACGGCCGGCAGGGCCAGGTCACCCTCGAGGTAGTGGAATGTCCCGAGGGCTTCGAGCTCGGCCGTCACCTCGTCGACCGGATCGCCGCCCCACGGCTTTCCCGTGTCGTGGGCACTCCACCCGTGGCCCACCACGGCGACGCCATCGGCCAACAGCCGCCGGCAGATGGCGAACCCGATGCCGGCGCGGCGGCTGACACCGGTCACCAGCGCGGTGCGGGGAGAGGTCATGGCCCCACGTTACGACGACCGGTTTGGTCGGGCGGGGCCGATCTTGATCGGGAACGCGACGGTGCCCCCTCCATCGGGGGCACCGAGGACCGACGATGTCGAGTGAAGCGGAACGAGCTAGAGACGCTCGATGATCATGGCCATGCCCTGCCCGCCGCCGACGCACATGCTCTCCATGCCGATGGTCTTGTCGGCATCCTCGAGCCCGTTGATCAGCGTGGTCATGATGCGGGCGCCGGTCATGCCGAAGGGGTGACCCAGGGCGATGGCCCCACCGTTGACGTTGAGCTTGTCCCACGAGATGCCGAGGTGCTTCGCCGACGGGATGACCTGAGCGGCGAACGCCTCGTTGATCTC
>DHIQ01000223.1:5023-16919 GCA_002403895.1 Candidatus Neomicrothrix sp. UBA4742
ATCTCGACCAGGTCGATGTCGTCGATGGTCAGGCCGGCGCGGGCCATGGCCATGCGGCAGGCCTCGACAGGACCCATGCCCATGATCTCGGGGTTGACGCCGGTCACGCCGCTGGAGATGATGCGGGCAAGCGGCTTCAGGCCGAGTTCGGCGGCGCGGGTGTCGCTCATGACGATCACTGCGGCGGCACCGTCGTTCAGCGGGCAGGCGTTGCCGGCGGTGATCTTCCCGTCGGGGCGGAACACGGGCTTCAGGCCCGAGAGGCCTTCCACCGTGGTGCCGGGGCGGATGCCATCGTCCTTGGAGACCACGGTTCCGTCCGGTGTGGTGATAGGGGTGATCTCCCGGTCGAAGAACCCGCGCTCGAGCGCGGCGGTGGCTCGCTGCTGGCTCTGCGCCGCGAACTCGTCCATCTCCTGGCGCGACACGTTCTCGAACTCGGCCACGTTCTCGGCCGTCTGGCCCATGGCGATGTAGGCGTCGGGCACGCCCTCGAGCGGTGCCCAGCCACCTTGGCCACCGGCGGTGCGAGCCGCGGTGCGGGCCTCGGCGTCAGCGAAGCGCACGTTGTGGGGGCCGGTGTCGGCGGCCCCGTTCATGTACCGGCTCACGGTCTCGACGCCGGCGGCGACGAAGATGTCACCCTCGCCGGCCTTGATGGCGTGGGCGGCCATGCGGATGGTCTGCAGCGAGGACGAGCAGTAACGGTTGACGGTTACGCCAGGCACGTCGGGCATGTCCGCCAGTAGGGCGACCATGCGGCCGAGGTTGTACCCGGCCTCGCCGCCGGGCTGGCCGCTGCCCATGATGAGGTCCTCGACCAGGTTGCGGTCGATGGCGGGCACCTTCTCCAGTGCAGCGTTCACGATGGTGGCGGCCATATCGTCGGGTCGCACGTCCACCAGCGATCCCTTGACGGCACGACCGATCGGGCTGCGGGCAGTCGAGACGATGACGGCTTCGGGCATGTGATCCCCCTGGATCGCTGGGAACGCGGGCTCCAGAGCCCGGCTCGTCGGAAGGCGAAGATTCTCCCCCGTCCGCCCCCCATCGCGGAAATCCACGACCTTCTGATCGTCCGCCCCCCACCCGAACCGGCGTAGGAAACGGTCCTTGCTGGCGACCGTTTCCTACGCCAGTTGGAGAAATCGATGGCAAGGTCGGCTGCGGGACGGGTGGTCATGATGGCGCGGCCGGCCGCCAAGAACTAGAACCTGTTCTATGGCTCTCTCCATCATCCGCTTCGACATGCGGGCACCCGGCCTCGAGCCGGCCGAGGCCCAACAGCTCTACGAAGCCAGCCTCGAGATGGGCGAATGGGCCGATGCCAGGGGCTTCGACATGCTCACCCTGTCGGAGCACCACGCCTCCGACGACGGCTATCTCCCGTCACCGTTGGTCCTGGCCGCCGCCATGGCCGCCCGCACCACCCGCATCAGTCTGTGGATCTCGGCGCTCCTCATGCCGTTGCACGACCCGATTCGTCTGGCTGAGGACCTGGCCGTGCTCGACCTCATCAGCAACGGCCGTCTCTCCATCGTGACTGGCCTGGGCTATCGACCCATCGAGTACGAGATGATGGGAAAGGAGTGGGGCCGTCGCGGGCGACTCCTCGACGAGTGCCTCGACACCGTGCTCCAGGCCTGGACCGGCGAGCCGTTCGAGTACCGGGGCCGCACCGTCCAGGTGACGCCTCGCCCGGTGCAGCGACCGCACCCCACCATCATGATCGGCGGCGGGGGAGCAGCGGCGGCGAAGCGGGCCGCCCGCCTCGGGTTCAGCATGTTCCCGTCCATCGACGACCCCGAGCTGTACCGGATCTACCAGGCGGAGTGCGAACGGCTGGGCACCACCCCTGGGTTCGTGGGTCGTCCTGCCGGCCCCGGCACCCTGTTCGTGTCCGAGGACCCCGACCGCACCTGGGACCGCATCGGGCCCTACTTGCTCCACGACGCGGTGACCTACCGGACGTGGCAGCCCGAGGGTCAGCGGTCCCATGTCAAGGCCGACGCC
Source organism: Candidatus Neomicrothrix sp. UBA4742 (assembly GCA_002403895.1). Classification (GTDB taxonomy): domain Bacteria; phylum Actinomycetota; class Acidimicrobiia; order Acidimicrobiales; family Acidimicrobilacustridaceae; genus UBA4742. The sequence continues at coordinate 7,037 of DHIQ01000223.1, forward strand.
ACGTCGGTCGAGGAGCTGCGGGCCGAAGGCGTCTACCAGGTACTCACCCCCGACGAGTGTGTGGCCGTGGCCGGGGAGATCGGCCCATTCGGAGCCATGACCCACCATCCTTTGTGCGGCGCCACACCCCCGGAGTACGGCTGGGAGTCGCTGGAGCTCTATGTGGATCAGGTGCTCCCCCGGGTTCGCAACGCCGTGCTCGACGACTGACCGAACGACGTTCCGACCTACTGACCCGCCAGGGATGACCATGGATTTTGCCCTCACCTTCGGCCAGCTCAACCCCGCTTTCTTCCTTGACGTGGCTGTCGAGGCCGACCGGCTCGGCTTCGAGTCCATCTGGCTGCCCGAGCACCTCGTGTTGCCGGTGGAGATGCGGGGTCACCTGGTTCCCGGTGAGGAACATGCCCCGATCCCGGCCAGCACGCCGGTCTTCGATGCCGCCACCTACCTGGCCTTCGTGGCCGCTCGCACGGAGCGGATCCGGCTCGGCACGTTCGTCTACCTGCTCGGGATCCGTCATCCATTCGTTGGCGCCCGGGCCTTCGCCACCCTCGATGTGGTGTCCGGGGGCCGGTGCGAGGTGGGCGTCGGTGCCGGGTGGTTGGAGACCGAGTGGACCGCGGCCGGCCTCGACCCGACTACCCGCGGGGCCCGACTTGATGAGGCCATCATCGTGTGCCGCCGGTTGTGGTCCGAGGAGGTGATCGAGCACCACGGAACGTTCTTCGACTTCGCCCCGGTGATGTTCGAGCCCAAGCCGATGCAGGCCCACCTGCCAGTGGTGGTGGGCGGCGAGAGCGGTCGGGCCCTGCGTCGGGCAGCCCAGCTGGGTGATGGCTGGATCGGCATGTTCCACACTCCCGAGACCGCCGGAGCCCAGGTCACTCGCCTGCGGGAGTTCGAAGCCGCCGCCGGACGCACGGAGTCCCCGTGCGCGGTCACGGTGATGGGCACGGTCTCGTCCGAGGCGGACGTGGAGGCGTGGGAGGCGGCCGGTGTCGACCGGCTCATCGTCGTGCCGTGGCGGCGGTCCCCCGACGCCGTCGAAGCCATCACCGCTTTCGCCGGTCGCTTCATCCCCGCGTGATCCCCACCCGATCCCTCCGTTCTGGCGACGATGGTGTCCCCCTGGGGGGACCAGATCGTCGCCAGAATGCGGAGGACAGCCCAGAGGAGGCCCGGTGCCCGTCGACCTGACCGAGCTGGTTCATCCCGCTCACACCGCCATCGTCACCCAGGAATGCCAGGGCGCGGTGATCGGAGCGAACGCCGCCCTTCCCCAGCTCGCGGAGATCGCCCACCGGGTGGCGGTCCCCAACATCGCCCGGTTGGTTCGTGCCGCTCGCGGGGCGGACGTCCCCGTCCTGCACTGTGTGGCCATGCGGCGCGACGACGGGAAGGGGTCGAACGCCAACGCTCGATTGTTCGTGGGTATGCTCAAGACCGGCGTCCCGCTGCGGCCGGGGACCGAGGCGGTGGAGGTCATCCCGGAGATCGGGGTGGAGCCCGGCGACCTGGTGCTGTCCCGGCTGCATGGGATCGGGCCCATGGGGGGCACCGATCTCGACCCGGTGCTGCGCAACCTGGGTGTGCGCACGATCGTGGGCGTCGGCGTGTCGGTCAACGTGGCCATGCTCAACTTCGCCATGGATGCGGTGAACCACGGGTACCAGTTCGTCATGCCCCGCGACGCGGTGGCCGGCATCCCGGAGGACTACGCCGACCAGGTGCTCGACCACACCATCTCGCTGCTCGCCACCCTCCCCACCACTGACGAGGTGCTGACCGCCTGGTCGACAGCGATCGGGGCGTCGGGGGTCGAGGGCGAGTGCTGATGCCGGGCGCTAGTTCTTGATGGGATTGCCGTCCGGGCCGACCACGAACCACACGCCACCCACGCCCTGCCCGCTGGCCTGTCCTTGCTGGCTGTCGCCGGAGTAGCGGTAGAGCGGGTGGCCGTTCACCGCTACCTGGCTGGTGCCGTCCGGCCGCTTGACCAGCGTGAACTTCCCGGGCGTGACCGGCACCCCATCGGCCACTCCGATGCCGATGCCGGTGAGAGGCGGCCAGACTGAGGCGCAGGCGTCGACGCAGGGGGAGGCGCCCCCGTTGTCGCTGAGGAATGCGTACAGGACGAAGCCGGTCCCGTCGATCAGGACCGTGCCGACCGGCAGCGTCGCCTGATCGATGGTGGCCGTGCCCCCGGGGAGCGTGCCGGGGGTGGCGCCGGGAGGGCCCGTGGCGGCCGTTTCGGCCGGGGCGTCGGAGGTCGCGGAACTGACGGCGGGTGCTGCCGATTTCGACGAGCCGCAGCTAGCGACGAGCACCAGGCAGGCGATCCCGGCGACGAGGGCAATGGTCGACGCCCAGATTTTCCGCACGGAGCCGAGGCGATCAGAGGAGGGGGCCCGAGGGGTCATCCTTCGGAGAGTAACCTCGACCCGATGACGCCTCCGCCCACCAGCGCCGATGCGACGACGCTCGCCGCGGCCGTGGATCCCGACGACGAGCTGCGGGCCGCCGACGGCCGGGTGCCGGGTCGGCGGGGTCGGGCCACCCGCCAGCGCCTGTTGGAGCGAACGGCGGAGATGCTGCAGACCAGCAACTACCGCGACCTCAAGGTGGTCGACATCGCTCGGGGTGCGGGCACATCCCCCGCCACCTTCTACCAGTACTTCCCTGAGGTCGAGTCGGCCATTCTCGTGCTGGCCGAGGAGATGGCGCTCGAGGGTTCGGCGCTCACGGCCATCGTGCATGACGGCACCTGGAAGGGTCGCAACGGCTACGGCACGGCTGAGGCTCTGGTCGACGGGTTCATGGGGTTCTGGGAAGACCACCGCTCGGTGATGCGGGTCGTGGACCTGGCCACCGAGGAGGGCGACCAGCGCTTCCGCAACATCCGCACCCGGCTGCTCAACGAGGTCGTGGTCGCGCTGGCCGACGTGGTCGCCCGGCTCCAGAAGGACGGCCGGCACCCCCCTGAGGTCGATCCCATGGCCGCCGCCGGAGTCCTGGTGGCCATGCTCGCCCACGTCGCCGCCCACCGCTACGGCTTCGAGTTCTGGGGCATCCGGACCGACGACACCCGCCGCAGCATGGCCCGCATCGTGTTCACCACGGTGACCGGCCAGAAGCCTCCGTCCGGCAGCTGAGCGACCACCGCCCGTGCTGTTCGGCGTTCTGCCCCCCTATCGCACCGGCGTCGTCGCCGACCCCGACTGGATGGTGGGCTTCGCCCGGGCCGTCGAGGATTGCGGCTTCGAGTCGCTCTATGTGGTCGAGCACGTCGCCGTGAAGGAGGGCTACGCGGCGACTTACCCCTACGCCACGGGTGGGCGCATGCCCTTGCCCGACGACTGCCCCATCCCTGACCCGCTCGACCTGCTGGCCTTCCTCGCCGCCCACACCAGCCGCATCGTTTTGGCCACCGGCGTGCTGGTCTTGCCTGAGCACCAGGCACTGCCCCTGGCCAAGCGTCTGGCCACCATCGACGTGCTGTCGGGAGGGCGTCTGCGTCTGGGGATCGGCGTAGGGTGGATGCGCGAGGAGTTGGAGTCGGTGGGCATCGACTTCAGCACCCGGGGCGCCCGCACCGACGAGCTGATCCAGGCGCTACGGCTGATCTGGGCGTCGGATGTCGCCAACTTCCACGGTCGCCACATCCGCTTCGACGGCATGATCTCGCGGCCCCGGACGGCCCAGTTGGCGGGCGTGCCCATCCACATCGGGGGCCACTCGCCGGCGGCCGCCCGCCGGGCCGGCCGGTTTGGCGACGGCTTCCAACCCCTCGGCTTGGACGACAAGACCCTGGCCGAGCGGCTCCGCCTGGTGTGGGAGACGGCCGTGCACGAAGGCCGTGACCCTGACGCCATCGAGTTGTCTCTCGGCGGCCTGCTGGACACGGTCGACGCCGAGGCCATCGCCAAGGCCGAGCGGTTCGGGGCCACCCGAATGGTGCTGTCTACCCGCGACGGCGACCTCGACGTCGTACGGGGCCAGCTCGAGTCCTTCGCCGAGCGCTTCATCGCCTGACCCCCGCTCCTCCGGTTCTGGCGACGATTTGGTGCGCTGGGGGGGACAAAATCGTCGCCAGAACGGCGGGAGGGGATGACAGGATCGGCGGGTGGAACGATTTCTGCTCGACGACGTAGCGGCTAAGGAGATGTGCGACCGACTGGGCGTGGCCCTGCCGAGCGATCCCGACGAGGCCATCGCCGCCCTCGACAGGAGGTCTCGCCGAAGGTTCGCCGGGTGGCCGAACGGGCCGGCCTGCTCGGGGTGGGGTCCGACGGGCGGGCGCGCTTCACGCCCCGGGATCCGTAGAGCTCGGGCGCGACCCGTCGCTGCGGTGGCGATCCTCGTCGGGGTCGGGCACGTCGGTGCGGGCCCGATCGGCAATCGACCCCCGGCGGAACAGCCCCCACAGGGTCACCGCGATGATGAGTGCGAACACGGCGACCGCTGCGGTAATGGCCCAGATCGATCGATGCGAGGCGACGGCGTCGTCGGCGAAGGTGGCCCAGCGTCCGCCGTTGGTGGTCGATACGGCGGTCCCCACGAAGATGGTGCCACCGTCGGCGATGGCCTTGGCCGGCTTGGGGGTGCCGGCGCACGATGCGGCCGCGGGCAAGGCGGGAGCACCAGCGGCCAGGGCCAGCGAGCCAACGGCCAGGGCCAGCAGGAGTGGCACACGGCGCATCCCGCCACGGTAGACGTGACCTCGGCTTCTCTGGAGCCGTATCCATTCCCGGGGCGGATACGGCTCCAGATTTTGAGGCGTGGGGGTAGGGCCGGTCGTGACCGGGTGGGCGGCTGACTAGAACGTGTTCTAAAGTCAGGGCGTCCACGACCAGGGGGGAGGACGCGATGCCGGGGTCCATCCCCGAGGGGAAGCTCGTCTACGGCATGCAGCTGCCGGTCCAGTCCCAGAGCACCATCTATGCCGAGCCATGGGAGGCGGCGGCGGGAACGGCCGAGCTCACCGACATCGCCCGGGCCGCCGACCGCAGCGGCTTCTTCTACGTGGCCGTGTGCGATCACGTCGCCATTCCTCGTCCCCTCGATGAAAAGATGAGCACCTCGTGGTGGGACACCATCGCCACACTCGGCTATTTGGCGGCGGTGACCGAGCACACCCATTTGCTCAGCCATGTCTACGTCTTGCCTTACCGCCACCCCTTGATGGCGGCCAAGTCCTTCCTCACTCTGGACGAGTTGAGCGGCGGGCGTGCCATCCTCGGAGTGGGGGCCGGGCACGTGGAGTCCGAGTTCGAACTGCTTGGCGTGAACTTCGCCGACCGGGGGCGCCTGCTCGACGACGCCATAGAGGTGGTGCGGGCCGCCTTTGCCCAGGAGTACCCATCGGTCCAGACGGCGAGCTTTCGGGTGGCCGATGCCGGGCTCCGGCCCCGCGGACCCCAGCCCGACGGCCCGCCCATCTGGGTCGGGGGATCGTCCAGGCCGGCCATGCGCCGGGCGGCCGACCTCGGTGACGGCTGGCTCCCGCAGGGCCCACCCGAAGGCGGCATGAAGCGGGCCATCGCCTGGTTGGCCGAGCGGCGGGAGGCCAACGGCCGAGCCCATCGACCGTTCGCCGTCGGGGTCAACGCCGAGATCCTGTACCTGGGCGATCCCTGGTTCGAGGAGGGTCCGTTCCATCTGACCGGCGACCCCGAGCCCATGGCCGAGCGGCTTCGGCGCTATCGGGGCATCGGAATCAACCAGTTGCAGGTCCGGTTCCGTTCACGCTCGCCCGCCGAGCTGTGTGACCAGATCGACCGATTCGGGACCGACGTGGCCCCCCTGCTCAACGACTGAATCGAGAGAGAGCACGCATGCTGTTGGAAGGAAAGGTCGCCATCGTGTCGGGCATCGGGCCGGGGATGGGCCGCGACATCGCGCTGGCCCTGGCCCGCGAGGGTGCCGACATCGCGATGGGTGCCCGCCGTGATCGGGGCCTGATCAAGGTCGCCGGTGAGGTGGAGGCCTTGGGTCGGCGTGCCGTGTGGGTGCAGACCGACATCACCGACCGCGAGCAATGCGAACGCCTGGCCCGTACCGCCCGCGAGGAGCTGGGCCGGGTGGACATCCTGGTCAACAACGCGTTCAGCGACGGCACGGACTCCCTGTTCGAGGACAGCGACCTCGACGCCTGGCGCGACACCATGAACGTCAACCTGTTCGGCACGCTCCAGCTCACGCAGGCGGTGGTGCCGTACCTCAAGGAGCAGGTCGACAGCCGCATCATCATGATCAACAGCCAGTCGGGACAGGTGACGGACGAGACATTCGGGGCCTACTCGACGTCCAAGGCGGCACTGGCCACCGCCACCAAGACGCTGGCCCGCGAGCTCGGCCGATACGGGGTGCGCGTGAACGGGATCCATCCCAGTTACATCTGGGGGAAGTCGGTCGAGTGGTACATCAACCACATCGCCGAGGAGCGAGGGGTCGAGTTCCAGGTGGTGTACGACGAGTTCGCCGACAAGAACTGCCTCAAGTACCTGCCGTCGTCGGCGGAGATCGCCGGGGCGGTGGTGTTCTTCGCCTCGCCCCTGGCCAAGGCGGTAACCGGCCAGAGCCTGCCGGTCAACTGCGGCGAGTACCTGAACTGATCCCGAGCCGATCGAGTCCGAAGAGGAGTCCTGATGGTCAAGTTGGTGTGCTTCCTGAAGCGGCGTGAGGGGATGACCCTCGAGGAGTTCTACGCGCATTGGGAGGGGAACCATGGGCCGCTCATTCGCTCCACGCCGGAGCTGGCTCGTCACATCGTGCGCTACGAGCAGCACCGCAGGGTCCCGCAGCCCGACTGGTGCGGCACCCCGGGCTACGACGGCATCACCATCCAGTGGCTGGAGTCGGTGGACGCCTTCCTGGCCTTCTGTGCCGAACCCAAGTACGTCGAGTTGATCGAGCCGGACGAGAAGCGGTTCTTGGATCGCGACAACCTGGTGTGGATGATCACCGAGGAACCCCTCGTCACCATGGACGGGCCAACCTCATGAGGACGTTCGAGGGCCAGGTCGCCCTGGTCACCGGCGGTGCCTCCGGCATCGGCCGGGCCACCGCGCTGCAACTGGCCCATGAAGGGGCGGCGGTCATGGTGGCCGACCTCGAGCGGTCCCACGGCGACCTGGTGGTGGCGGCCATCGAGGCCATCGGGGGCCGGGCCCGGTTCGTGCAAGCCGACGTCTCCGACCCGGACCAGGTCACCGCTATGGTCGCCGTAGTGGAGGAGGAGTTCGGTCGGCTCGATGTGGCCGTGAACAACGCCGGCACCTCGGGCACCTACAAGCCGCTCATCGAGCAATCGCTGGACGACTGGCAGCGCACGGTGGGGGTGAACCTCACCGGGACGTTCCTGTGCATGCAGGCCGAGATCCCCGCCATCCTCGACGTGGGCAAAGGCGCCATCGTGAACGTGGCGTCGGCCGCCGGCCTCATCGGCTTCGCCAACCTGCCGGCGTATGTGGCCAGCAAGCACGGGGTGGTCGGCCTCACCAAGAGCGTGGCGCTCGAGTACGCCCGCCAGGACATCCGGGTCAACGCGGTGTGCCCCGGCAACGTCCGCACCCCGATGCTCGAAGGGTTCGTCGGCGGCGACGAGCAGGCCCTCACCGGGATGGGCAAGATGACGCCGATCGGGCGGCTGGCCACGCCCGAGGAGATCGCCGAGGCCATCGTGTGGCTCTGCTCTGACGCGGCCAGTTTCGTGACCGGCCATGCCATGGCCGTCGACGGCGGCGTCCTCGCCACCTGAGCTACAAAGCCGAGGGCGAGCATCGCACCGGAGGAGATCGACCATGGGACTACTCGACGGGCGCAAGGCCATCGTCACCGGCGGGGGGAGCGGGATCGGCGCGGCCGCCGCTCGGCGCCTGGCGGCGGAAGGAGCGAAGGTCGCCGTGCTCGACCTCGACCTGGCGACGGCTGAGGCCGTTGCCGGGGAGATCGGCGGGCTGGCCTTCGGGGTCAATGTGGTCGACGGCGAGGCGCTGGAACGGGCTACCGCCGAGGCCGTGGAGGGCCTGGGTGGGCTCACCACGGTGTTCCTCAACGCCGGGATCGGGTCACTCAAGCCACTGCACGCCTACTCGGGCAAGGAGTGGGATCTCCTCGTCGACGTGAACCTCAAGGGCACGTTCCACGGGTTGCGCTCGGCGGTGCCGCATCTGCAGGCTGGCGGAGGGGGGAGCGTGATCACCATGGCCTCGGTGAGCGGCATCCGACCGACGAGAGGCGAAGCGCCGTACGCCGCGGCCAAGGCCGGCATCATCGCCCTCACCCGCAGCGCCGCCCTCGAGTACGGGCCCGATGGGGTGCGGGTCAATGCGGTTTCTCCCGGGTTCATCCGCACGCCGCTGACCGAGTTCACCTGGTCCATGCCCGAACACCTGGCTGCCATCGAGGCGGGCACCCCTCTGGGGCGCACCGGCACCGCCGACGACATCGCCGGTGTCGTCGTGTTCCTGGCCAGCGACCTGGCCGGCTATGTGACCGGCCAGAACGTGGTGGTCGACGGTGGCAGCCTGTTGCCCAGCGCGCAGATGGATCCGTTGCTGCGCGATCTGCTCGGAGGCTGATCGGCATCTAGCATCTGCGCCGTGACGACCCTGCCCCTCGACGACGCGACCGTCGACGAACGGCGGGGGGCCGTGGGGGGCGTCGCCGGTGCAGAGACCGACGAGGTCGTCGGCGCGCCCGCCGACCCCGACCGGCTCAAACGCGATCAGGAATGGTCGGTTCCCCGGGGCCGGTTACCGGTCCGCGACGAGGGCGGACCCATTGCTTGGTGGCGACTGGTGGCGCGCTGGAAGTCGGCCGGTCACCGGATCCTTCCCGGCATCAGCTACCCGATCTCCCTGTGGGTGGTGTGGCGTCTGGCCGAGATGGCGGTGAGCGTGCACCTCGGCGGCACCCCCGGCCACACTGCGTTCTTCTACGACTCCGAGCATTACCTGCGGATCATGCACATCGGCTACCTGCGACCCCGCTGGATCATGCCGTCGCATGCGTTCTTTCCCGGATTGTCGGCGTTGGGTTGGCCCATCTGGAAGCTGACCCACTCGGATCTTTTCACGGTGCACGCGGTGGCCACAGTGACCGGGCTGGCCGCCTTCATCACCGTGTGGGGAGCGTCGAAGGCGTGGCGCGACGAGCAGGTGGCCCGACGGGCCGTCTTACTGTTCGCCCTTTTCCCATCGTCGTTGTTCCTGTGGGCGTTCTACAGCGAGGGCCTGTTCGTCGCTCTGGGCGCCGGCGCGGTGTGGGCCGACAAGCGCGACCGTCGCTGGCTGGCCGCCGCCCTCATGGTGCCCATCGGGGCCACCCGCAGCGTGGGCATTCTCGTCCCCGCAGTGTTGATCCTGGCCCGCATCATCCGCCAGCGGCGCATCGACCGATGGGCGGTCACCTATGGCGTGGCCGGCTCGGTCGGTTTCCTGGCCACGCTGGCCATGATGAAGTCGCAGGTGGGCCAGCCCTTCGCCTTCGTAAAGGCACAGAAGGACTGGGGCCGGTCGCTGAGCCCGCCGTGGACGACGGTCATGCAGGGCTACCACAACCTGTGGCCGCGGCGGGGAACGGTGATGGTGCCCGCCCTGGTGGCCCGCAACTTCGACCTGTGGTGCGTGGTCATCGTGGTGACGGCGCTGGCCTACGCCGCCTGGTCCAAGCGGGATCGCTTTCCTATGGAGACTTGGATGCTGGGCCTGGGCATGATCATCCTGCCGCTGTGCTCCAGCGTGCTGGCCAGCTTCAACCGGTTCGTGTTCGCCGACTGGGTGATCTACCCGGTGTACGCCTCGGCCATCGGTCGCCTGCCCAAATGGTGGCGATGGGCGGTGATGGCCTCGCTGGCTGTCGCCCTGATCGCCACCGG
>DHIQ01000223.1:17227-37831 GCA_002403895.1 Candidatus Neomicrothrix sp. UBA4742
GTCGGCTGAGGAAGACGGCGTCAGTACCAGGTCGGGGCTGGCCCCTCAGCGCGGTCGACGGGCCAGCGCGTCGAGACGGACGTAGGTCTGGTCGAAGCTGCCGTCGTGGCGCCGCATCTCGTCGAGTCGGGCTTCGACTTCGGCCCGGAAGGCGGCGTGATTGGTTGGCGGCATGGCGATCTCGAACCCCTGGTAGCACTGGCTGCGCAGCCAGCCCAGCAGCGAGTCGCGGTCGAAAGCCCGGCGCTGGGCCAGGGTGCGCACGTAGCTGCCGTCGCCGGGATCGACGGTGAATCCGGCCGCCTCGAGCAATTCGAGATAACGACCCGCGTCAGGGAACGACCATGGTGCCGGCGGCCCACCGTGGGCCAGGGAGATCTCTTCCACTAGTGGGGCGATCACCGGGATGTTGCCGGCGCCACCCATCTCCAGGCGGAACCAGCCGCCCGGGTGCAGCAGGGCGAGCGAGGCAGCCAGGTAGCCGGGGTGGTCAGCCATGGGTACCCACTGCATGGCGGCGCGGCTCATGACCAGGTCGAACGGCGCGGTTCCGGCCATGGCCTCGGCCAGATGCTGGACCGGTGTTTCGACGAAGGACTGGTTGGGGCCCGCGCAGGCTCGCGCCTCGGCCAGCAAGGATGGCTGCGGGTCGAGGCCGACCACCTCACCGTCGGGCACCAGGGCGGCCACGCTGCGGGTGAAGTCGCCCGATCCGCAGCCCAGGTCGAGCACCCGGTCACCGGGGGACAGCGGCGTTGTCGACAGGTACAGCTCGTCGTACACGCGGTGGTGACCGGTGTTGGCCGCGTAGGACGCGTCCCACGGCGGCAACCAGACATTGTCGGTCGCTGTCTTGTCATATGAGATAGCATCTTCCATAACAAGACACTCTACCGATGGACAGATGGAACGTCCATCGAGATGTCCTCGGAACCTGGCGGCCAAAAGAATCGGCCTCAGACCGTGCCTGACGAGACTGGGCAAGGATGGGGGTGATGGACACCATCGCTTCGTTCGACGGCACCCCGATCGCGTACACGGTGTCGGGCCACGGGGCGCCGGTGCTCCTGTTGCACGGCTTCGCCGCCGATCACCACGCCAACTGGGTGACGCCCGGCATCGTCAACGCCCTGACCGGCGCCGAGCGCCAGGTCATCGCCACCGATGCCCGGGGCCACGGACGGTCGGGTAAGCCCCATGATCCGGCGTCCTACGACGGTGACTCGATGGTCCTTGACGCCCAGGCCGTGCTCGATCATCTGGGCGTCACCGAGGTCGATGTCGTCGGCTACTCGATGGGCGCCATGGTGGCGGCCCGGCTGGTGTCGGTCGACCCGCGGGCCCGCTCGGTGGTGCTCGGCGGGGTCGGGGGGAACCTGATGCCGCCCACGCCGGCTGAGGGGCGACCACGCATCGCCGATGCGTTCGAGGCGGACGACCCCACCACCATCGACGACGCCACTGCTCGCGCCTTTCGGGCCTTCGCGGAGGCGACCGGCGCCGACCGGCTCGCCCTGGCCGCCATCGAGCGCTCGACGTCGCTGCGCTACCGGGTCGACTTCGCGGCAATCACCGTGCCGGCGCTCGTGCTGGTGGGCGATACCGACACGCTCGTCGGCTCACCCCAGAACCTGGCCGAGCGGTTGGCCGACGCCCGGGTGGTGGTCGTCCCGGGTGATCACCTCACGGCCATGTTCGCTCCCGAATTCGCGCCGGCGATCGAGGAGTTCCTCGATCAGCTCGACGACGACGCCGACGCCGACGCCGACATCGTCCGGGCCCTCGACCATCGAGACGAAGGGTGACGCCCGCGACGAAATGAGATCAGGCAGTCAGCTCGCTCAACGCCGCCCGGAGGTGGGCGAGCGGTTCGCTCGGATTGACCGCGTCGGCCACTTCGAGGTGCAGGTCCACCACATGGGCGGTTGCCGCGTCGATCGTGCCGATCAGGGCGCACACCCGGTCGGCCAGCGCCCGGCCCCGATCGGCGGCCATGGTCGGTTGCCAGTCCGGGGCCACGGTGGCGCCCACTTGGCACAGGCGGGCGGCGTCGGACACGCAGGCGGCGACGGCGCGGCCCGAGGCCTGCGCCCGGTCGGCCAACGCGCCCGGGGGCAGGAGCGCCGCCACCGCGGTGAAGCGACGGGCGGCCTCATCGACCGAGGATTCGAGCGTCGCCCACACCGAGGTGGCCGACAACGCCTCGCACGGGGAGTCGGCCGTGGCACCGCTGCCCGGCCGCACCTCCTCGCCACGGAGAGCCAGGGCCCACCGGCCGTGGTCGTCGCGGCGAGGCTCCAGCGGGTAGGTGCCCTGGTAGCGGTAGATGCGGGCCCGCACCCGGCGGTCCCGCCCGGCGGTGAAAACGGCCACTCGCCAGACGTGGGCGAGCTCTTCGGCGCGGTGGCGATCGCGGCACTGGCTCTCGAGACCCGAGAGCGACGTGACGGCCGTGCCCCGCACCGCCCGCACGAACCGATCACCACTGGCATCGGCCCGATCGTGGGGATTCAAGGAGAGGTCCACGACGGTGGCGTCGAGGCCGCGGCTGCCGCCGACGAGACGGATCAACGAGGTGGTGCGGGCCATGGCGGGCTCCCTTGGTGGCCGAGTGACAGCCCCCACACTCGACCCGTTGGTGGCCGCTGACAAGCCGCCGTCCGCACATTTTTCTCACCCCGAATTTCTCCCGCTCAGCGGGAACAACTGACGCTGAGACCGGGGGGGCGGGGGCGAAACCTGGGCCGCGCTACCAGAGATGGTCGGTGTAGGTGTCGGTGCCGGGGATGGTGGGGATGAACGGGGCCACATACGAGACTTCGGCAATCCCGCCGCCGGCCACCTTGTCCGACAGCGCCACGAACTCGTCCCAGCACTGTCGCGGGTCGCTCTCCAGGAAGCACAGCAGCGCCGTGCGTCGCTCCTCACCCGGGTTGGGTGGTTGGAACACGGGTGCCTCCTTGGGCAGCGGCACCGGGGTGAGGCCCACCGTCAACGCCCACGGCGTGTCGGCCATGGCCTCGGGCAACAACTCGTCGCGCAGCCAGGCGGTGGCCTCCTTGGGGGAGACGTCCTGGTGGCGGTCGACCATGACCAGCACGAGACCGTTCCAGGGGTGGTCGAGGGCCAGCTCTGCCGGCACCCCGTCGCTGTCGCGGGAGGCGGCGAAGCGGTTGGCGTAGATCAGCGTGTGGACGTGGTCACGCTCTTCGAACATGCGGTCGTTCTCGTGCAGCCACTTGACCTGCCGGGTGCCCCACGCCACCGCGTCGGCTTCCTCGCCCTTGAGCACCCAGTAGGTGGTCAGGTAGGAGCCGGCGCTGATGTCGGGCAGGAACGGCGATCCGGCCGGTCCACGAAGGTCCTTCAGCGGCTTGGTGGCCACCCAACGCTTGCCGGCGAACCAGCCAGCCCCGATCAGGCAGCCGGCGTAGAAGTGGTCCCGCTCGTACCAACGGTTGTAGGCGACCTCGTGACCCTGGTGGGGGTCCACCAGCGTCACCAGGGTGGTCCCGATCCGGATGCCACCTTCGTTGCCCGCTGGTTCTGCCATACCCGTTCCCCTCGACTCTCCCGAACCCCATCCGCAACCGGCGTAGGAAACGGTCGCCAGGGCGGACCACTTCCTACGCCGGTACAGGACCTTGCCCGCATCGTAGACGAGATCCTCAGAACTAGAACGAGTTTCATTTTCGGGCTGACAGCCCGTCAGATCGCGGGTACGATTCTCCGCCATGGGGGACTTCCCGAAGATCATCTCCGTCGACGACCACGTCATCGAGCCACCCAACGTCTGGCAGGACCGCCTGCCGGCCAAATGCAAAGACATCGGGCCGCGATCGGTGCGGGCACCGATGGGGGAGATGACCTTCGTCGGCGGCAAGTTCTCGTACGCACCGGGTACCGATGGGCCGCAGTGCGACTGGTGGCACTACGAGGACAAGCAGATCCCGACCACCCGCCTGTCGGCCGCGGTGGGCTTCGATCGCGACGACGTGAAGATCACCGCCATCACGTACGACGAGATGCGCAAGGGCTGCTGGGACCCGAAAGCTCGCCTCGAGGACATGGACGTCAACTGGACCGAGGCCCAGATGTGCTTCCCCAGTTTCCCCCGCTTCTGCGGCCAGACGTTCCTCGAAGCCAAGGACCGCGACCTCGCCCTGCTGTGCGTCAAGGCCTACAACGACTGGATGGTCGATGAGTGGTGCGGTGATTCGAACGGCCGGCTGATCCCGCTCATCATCGTTCCGCTGTGGGATGCCACGCTGGCCGCCGAGGAGATCCGGCGCAACGCCGATCGAGGCGTGCGGGCCACCTGCTTCTCCGAGATCCCGCCCTACCTGGGCCTACCCTCCATCCACTCCGGTGAGTGGGACCCGTTCTTCGCCGCCTGCGCCGAGACCGGCGTCGTGGTGAACATGCACATCGGCTCGTCGTCGAAGATGCCGTCGACGTCGGCCGACGCCCCGCCGGCGGTGGGTTCCACCCTGACGTTCGGCAACGCCATGTCGTCGATGGTCGATTTCCTCATGTCGGGCGTGCTGGTGAAGTTCCCCGACCTGACCTTGGCCTACAGCGAAGGCCAGATCGGCTGGATCCCCTACATCCTCGAGCGGGCCGACAAGGTGTGGGAGGAGAACCGGGGCTGGAACGGGGTCCACGGCGTCATCCCCGAGCCACCTTCGACCTACTACTACCGCCAGATCTACGGCTGCTTTTTCGACGACGAGCACGGGCTCACCCCGAGCGCGCTCGAGAAGTGCGGACCGGACAACGTCATGTTCGAGACGGATTACCCCCACTCGGACAGCACCTGGCCTTACAGCCGTGAGGTCGGCCAGAAGCTCATGGGCCATCTCGACGACGAGACCGTCCGCAAGCTCGTGCGGGGCAACGCCATCCGCATGCTCCAGCTCCCGTTCGAACCGTGACCGCCGCCGACACCCAATCGGGCGACGTCGGATCATCCGGGGGCCCCGATCCGGAAGCCGCTTACCGTCTGCTCATCGGCGGCGAAGCGGTCGACGCGGCCAACGGCACCTACGCCATCGTCAACCCCGCCACCGAACAAGTCGTGGGCCACGCCCCCAACGCCTCGGCTGCTGATGCCCAGGCCGCCGCCGAAGCGGCCGCGGCCGCGTTCCCGGCTTGGTCGCGCACGACGCCCGAATGCCGGGCCGAGTTGCTCAGCCGGGTGGGTGACCTCATTGACCAGCATTACGCCGAGCTGGTGCCTTTGGTGCAGGCCGAGACCGGCGCGACGATGCGGGTCACCAAGCAGATGCAGGTGCCACAGGCCGGCGCCCGCTTCCGGCGCTATGCCCAGGGCATCGCCGAAGAACAGACCATCGCTGTTCCTCCGGGGCTGATGCCCACGACGGCGCTGGCCCCGGGAGGAATCATCGGAGGCGTGGCCCGTCGCGCGCCGGTGGGCGTGGTCGCCGCCATCACGTCGTACAACTTCCCCATGACCAACACCGCGGGGAAGATGGGACCGGCTCTGGCCATGGGCAACACCGTGGTGGTGAAGCCGGCGCCGCAGGACCCCCTGGCTATCGTGCGGCTCGGGGAGCTGTTCACCGAGGCGGGCTTCCCTCCCGGTGTGGTGAACGTGGTCGTGGGTGAGGGCTCCGAGGCAGGCGAGGCCCTGGTGGCCTCACCTCAGGTCGACATGATCAGCTTCACTGGCTCGACCGGGGTCGGTCAACGCATCGGCTCGCTAGCCGGCTTCGGCATGAAGCGACTGCTGCTCGAGCTGGGGGGCAAGGGGGCGTGCATCGTGTTCGACGATGCCGATCTGGGCGCCGCCATCGGGGGCATCAGCTCGGTGTGGGCCTTCCACTCCGGCCAGATCTGCACCGCGCCCACCCGAGTCCTCGTCCAACGAGGCATCCACGACCAGTTGGTGCAGGGCCTGGTGGCGGCGGCCGAGCAGTTGAAGGTGGGCGACCCGCTCGAGCGCGACACCGTGCTCGGCCCGGTCATCACCGAGGTGCACCGGGATCGGATCGAGGCCTATGTCGCCTCGGCCCGGGACCAAGGCGCCACCCTCGCCACGGGCGGAGCCCGCCCCGACCTCGACGCCGGGTACTTCGTGGCCCCCACGCTGGTGGTGGATGCCACGCCGGACATGACCGTCGTGCGCGAGGAGATCTTTGGCCCCGTGATCGTGGTCGTGCCCTTCGACGACGAGGACGAGGTGGTGGCGTTGGCCAACGCCAGCGAGTTCGGCCTCTACGACTACGTGTTCTCCGCCGATTCGGCTCGGGCCTATGGCGTGGCCCAGCAGCTGCGCACGGGCAACGTGGGCATCAACACCCTGCAACGCAATCATGAGCTGCCTTTCGGCGGGTTCAAGATGAGCGGGGTCGGTCGTGACGGCGGCCGCTTTGGGTTCCATGCCTACAGCGAGCTCCAGTCCATCGTCTGGCCCGGCTAACCGGCCAGGCACCGCATCGACACCTCTTGGAGGAACCATGGCGACCTACGACCTGGTCGTGAAGAACGGCATCGTGATCGACGGCACCGGGCTCGCCCGTCGCCGGGCCGATCTGGCCGTGCGGGACGGCGTCATCGTCCACATCGGCCACGTGCCCGACGTTGAGGACGCCACCCAGGTGATCGATGCCGAGGGTCGGTTCGTGGCCCCCGGCATCATCGACGCCCACACCCACTACGACCCGCAACTCACGTTCGACCCATGGGCCCAGACGTCGTGTTACCAGGGCGTGACCACGGTGCTGGCCGGCAACTGCGGGTTCTCGCTGGCCCCGACCACCGAGGCGGACCGTGACTACATCACCCGAATGTTCGCCAAGGTCGAGGGCATGGATCCGGTGGCCTTGACCGGCGTCGAATGGGACTTCGAGAGCTTCCCTGAGTTCCTCGCCCGTCGGGAGGGCAACCTGGGCGTGAACATGGCCTGCATGATCGGCCATTCCAGCCTGCGCCGGTATGTGATGGGCGCCGATGGTTCGCAGCGTGAGGCCACCCCCGACGAGGTCGTGCGCATGCGTGAGGTCGTGCGCGAGGCCATGGGCGCCGGGGCGGCTGGATTCTCGTCATCGCATGCCCCCACCCAGCTCGACGGCGACGAGCGCCCCATTCCCAGCCGGTTCGCCTCGATCGATGAGCTCAAGGCCCTGGTGGAGGAGACCGGTCTGGCCGGCGGCGGCTCGATCTCGTATCTGCCCCAGAGCTCGATCGGAGGTCTCAACGCCGACGACGAGGAGCTGCTCATCGAGCTGGCTGAGCTGAGCCGTCTGCCGATCGTGATCCAGGGCCTGGGAGCCCGCAACAAGGTGGACGCCCCCGGCGCCGGGTGGGACCACGCGGTGGAGTTCCTCGAGGATGCCGCCGATCGTGGTGCCGCCATCTTCTCCCTGCTGCGCAACCACCCCTTCGACCGGATCTTCACCTTCGAGGGCGGGACCCAGCTCTACGACGGCGTACTGCCGTGGCGGGACTGGATGCGCAAGAGTCCCGACGACAAGGTCGCCGATCTGGTGGACCCGGCGATGCGCGATGTCCTGCGCCACGCCGTCGAGAATCCCAACAAGGACCCAGACCAGGGCTCCACCATCCCGCCGCCCCATTTCGACGTCATGTACGTGGACGAGGTGACGCGGCCGGAAAACGAGAAGTACCTGAAGCGGTCCATCATTGACATCGCCGCCGAGTTGGGGGTCGAGCCGGCCGACGCCATGTTCGACCTGGCCCTCAGCGAGGAGCTCAAGATGGGCTTCCGTTGGGAGAACTTCACGCCCGAGTGGGAAGCCTCGGTCACCGAGTCCATCCAGCACCCGGCCATGATCGCCGGGGTGAGCGACGGTGGCGCCCACCTCGACCGAGACGACGGCGCCGACTGGTCCAGCTACCTGCTGCGCTTTTGGGTGTATGACCGGCATTTGTGGAGCCTCGAGGAGGCCGTGCGACAGATGACCCAGGTGCCGGCCGCCCTGTGCGGCTTCGCCAACCGAGGGATGCTCCTGCCCGGCTACGCCGCCGACATGATGATCTTCGACGAGACCATCGGTCCCGACACCAAGCGGCTCACCTACGACCTGCCCGGCGGCGCGGCCCGATTCACCGCCCTGCCCAAGGGTGTCCACGCCACCATCGTCAACGGGGTGCCCATCGTGATCGAAGGCGTGCTCACCGGGGCCACCCCCGGCCACGTCATCCGGCCGGCCGGTACCAACGCGGCCACGTCAACGTCGGGAGCAACCGCGTGAAGGGTGTCCTGTTCGACGAGGGCGGGCTGAGCGTCGTCACCGATCTCGCGGTGCGCGATCTCCGCTCCGGCGAGGTTCGGGTCGACATCCAGGCCGCGGGGGTGTGTCACAGCGACGTCTCGGTCATCGACGGCACGATTCCATTCCCGACGCCGGTGGTGCTGGGCCACGAGGGCGTGGGCATCGTCTCCGAACTCGGTCCGGAGGTCACCGGGGTGCAACTCGGGGACCACGTCGTGATCTCGACGCTGTCGAACTGCGGCGCCTGCGCGGCCTGCGACAGCGGCCACCCGACGCATTGCCGTCACTCGATCGGCAAGATGTCGGCGCCGTTCCGCCAGGGCGATCGCAAGGTCCTCCAGTTCGCCAACATCGGGGCCTTCGCCGAGCAGACGGTGATCAAGGCTCGCCAGGCCGTCCCCATCAACAAGGACGTGCCGTTCGAGGTGGCCTCCCTGCTGGGGTGTGGCGTCATCACCGGGGTGGGCGCGGTGTTCAACCGGGCCAAGGTCAGCCATGGCCAGAGCGTGCTTGTGGTCGGCGTCGGAGGCATCGGCCTCAACGTCATCCAGGGCGCGGCCCTGGCCGACGCGGTGCCGATCATCGCGGTCGACACCAATCCCCGCAAGGAGGCACTGGCCCGCCAATTTGGCGCCACGCACTTCATCAACGCGGCCGAGGTCGATACCGTCGAGGAGGTCAAGGAGATCTGCCCCAATGGGGTTGACGTGTCCTTCGAGTGCGTCGGCCACCCGTCGCTCATCCGCAACGCCGTCGACGCCCTCGACTGGGGTGGCACCTGCGTGATTCTGGGCGTGCCCAAGTTCGGCACCGAGGCCAGCTTCCTCGTCTCGTCGATGTACAACGACAAGACGATCATGGGTTGCCGGTATGGCGCGGGCCGACCCCACAAGGACATCCCGCTGTTCGTCGATCTGTACCTGGCCGGCCGGCTCAAGCTTGACGAGCTGGTGACCAAGACCTACGCCATGGAAGACATCCAACAGACCCTCGACGACATGCACAACGGCGACCTTGCCCGCGGCGTATTGCAGATCGGCTGACGGGCCTCCATGAACGACTATCCATGAGCTTGCCGGCGGAACTCCAGGAGTTGGCCGCGTCGGTCTCCAACTGGGGCCGATGGGGCGCCGACGACGAGCGGGGCACCCAGAACCTGATCGATGGTGCGGCCCTGCGGCGGGGACTCGACGCCGTCCGCGATGGTCGTCACCTCTCGCTCGCCATCCCCCTCGATCAGACGAGCCCCCAGGAGGGTGGTGCGCCGGGCCGCATCGCGCCCTCGCGCACGATGCTGTCGATCAACCAGACCTACAGCGGCGCCGACGGTGACGCCGCGTTCAACGACGACACGGTGGTGATGAGCCTGGCTGCCGGTACCCATGTCGATGCCCTCGGCCATGTGTCCTATGGGGGGTTCCTCTACAACGGCTTCCTCGACTCGACGGTGACGGCCGGCGGCGGCCTCACCCGCTGCGGCGCCGACAAGTTGCAGCCGATCCTGAGCCGGGGAGTGCTGCTCGACGTGGCCGCGGGGCATGGCGTCGACCGTCTCGACCCCGGCTACGCCATCACCGCCGAAGATCTCGACGCCGCCGTCGAGCACGCCCGGGTGACCCTGGTGCCGGGAGACGTGGCCTGCGTCCGCACCGGGCAGATGCAACTCCTTCACGCCG
The DNA here is from genome assembly GCA_002403895.1 of Candidatus Neomicrothrix sp. UBA4742. GTDB lineage: Bacteria > Actinomycetota > Acidimicrobiia > Acidimicrobiales > Acidimicrobilacustridaceae > UBA4742. The sequence goes on from DHIQ01000223.1 coordinate 27,162, forward strand.
GCCAGACGGTGGCCTACAACCACGACACACCCGGACTGTCCACTGCCACGATCCGCTGGATCCGCGAGCACGACCTCGGGGCCGTGTTCACCGATACCTACGTGTACGAGGTGTGGCCCCCCCAGGACTGGGCCGCCATGATGGTCGTCCACATGATCCACCTGCGCGACATGGGCCAGATCCAGGGTCAGAACTTTGATTTCGAGGCCCTGGCCAGCGACTGCTCGTCCGACGGCGTGTTCGAGTTCCTGTTCACCGCCCACCCCGAACCGTTCACGGGCGGGTGCAGCGCCCCGGTGCATCCCGTAGCCACTAAGTAGTCGTCGCAGCTGTTCTGGCCTGCCCGGTGGCTGAAACCCATCAGCGTGGGCGCAGCGACAACCATTCCCGCTTCAGGTCGGGGTCAGGGTGTCGATAGGATTGTTGGCTCGTGGTTCACCCGTGCGAGCCGCCTTTCCGGATCTGATGGCCATCGACACCACCTCCATCGAGACGCACCCCGGTGCGCTCGACCTGACCGACCGGGTCGCGCTCCCAGCGACCCCACCGTCAGACGCGCCCGAAACCGCCGTCGAGCGGTGGCCCGCCACTCCGGCTGATCGGGTCGCCCAAACTTTCCAACCGTCCGTCCGTTACCTTCCCGCCCTCGACGGGATGCGGGCGCTGGCCGTGGCCTCGGTGTTGCTCTACCACGGGGACGTGAGTTGGATCCCGGGGGGCTTCCTCGGGGTCGAAGTCTTTTTCGTCATCAGCGGCTACCTGATCACCTCGCTGCTGCTGGCCGAGCGCGAGAGCACCGGTGGCACGGCCTACCTGGCCTTCTGGGCCCGCCGAGCCCGGCGCCTGCTTCCCGCCCTCTTCGCGATGCTGGCCGTGGTGTCGGCGGTGTGGTTGTTGAAGGTCCCCGGCGAGGCGGCCCGCATCCGCGGCGACATCGTCGGGGCGCTCACGTACATCACGAACTGGTACCAGATCGTCGTTCGCCAGTCGTACTTCGAGGCCATCGGGCGCCCATCGCCCCTGCGTCACCTGTGGTCGCTGGCGGTGGAAGAGCAGTTCTACCTCGTATGGCCGATCGTGTTGGCCGGCCTTTCCCGCGTGACCCGGGGTCGGCGCGGTCACCTCCTCGTCATCATCGGGGGGTTGGCTGCCGCCTCGGCGGCGTGGGGGGTTCGCCTCTATCATCCCGGCCTCGATCCGTCGCGGGTCTACTACGGCACCGACACGCGGGCCGCCGGTGTGCTGCTGGGTGCCGCCCTGGCGGTGGCCGCCCCGCCTTGGCTCATGCGGGCGAAGGTGCACGTCGGGGCACGAGCGCTGTTCACCGTCGTGGGTGGGGTGGGCCTCGTCGGCATCGGCTGGATGATGGTGAAGGCCAACGAGTTCGACCCGATGGTGTACCAGGGTGGCTTCGTGGTGCTCGACGTGTTCGCGGTGGCGGCCGTCGCCGCCGTTGTGCACCCGTGCGCCACCATCTGGTCCAAGATCCTGGGGGTCGGCCCCCTGGTATGGATCGGCAAGCGGTCCTACGGCATCTACCTGTGGCATTGGCCGATCTTCGTGCTGACCCGGCCGGGTCTCGACGTCACCGCCTCCTCAGGCACCTTGTTGGCGCTCCGCCTGGGGCTGACCGTGTCGGTGGCGGAGATTTCCTACCGACTCATCGAGTTGCCGGTGCGCCAAGGCGCTCTGCGTCGGCTGTGGGCCCGGCGCTCGTTGCCCGACGGTCCGCTGCCTCGCCGTGCCCGTCGCCAGGTGGTCGGGGGAGCATTGGTGGCTCTGGCCCTGATCGCCACGCTGCTCGTCGGCTTGGTGAATGCTCGACCCAACACCACCATCTCCGGTGTCGACCTGGCCGGCGCCACCACTGATGATCTGGGCAATGTGGTGGACGAGACCTCGCTGCCGCCGGTCACCACCGCGGCTCCGACCACCACTGCGGTGACGGGGGTTCCGGTGGTCGTGCCCTTGCCTCCGCCGCCGACGGTGCCGCCCCCACCAGCCATCGTTCCCATCCCGGGTAACGCCATCATCGCGGTGGGGGACTCGGTGCTCCTCGGGGCCCGAGGCATGGTGCGCAACCAGTTCCCCAACATCCTCATCAACGCCGAGGTGGGCCGTCAGTTCAACGTGCTCCCGGGGCTGATCCCGGCGCTGGCCAACGTCGGCGCGTTGCGCCCCAACGTCATCGTGCACCTGGGCACCAACGGCCCGCCGACCGATGGCGATCTTGGGAAGATTCTCGACGCCCTGGCCGGAGCGAACAAAGTCGTCCTGGTCACCACCCGTGAACCGCGATCGTGGCAGGACCTCACCAACCAGCGACTCGGCGCGGCGGCCATGGGCCGGTCGAACGTGGCCGTGGTCGACTGGTATCTGGCCAGCGAGGGTCATCCCGAGTACTTCGTGGCCGACGGGGTGCACCTCACGCAAGTCGGGGCGCAAGCTTACGCCGTGGCCCTCGCCTCCGCCTTCCGCTGAGCCTGGACCCCTCGGCTCCGCACGGCAGTAGCGTTCGGTCCATGCAGTCGGCCGAGATCATCGACACGCTGGGGTTGATCCCGCACCCCGAGGGTGGGTGGTACCGCGAGACGTGGCGGGCCGAGGACGGCGCCGGTGGGCGGCCGCGGGGAACCGCCATCTACTACCTGCTCACCGCGGGGGAGCGCTCGCACTGGCATCGGGTGGACGCGGTGGAGACGTGGCACCACTACGCCGGTGATCCCTTGGAACTGTGGATCTCCTCCGATGGCATGGACCGGGAACTGCACGTGCTCGGCACCGACCTGCTGGCCGGCGAGCGACCCCAGGTCGTGGTGCCGGTGGGGGCCTGGCAGGCGGCCAACCCCCGGGGCGCGTTCACTCTGGTCGGCTGCACGGTGGTACCCGGCTTCGACTTCGCCGGCTTCGAGTTGGCACCGCCCGACTGGCAGCCCGGCCGCGACTCCTAGGATCCGGCTATGTCGATTCGAGAGGCAACGGCCGATGATCTGGGCGAGATCGCCGCGCTGATCCACGAGTTGGCCGCCTATGAGCGGGCGGCCGACGAGGTCGCCTTCGACCTCGACGAGCTCGGCCATCACCTGTTCGGTCCCGCGCCGGCGGCCTGGGTGCTGGTGGCCGAGACCGATCCCGGCCGGGTGGCGGGCCTGGCCCTGTACTTCCCCACATTCTCGACATGGCTGGGACGGCCGGGAATCTGGCTGGAGGACCTGTTCGTGCGACCCGAGTTCCGAGGTGGAGGGCACGGCCGAGCGCTGTTCGACGCGGTGCGGGACCGCACCGAAGGCCGCGTCGAGTGGGCGGTGCTGGACTGGAACGAAACGGCCATCGGGTTCTACCGCTCGCTGGGCGCCGAGCCGGTCGACGGCTGGACTCGCTATCGCTGGCTCCCTGGTTCCGTCCCGTCGTGACCGACCGCGCCCACCGGTCGTTCCTGCATCTGGCCCCACCACAGGGCGCGATCTGCAGGAACGATCGGCATCGGGGCGACTCGCTAAGCTGACGGCTCGTCAGAAACGGACCAACGAGGGGACCGCATGCTGGAAGCGCCGACGCTATGGGGACTGATCGAGGCACGGGCCGCGGCCACCCCCGACGTGCTCATGGCGGTGGACGAGATCGGTCGCGAGATGACGTTCGCGGACTATCGGGACCGGGTGGCCGTGGCCGCCGCCGGCCTGGCCGCCGACTACGACATCGGGCTTGGCGACGTCATCACCTGGCAGCTCCCCACCTGGCTCGAGTCCATGGTGCTGGTCGGGGCCATCTCCCGGTTGGGCGCGACCCAGAACCCGGTGCTACCCATCTACCGCGAGCGCGAAGTCGGGTTCTGCGTGCGCCAGGCCGGCTCCAAGCTGCTCGTCGTCCCATCGGACTTCGCCGGGTTCGACTTCGTCGCCATGGCCGAGAGCATCGCCACCGACGTGGGCGGGGTGGCGATCCTGACCTCGGACCGCTCGCTGCCGGAGGGCGATCCGGCCACCTTGGCCGAGCCGCCGGCGTCCGGCGACGATGTGCGCTGGCTTTTCTACACCTCGGGCACCACCGCCGATCCCAAGGGTGCCCAGCACACCGACACCACCATCGCCGCCGTGGCCCGCGGCATGGGAGAACGGCTCGACATCACCGCGGAGGACCGTCACTCGCTGGTGTTCCCCTTCACCCACATCGGCGGCATCACCTGGCTGTTCACCACCATGCAGACGGGGATGAGCAACATCTTGTTCCAGGCGTTCGTCCCCAAGGTCGTGATCCCGATCCTGAGCGAGCGGCGAGTGACCATGGCCGGCTCGGGCACCTATTTCCACCAGACCTACGTGGCCGCCCAGAAGGAGGCCGATCACCCGCTGTTCCCCGAGGTCCGATGCTTCCCCGGTGGCGGCGCCCCCAAGCCGGTCTCGCTCTACTGGGAGGTGCAGGACCTCTTCGGTGCCCCGATCGTGTCGGGCTACGGCCTGACCGAGGTCCCCATCCTCACCATGGGCGGAGTCGACGATCTCGACGACGACCTGGCCGCCACCGAAGGGGCACCCATGCCCGGCGTGGAGCTCAAGCTGGTGAAGCTGGACGGAACGGTCGCCGCTGTGGGGGAGGAGGGCGAGGTCCGGGCCAAGGCTCCCCAGCTCATGGTCGGCTACCTGGACAGCTCCCTGGACGCCGACGGGTTCGATGAGGAGGGCTACTTCCGCACCGGCGACCTCGGGATGCTGAACGAGCGCAACATGTTGACCATCACCGGTCGACTGAAGGACGTGATCATTCGCAAGGGGGAGAACGTCAGTGCCAAAGAGGTGGAGGACCTCCTCTACACCCATCCCAAGGTGGCCGACGTGGCCGTCATCGGGCTGGCCGACCCCGAACGGGGCGAGCGAGTGTGCGCGGTGGTGGCCACAGCCGAGGGCGCTGAGCCTCTCGCTCTGGCCGAGATGGTGGCCTTTTGCAGGGACGCCGGGCTCATGGTGCAGAAGATCCCCGAACAGCTGGAGCTGCTCGACGTCATCCCCCGCAACCCCACGGGCAAGATCCTCAAGCAACAGCTCCGCGACACCTACGCCACCTGACCCTCCTCTACCTCCGCCCCGACCGCCCACAACCCGCGTTTCGGCGTCAGTTCTGCCCGCTGAGCGGGAAGTTTTGGGGCAGAAAGTGGTGGGTTCGGGGATTTCGGGCGGGTGAGGGGTCCTCGCTACAATCTGACGACTCATCAGAAATTCGACACGCAGGGAGACAAGCGGCATGGGGTTGCTCGACGGCAAGGTGGCCATCGTGACCGGAGCGGGGCACGGCATCGGCCGCGGCCACGCCCTGGAGCTGGCCAAGGAGGGCGCCACCGTCCTGGTCAACGATCTGGGGGCCACCCTGGCGGGTGAGGGGACCGGCCGCGACGCCGACCTCACGGTCGATCTCATCGAGTCCCGGGGTGGCGCGGCGGCGGCCAACTACGAAGACGTGGCTGACGTAGAAGGAGCGGCCCGCATGGTGGCCCAGGCCATCGAGCTCTTCGGCCGGCTGGACATCGTGGTCAACAACGCCGGGATCGCTCGGGACGCCACCATCTGGGGCATGACCGAGGCCGACTGGGACTCCGTCATCCGTGTCCATCTCAAGGGCACCTTCGCCCCCACCCAGGCCGCGGTTCGTCACTGGCGCGAGCTGAGCAAGGCCGGTGAGGACGTCTCCCGCGGGCGCATCATCAACACCACCTCGGGCGCCGGGCTGGTGGGCAACTTCGGACAGGCCAACTACACCGCGGCCAAGGCCGGAATCGCGGCGTTCACCCAGACGGTAAGCCTCGAGGTCTTCAAGCTGGGGGTAACCGTCAACTGCATCGGTCCGGCGGGCGCAACCCGCATGGCGGCGTCGATCCCGGGTGCCGGCATCGTGGCCCAGGAGCCCGACGAGTTCACCGAGTGGGATCGCATGGATCCCTCCCTGGCCTCGCCGCTGGTGGCATGGCTGGCCAGTGAAAAGGCCGGGCATGTGACCGGTCAGATCATCCGGGCGGTGGGCGACGAGATCGTGCTCATGGACGGTTGGAGCAAAGGAAACACCATCCGCAAGCCGTCGCAGCGCTGGGAGGCGTCGGAGCTGACCGCGCTCATGAACGCCGACATCTTCCACAGCCGCGCCCCCGGCCTCCGTTACTGACCCACGATGAGTGACGGCACCGGGACCATCGGCGAGTTGGTGGGGCGCTGCCTGGCCGGGCTCGGTGCCAGGCGAGTCTTCGTGGCGTCTCCGCTCACGTCCGCTGATCCTCACGTCATCGCCCCGTCCACCGAGATCGGGCTCGACCTCCATCCGGTAGGCGACGCCGAGCTGGCCCTCATGCTGGCCTCGGCCGACGGTCGGATCGGCCCCGGGCCGGGCGCGGCCATCATCGACGGGCGCCGCCTGGTTCTCACGTCGGCTCCGGGGATCACCGCCGATGTGGTCCGGATCAGCGATCCGGCCTACCTGCCCGGTGCCCTGGCCGGCTGGAGCCTCGGCGCCGTCCATGCCGCGGCCGAATATGACCTGGACCTGGACCTGGATGCCCCCGCTCCGCCCGGGCTGGATCCCGTCGTGCTGGAAGACACCTCTGACGAGCTGCTGACCCTGTCGCCCATCCTGGCTGAGTTCTCCACCCTGGTTCTGGCCGGGCCCGGGGTGGTGCGGGCAGGCCACGTAAACGGGTTGCGGGCCCTGGCGGCAGCGGCGGGGTGCGGGGTGGTCAACTCCTGGGGGGCCAAGGGCGTCTTCGTGTGGGACGACCCCCACCACTACGGCACCATCGGGCTCCAGTCCCGGGACTTCGATCTGGCCGGTCTCAACGACGCCCAACTGATCATCGCTTCGGGACTCGACCCGCTCGAGACCCCGATCGAGCGATGGAACCGCTCGGCTCAGGTGCTCGAGGTGGAGCCGTGGCAGCTGTCGACCCTGGCTCATTATTGGCCTGACCCAGGGCCGGTACCAGGGCCTCCGCCGCTGTATGCCCAGCTCTCGAGCGCGCTGGCTGATCGCTACCGCAGCGATGACGTACCGCTCGCTCCCGCCCGGGCGGCGGCCGACCTGGCCGCGGTGGTGCCACCCGGTGGTCTGGTGTTGGCCGACCCCGGACCGGCCGGGCTGTGGGTGGCCCGGGCCTTCCCCACCTCCGAACCGGGGTCGGTCATCGTCCCTACTGCCTTCGTGCGCGGCTTCGCCGTCGCGGGCGCCGTGGTCGCCGCTCTGGCCGGGCGCCCGGCGATCGCGGTCACGACCGATCCCGTGGATCCGACCACCGACGCGGTGCTGGAGTTGGCCCGCCGGTGGGACCTCTCCCTCGTCGTGGAGGTCTGGGGCGGTGACGGACCGCTGGACCACGCCGGCGATCACGCCGAGCGCCTGGCCGAGGCCCTGGGGGGACCGGGCGTGGATCGCCTCGATGTCCCGGTCGCCTTCGCCGAGACCGCCATCTTGGTCGACGTCGCCGGCGACGTCATCGCCTGGCCGCGCGGAGCCGCCGGAGGATGGAGCTCCCGCGCCGAAAACTAGAACGTGTTACAGTTCGCTCGTCATCCTGTGCGACATCAGCCAGGCCGGTCGGTCGGCAGGAGCCGGCCCGGGGGAAAGGACCTCCCATGGAATTCGGCGTCTTCGCCCAGCTGTTCGTGCCCCGCTATGAGCGCGACATCGACCCCATGGCCGAGCACCGCCGCATCATGCGCAACGTGGAGGTTGGCGTTGCCGCCGACCGCACCGGCATCAAGTACCTGTGGTGCCCCGAGCATCATTTCCTCGACGAGTACAGCCACATGCCTGGGCCGGAGGTGTACCTGTCGTACGTGGCGGCTCGTACCGAGCGCATCCACGTCGGCTCGGCCATCTTCAACATCACGCCGAAGGTCAACCATCCCGCCCGGGTAGCCGAGACCGTCGCCCTGCTCGACCACATGACCGAGGGTCGCTTTGAGTTCGGCACCGGCCGCGGCTCATCCACCACCGAAGTGTTCGGTTTCGACATCGACGACCTCGATGAGACCAGCGCCATGTGGGACGAGTCCATCCGCGAGATCCCCAAGATGTGGGCCGAGGGACAGTACGCCTACGAGGGCAAGTACTTCCGCATGCCGCCCCGCGAGGTCTTCCCCAAGCCCTACGGCCACGCCCACCCGCCCATGTGGGTTGCGGCCGGCAGCCCTCCGACGTTCGCCAAAGCGGGGTCCCTTGGTCTCGGTGCCTTCTGCTTCACCCACGGCACGCCCACCAAGATCGCTCCGCTCATCGCGTCCTACAAGGAAGCAGTGGCCAACGCCGAGCCGGTGGGGCAGTTCGTGAACGACAACATCATGGTCGTGACCAACATGATCTGCATGGAGGATCGCGAGCAGGCCTTCGAGGCGGCCATCACGTCGGGCATGAACTACTACACCAGCCTCCAGATGCGTTGGCTGGACAACATCCCCAAGCCCGACGGCTTCCCGGTGTGGCCCGACCTGATTCCCGAGCCCACCATCGACCAGATCAAGAAGGCCTCCGAGATCGGCATGGTCGTGGTCGGTGATCCGGACGACTGCGCCAAGGCGGTGCAGCGGTGGGTCGACATCGGTGCCGACCAGCTCTGCTTCAGCCCGACCACCAACAACATGGATCAGGACTCGATCATCGCGTCCATGGAGTTGTTCGGTCGTGAGGTCATTCCTCAATTCGATACCGATCCTGTGCATCGGACCACCCGCATGCGGGCGAGCGCCGGATCGCCGGCGGCCGCGGGATCCCCGACAGCTCCGGCGCCGGTGGGCTAGACCACCCGACGTGTCAGCAGCCGACCCCCCCAGCTCACCCAGCTCCTTCAACTTGGCGGATGTGTGGGAAGCGGTGGCCGACCGCATTCCCGAGCGCACCGCGGCGGTGTGTGACGGCACTCGCCGCCGCTACGTCGAGCTCGAGGAGCGGGCCAACCGGCTGGCCCACTGGATGGTCGACCGCGGCGTGGCTCCCGACGATCACGTCGGGCTCTACCTCACGAACGGCATCGAGTACCTGGAAGCCATGCTGGCGTGCTTCAAGATCCGGGCGGTGCCGATCAACGTCAACTACCGGTACGTGGCCGGCGAGCTGCGCTACCTGTTCGACGATGCCGACGTCGTGGGGGTCCTCGTGCAGCCCGAGTTCGGGCTGCGCCTGGCCGAGGTCATCCCGGACCTGCCCGAGCTGCGCTGGAGCCTCATGCTGGGCGACGACTACGAGGCCGCGCTGGCCGAGAGCTCGCCCGAGCGGGACTTCGGGGCCCGCAGTGGTGATGACCGCTACGTCATCTACACCGGCGGTACGACCGGCTTGCCCAAAGGGGTGGTCTGGCGCCAGGAGGACGCGTTCTTCGCCTGCATCGGCGGCGCTGACCCCACCCGCCAGGAGGGCCCGGTGTCGACTCCCGCCGAAGTGATCGACCGGATCATGGACGGTGCGGTCGTGTTCCTTCCGGTGGCCCCATTGATGCATGCCGCCGGCCAGTGGACGGTACTCTCGTGGCTCTTCGCCGGCGGCACCGTGGTGCTGCTCCCCGGGTCGCTCGACGCCCTGGCGGTATGGCGCACCGTGGAGACCGAACGAGTCAACCTCATGACCGTCGTGGGCGATCCGGTGGTGCGGCCATTGGTCGACGCCTGGGTAGCCGAAGGCCCGTTCGACGTGTCCAGCCTGTTTTCCATCGGTTCGGGCGGAGCGCCGCTCACGCCATCGCTGAAGGACCAACTGGTGGCCCTGGTGCCCAAAGCGGCGGTGGTGGACGGCTTCGGCTCGTCGGAGACCGGTGCGCAGGGGTCGCAACGATTCGAGACCGGATCGACCTCCGGCGGCGTGACCGCGTTCATCCCGTACCCCGCCACGACCGTGCTCGACGAAGTCACCCGTCACCCGGTGGAGCCCGGCTCGGAGGTCGTCGGCCGGGTCGCCCTGCGGGGTCGGGTCCCGCTGGGCTACTACAACGCCCCGGAGAAGACGGCGGAGACGTTCGTCGAGGTCGACGGCGTGCGGTGGGTGCTCACCGGAGACATGGCCACCATCGAGCTCGACGGGACCATCCGACTCCTGGGTCGGGGGTCGGGGTGCATCAACACCGGTGGGGAGAAGGTCTACCCGGAGGAAGTCGAAGGGGTAGTGAAGACCCATCCGGCGGTGTACGACGTCGTGGTGGTGGGCGTGGACGACGAGCGCTGGGGCCAACGGGTGGCGGCCGTGGTGGAGGCGGTGCCCGGCTACACGCTCTCCCTCGACGAACTGGCCGCGTTCTGCCGAGCCTCGTTGGCCGGCTACAAGATCCCCCGCTCGCTGTTCACGGTGGACAAGGTCGAGCGCTCCCCGGCCGGCAAGGCCGACTACCGCTGGGCCAAGGGCATCGCCAACTCGGTGTGACCGGGCGCCAGCCGGGTCAAGCCGGGCGGTTGCCTGTAGGGAGGTGATCCCGCTAGAGCGCAATGAACGGGCGATGTGGGCCCGACTCGACGCCTCGTCGGAGTCCGGATGTTGTAGCCCCCGCGGGAGCGCTCGGCCAAGTGTGGCGTGGAACACCCACACAGGCGCGCCTGGCTCAGGCGCTGAAGCACATGAGGCTGGGCGAGTTCGAGAGCGTCGTTGTTCATCGCATGAGCCGGGGATGGAGCAACGCCACGCAGTGTTCAGACCAGGGCGGGGCCCGCCACGGC
>DHIQ01000223.1:38143-38400 GCA_002403895.1 Candidatus Neomicrothrix sp. UBA4742
AGAAGCGCACCGGCATGTGCTTGATGCCTCCGATGAAGTTGGACCGCAGGTACTCGACCTCGCCGTTGGCTTCCATGTCCGGCATCCGCTCGAGGATCTCGGTGAAGATGAGTCGCAGTTCCATGCGGGCCAGGTTCGCGCCCAGACAGAAATGGGGGCCCCCGCCACCGAAGGCGATGTGGTCGTTGGGGGAGCGCTCGATGTCGAAGCGGGATGCATCATCGAACACGGTCTCGTCGCGGTTGGCGGAGATGTGC
>DHIQ01000092.1:0-191 GCA_002403895.1 Candidatus Neomicrothrix sp. UBA4742
ACCCACCCAACTGGCGGGTGTTGACAACCGTTGCGGTCCCCGTCCCACCGGGGGGCACCGTGGCGGTCGTGTCACCGCTCACCACCCACAGCGAGCCCGGGTCGCTCTCGACGACGCTGTAGTCACCGGGCACGAGGTCCTCCCAGGACACGACCAGGTTGTTCGGGTAGGTCGCGGTTTGGCAGCCGCCG
>DHIQ01000092.1:500-3284 GCA_002403895.1 Candidatus Neomicrothrix sp. UBA4742
GGGAGTGACCCCGTTCCAGTTGACGTTCTTGGTGACCTCGAGACGGCCCCGCTGCGTGTTCGTGTAGGTGCAGGAGAACACGCGGGCGGCATCCTGCGGCAGCGACACGGTGAAGGTGCAGTCGCCGCTGGAGCCGGTCTGATCGAAGCCGGCGCGGCCCTGCTCGGTGATGGTGTAGTCACCGGAGGTCAGATAGACGCCGAAGTCGATGTAGCCGGTGCCGGTGGTCGTGGCCGTGGCGATCACGTTGTTGCCGCTGTCGCGCAGGTCGAAGGTCCAACCCGCCTCGTTGCCGCTAGGAACGGTGACCTTCTTCACCCGGGCGGTGGCCCGTTGGACGTTGGTGAAGGTGCACGAGAAGGTGTGGCCCGCGTCCTGGACGAAGTCGACCGTGAACGAGCAGGACGCGGAGGGCTGGCCCGGCTCGTACTTATCGGCCGGCACGCCCGCCGGGGGCGAGGTCTCGGTGATGGTGTAGCTGCCCTCGGTCAGGGCGTAGCCGAACGGCACCGGGCCGGTACCGGTCGTCGTGGCGGTGGCCAGCACCGGGCCGGTCGCGTCGCCCTGGTGCAGCGAGAAGGTCCAGCCGGCCTCGCCGCCGGCCGGGATGGTGATCTTCTGCACGGTCGCGCCGGCGGGTGGGAACGTGTTGGCGAATGACACCGAGCCAGCACAGGTCGGTAGCGCGATGGTCGTGGCCTGATCGGGCTGAGCGCTCCAGCCGGAGGGAACGCTCACCTCTTTGACGGTGTAGGCCCCGGGCGCCAGCCCGGTCACCGTCGTCGACTTACTGGTGTCACCGGCGGCGAAGCCGATGCTGGGCGTGGCCACGGGGATCGGGTTGGGCTGGCCCAGGTCGGCGGTGCGGTACACCGCGAACCCGAACGTGGCGGTCTCCGAGCCCTGCAGGACGTCGGGGATGGTCTTGTCGATGGTCAGCGCCACCGAGGCCGAGGACGAGATGGCAACCGAGGCGTTAGCCGAGGTGGTGAAGCCGTCGGAGCCGTTCAGGGTCGCGGTGTCGGACAGTGAGCCGTTGGTGATGCGGGGCTGATCGACGAATATGGTCTTGTCGAACGTGACCGAGCCGCTGTCGGACTGCGTCGCCGAGGTCCAACTCACGGGGCCGGTGGTCTTGGTGCCGAGCGTGTAGCCGCCACCGAAGGTGCCGCTGGCGCCGGAGGTGCCGGCCACCGAGAAGGTCAGCCCGGTGCCGGTGATCGACTCGACGTCGGAGATGACCGCCGTGTTGTTGAGGGTGACGCCCGAGGGTTGCACCGTCGCCGAGGCGGTGGCGGTGGTGTCGCCGGGCACGGCGATGCCCGTAACCTTGTCCGTGTAGGTCGCGGTGGCCACGTCGTTCAGGTTGGTGCTCCCCGCCGGCGCCGTGGTCTGGTGAGTCAGCAAGAGCTGCGTGGTGTTGGCGGAGACGTCCACGGCGCCGCTGCTGGCGCTGTCGATCTCGGTGAGCCCGGCGTAGATCTTGTCGGTCACGTTCACCGTGATGACGCGAGAAGCGGGGTTCGTGGCGTAGACGTGGGTGATCACCGAGATGCTGCCGCTCGGATCGGCCGGCAGCTTCTGCCAGCTCACGGTGATCTGGACGGGAGCGCTCAACGCTGCGTCGACGGCGCAAGTGTTCTCGAAGTTGATGGTTGCGGGCGTCGGCGACTTGGTGACGCTCCAGATGTGGTCGGCGTCCTGGGTAGCCGCCATGTCCTTGCTCAGAGCCTGCGGGAGGATCTGGTTCACGGGGAGGGAGATGGTGCGCTTGCCGGTCTGGAAGTTCTCCGACTCGAACATGTAGCTCTGCAGCGACGAGCCGGGGTACAGGTGCGAGCCCAGGGCGAGGCGCTCGTAGTAGTCGAGGACGCAGGTGCTGCCCTTCGCTTGGTGGATGGTCAGATCCCGGTAGATCACCTGATCGGCGCCACCGGTCACGGAGCCCGTGGTTGATTGGGGGCCGGCGCTCACCGTGCAGGACGCGTCGGACTTGGCCGTGTTGACCTCGGGCACCGACACGACGTCGTAGCCGAGGTGGCCGGCCGTCTGGTTGTCCGCCCCGACGATCACGTTGTAGTCGGTGGTGGCGCCCACCTGGGTTCCGACGTTGGTGGTCAGCCGGTGCGGCACCAGGTCGAGTTCGTTCCAGCCCTTGCCGAGGTTGCCGGTGGTGTAGAGGCTGTCGCCGCAGATGTACTTGCCATCGGCGTTCGGCAGCACCAGCGAGCCGTCAGCCGGGTTGCGGCAGCCCTCCAGGGTGAACTGCACCTGGCTCGCCGGCGTGAACGCCGCGGCCGCGCCGGCAGTGGCGGCGGTGATCGTCGGCGCGAGCGCGGCGATCAACGAGACGGCGGTCAACACGACGAGCGAGAGCCATCCCCTCGGTCGTCTCGGTCGGTCGCCGGAACCCTGTCCCGTCCGGTGCTTCCCCAGCCATGTAGAACCAAAAACCGACTTCTCGCCCATTACGCATCCTCCGCGTGATCTGGGCGTGGCCGGGTTCACGACTGGCTCGCCGTAGCCTACGTGACCAATTCACGGCTACGGGTCGGCGCCTCCACGCTTCTCTCCATCCCTGCTATCGCTGCGGCCGGCCGCTTTGATCCGCCCGCTACAGATTCTTTTTCCGATACTGCGTGCCATACGACCGTAGCTAGCGCCAGCGAACTCCACATAGGGTGGCGGGTCGAGTACACAGGGAGGTCGAATTGCTCGATGCGGAGCGGTCGCGTCTCGCGTACAACGCGGCGTACGACATCTGCCGACACGCCGCCGAGGCGG
>DHIQ01000092.1:3552-15462 GCA_002403895.1 Candidatus Neomicrothrix sp. UBA4742
GGCCGAAAGCCATGACCAGCAGCTGGCGGAGCGGCTCGTAGTAGGGGCTGTCGCTGTTGGCTGAGACGAGCCTCGAGTGGCCGACTCGTCGGGATCGGATCAGGCCAGCGCGCTCTGCCCGTTCGATCTCCCGATGCACGGATGCCACCGGGATGTGAAGCTGGGCGCTCGCCACCGGGGCAGTGAACTCGTGGAGCTCAACCGGTAGACCCCTTCGATTGCGTCAGGAACTGCTCATGGCCACGTTCTTGCTGTCCGGCGAGCCGATCACCTCACTCGACGCCTATCTGGCGACCGACGCTGGTGGGTTGGGCGTCGAGCGCGCCCAGGAGCTGGGTCCGGTTGCCACCATCGACGAGGTGCTGCGGTCGGGTCTGCGCGGGCGAGGCGGAGGCGGTTTCCCGACCGGCGAGAAGTGGGCGGGCATCGCCGCGCAGACTGGTGATCGCCGGTACCTGGTCTGCAACGGTGCCGAGGGCGAGCCGGGCACGTTCAAGGACCGGGCGCTGTTGCGCGCCAACCCCTATCAGCTCGTCGAAGGTCTCGTCATCGCCGGGTTCGCGGTCGGTGCCGTGGAGGCGTTCATCTGCCTGAAGCGCAGCTTCCAACCCGAAATCGATGGTGTGACCCGCGCTGTCGAGGAGTTCCAGGCCGCGGGGATCTGCGGCGACTGCAAGGTCACCATCGTGGCGGGACCCGACGAGTATCTCTTCGGTGAGGAGAAGGCGATGCTCGAGGTCATCGAGGGCAACGAACCATTGCCCCGTTGGCTCCCACCCCACTTGCAAGGCTTGTTCGCCACCGCCCCTCAGCTCGGCTGGCAGTCCCATGAAGCCGAGACGGGGCACGTGCCCGGCACCGGGGCCAACCCGACCCTGGTCAACAACGTCGAGACCCTCTCCAACATCCCGCACATCCTGGCTCGGGGATCGGACTGGTTCCGCTCGATGGGCACCGACGAGTCGCCCGGGACCATTGTCGCCACCGTTGTGGGCGATGTCGTTGGTCCCGATGTCGGCGAGGTCGAGCTGGGCACGCCGTTGAGAGCAGTCATCGATGCCGTCGGTAGTGGCGTCGACCCGGGGCGAACGGTGAAGGCGGTGTTCTCCGGCGTGGCGAACCCTGTCGTCACCGCCGCCCACCTCGATGCCGCGGTCAGTTACGAGGGGTTCCAGGCGATCGGCAGCGGGATGGGCGCCGCCGGGTTCATCGTCTATGACGACACCACATGCATGGTCGACGCCGCTTACCGGCTCTCCCGCTTTCTTTCCATCGAATCGTGCGGCCAGTGCCCGCCGTGCAAGCTCGGCTCGAGCGCGATCACCGACCACCTCGAGCGCATCGAAACCGGCGCCGGTACCGACGATGACATCGGGGCGATCGTCGGCTGGTTGGATCACGTCACTGACGGCAACCGCTGCTACCTCGCCGTCGAGGAGCAGGTCATGGTCAACAGCATCTTGCGGGCCTTCCCCGAGGAGTTCGCTGAGCACATCGATCTGGGCCGTTGCCCCCGACCGCGACAGCTACCGATCCCGAAGCTCGTCGATCTCGTCGACGGAGTGGCCTTCTACGACGAGTCTTTCTGGCGCAAGCGACCAGACTGGACCTACGAGCCCGAATAGCGGCAGCCCAGCAAACAGCTCGCGGGCGCTCCTGGACCGTGTCGAGAGCGGGGAGACCGTGGTCATCACCGTCGATGGTCGCCCCGTGGCCCGACTCGAGCCAGTCGGCCGTCGACCCCGCTGGCTGTCTCGAGACGAGTTCATCGGCGACGTCTTGCAGCACCAGGCCGACCCTGGCTTATCTCGTGACCTCGCTGCGCTCAGCGATGAAACGACCGACGACCTCTCGTTCCGATGACGCGAGGTCTCGCGGACACCTCGCTGTTCGTAGCCCGAGAGACCGGTCGAATTCTCGACGTCGCTGCCGTTCCCGACGAGCTCGCCGTGTCGGCCATCACAATCGGTGAACTCAGAGCCGGGGTGCTCGTCGCTCTCGACACCGAGGCCCGGGCACGCCGCTTGGCGACGCTCACCCACGCGCTCGCCATGCAGCCGGTGCCGGTCGACGACGATGTTGCGGCATCGTGGCCACGCTTCGGGTCCTGCTGCGTGACCGTGGCCAACGCATGCCGGTGAACGACTCTTGGATCGCGGATCCTCTGGACGGAGCGATCTCCGAGCGCCGGCAGAATGCGCTTCGTCAACAGGTTCTTGTAGCGACGCAGGGTCGTCGGGCTGAGGTCGTTCCGTGGGATTCGCTCGGGCCGTTCGGCGGTGAATCGCCCCGATCCCTTGTCTTGCTTGGTAGGCCGCCCGGGGCTCGAACCCGGCACCTTGGGATTAAAAGTCCCCTGCTCTAACCCGATGAGCTAGCGGCCCGGGTCGAGCCTAGGCCAGCTTCTGGATCACGCGGCTCGAATGGTCTCGCCAGGTCTTCCCCTAAGTCATGTCCTCGATGAGCAATTCGCCAGCGTTACGGAGTTCGGGACGAAGTCGATCTTCGTACCGTCGATGATTGTGCTGGTGCCGTCCGGGTTGCCGTGGCCGGCGATGAGGGTCCCCGCGGGCTCGATGACGAGCGTGTCGACCTCGCGGGCGGCTCGGTGGTTCGGCCCAAGACGCGCGACGAGCCGCTCAGGCGGTCGCGGGTCTCAGGTCGCCGACGACCACCAGAACCCGCTCGGTTGCGGTGGGGGATTGCTTCACGAGCGTGTTCGCCCGGGCTGCGTCGATGACGCTGCCAGTCTTGACCTCGATCAGGACCGGGCGACCGTCCACCCTGGCAAAAGCTGGAGGCCTCGCTGAATCTGCCCATGCCGTGGGCCTGGCTGGTCAGGCGGGGCTGTCCGTCAACACGCCCGGTGGCGCCTCGTTGATGGCGACCTCCCAAACGGCGGCCGCCGACCGGTTGGCCACGACGCGGGCCACCCCCACACCGACACCAGTGGCTACGGCCCAAGACAGCGCGGCGGGCCACGACGTACGCCGGTCCGCCGGGTTGGTGGGTGCTTCCCGGCTGAAGGACTTCTCCCAAACCAGGGCCAGCACTCGGTCGGTGGCGAGACCTGTGGCCGTTCCGCACACCAGGGTGATGATCTTCCAGGCCACGGCCTTCTTGTCGAGATCCTTCATGCCTTGACTCCTACCCACGAGACAGCCGGTGCAGTCGGCGAGCCGCGGGCATGACGTCTTGGGCGATGCCGCCACGTCTGGCGAGAGCCCAAGAAGCCGGCAAGGGGTAGACAAGGGATCGAGAGGAGGCGCGGATGTCCGATCCGACGGCCGAGCGCAAGACGAGGCCGCCTACCGACGGTGGCGCGCCGAGTTCTGGGGCGCCGTGGAAGGAGGCCGCACGCTCGGTGGTGAACCATGCGCGCGACCACCAGCTGTCGCTGATCGGTGCGGGGGTCGCGTTCTTCGGACTGTTGTCCATCGCCCCGGGTCTGGTGGCCGTCGTCTCGATTTACGGGCTGCTCGCGAGCCCCGCAGACATGAGCCGTCGGATCAGCGAGCTGAGCGGTGCGATGCCCGCCGAGGCTCGTCAGTTGCTCACCGATCAACTCGAGCAGATCGTGCGGTCGAGCAGCACCGGCCTTGGCGTGGCGCTGGTAGTGGGTGTGGCCGTCGCGTTGTGGAGCGCGTCGAGCGCCATCAAACAGCTCCTCGTCGCTCTCAGCGCGGTCTACGACGTCCCCGAGACCCGACAGTTCACCCGGTTGCGAGGGCTCGCGACGCTGCTCACACTCGGCGCTATAGCGTTTGTCGTCGCGACCCTCCTTGTCCTGACGGTGGTGCCTCGCTGGATCGGTGAGTCCGTCGGCGACGGTGGTCGGGCGGTGGTCGCCGTAACTCGGTGGCCGGTCCTCGCCGCGCTGATGCTCGGCGTGCTGGCCGTCGCCTACCACTACGGACCTGACCGTCCGCGGGGCCGGTGGCAGTGGTGGAGCTGGGGCGCCGTCACGGCCGCGGCGTCGTGGTTGGTGGCGTCGGCCCTGTTCTCTGTCTATGTCACGCACTTCGGGTCCTACAACAAAACCTACGGCGCCCTCGCCGCCGTCGTGGTGTTGATGCTGTGGCTCTACTTCAGCGCGCTCTGTGTGCTTCTGGGAGGCGAGATCAACGCTGAGCTCGACCGCCGCCGAGATCAGCGGGCACCCGCCAGGTGAGGATCGACCCGCCGCTGGCGGCGCGGCCAATGGTGCAGGCCCCACCCAGCTGTTGGGCCCGACTGGACATGTTGGTGAGTCCTCGCCCGCCCAGCACCTCGTCGGGTACGCCGACCCCGTCATCGCTGACCTGCAGGACCACTTCCTTGGAGACCGACACGATGACCCGAGCGTTCTGAGCACCCGCGTGGCGGGCGACGTTGACCAGCGCCTCGCGCAGCACCGGGATCAGGTGCTCGGCGATATCGGGATCGATGGTCTCGATCGGTCCGTCGAACTGCAACCTCGGCTCGAAGCCGAGTGCATCGGAGGTATCGGTGATCACCTCCAGCACCCGCCCTCGCAGCCCACCCGGCGAAGCGGCGGCGGCGTGGAGGGAGAAGATTGCCATCCGTAGGTCCTTGATCGTCCCGTCCAGGTCGTCGACGGTGACCTCGAGCCGGGCTCGGGTCCGGTCGTCGGTCCCCGCCATGGTGGACTGCAGGTTCAAGCCGGCGGCGAAGAGCCGTTGGATGACCGTGTCGTGCAGGTCCCGGGCGATGCGGTCGCGGTCATCGGCCACCGCCAGAACCTGTTCGGCCTGACGCAGGGCTTCCTGGCTCTGACGCAACTCCTCCTCCGCCTCGACCCGGTCGGTCACGTCGCGCACTGCAGCCACCGCGAAGACCTCACCCCCGAGTCGGAGCGGGCTCAGGCTGATCTCGACGGGGAACCGGGTGCCGTCGGCGCGTCGGGCTCGCAACCGGAAGCCGGCACCCATGGGTCGTGTCGTCGGGTCGGTCCGGTACCGGGTGCGATGGGCCTGATGGATGGCCGCGAGCTCCTCGGGTATGAGGATCTCGACCGGGGTTCCGATCAGAGCCTCGGCGTCGTAGCCGAACAGGGCCAGGGCCTGATCGTTGACGAAAACGATCTCGCCGGTCGCCGCCGCGATGAGGACCCCGTCGGGCGTGGCGTCGAGCAACGACCAAGAGAACTCGTCCCCGTAGGGCTCGAGGACCGGTGAGCGTGCTCCCATCGCAGCCTTTCGCCAGCACGGGGCGGCCACCCCACCCCGTTCGATCGCGTAACGGCTGCGAGCCGCCACGTGGGCCGAACGGTAGCGCTTTCGCCCACTGGGGTGGGTGGCCCGGGTTCTCCCGGGTTCTGGTCCCGGTCCAACGCCGATGGAGCAGAACGTCCCATCTCGCACCGCACCCCGGGCACCGATCGGGACCTTGGACTCTGGTGCCCACCGCCGGTGCGGTCGCAAAATCGATCGATAGACGAAACTCGCAACGGGCCAGACCTGCCACACGGGCATGGCACGCGGGGGGCTGATCGGACAGCATGAAACTTGATCGCAATGGCCTCGAGGTGCTCGACGAGCGAGAGTGTCGAGTACTGCTCGGTGGGGTGAACATCGGTCGCGTGGGTCTGTCCATCAGGGCCCTGCCGGTGGTCTTGCCGGTCAACTTCACGCTGCTGCTCGACGCCCTGGTGGTGTGCACCAGCCCGGGCTCGAAGTTCGAAGCCGCTTGCAACCGAGCCATCGTCGCGTTCGAAGCCGACGGGGTGGAACTCGAGAGTCGCACCGGGTGGAGCGTTCTGGTCCAGGGCCGGGCGACCGTGATCGACCAGCCCACGGAACTGCGTGAGGGGAGCGGGCTGAGCTTGGCACCGTGGGGCAACCCCGACGCTGAGAGCTTCGTCAGGATCGGACTGGATGTGGTCAGCGGCCGCCGGGTGCGCCACCAACTCCACACCTGAAGGCACCTCGGTGGGGGGCCCTCAGAGTTGATGGCGTCAACGCTTGCCCTGCCGCCACGCCGGGACGCTCGGCGCGTCCGGCTCGAGCGAACGCAGGTAGGTCGCGAGCTGGCGAACCTGCTCATCGGTGAGTGTGCCTCCGTAGGCCAGGCTCCACGCCGACATGTCCGAGCCCGACACCCCGCCGGAGACGATGTTCTGGATCTGGCCGTCTGACGTCGCCTTCAGGAACTCCTTGGCGTCCAGCACCGGCGCGCTCCCGCCGACCGCCCCCTTGCCGTGACACGACGAGCAATTGGTCTCGAACAGCTGGCTGCCGATGTCGCGGTAGGTGGTCTGTTGCTCCGCGGCCGCGTCCGAACGCAGCGTGGGCTCGCGGACCTTGTAGGTGACGAAGCCGGCGATCAGCAGAGCCATGAAGACGAGGCCGGCGACGAGGTACCGGTCGAGGCTCCGTTCCAGGGACTCAGGCTCGAATGGGGGAGGGCTGGGACGCTCACGAGGCATGGGTCAACCCTTCGGCTGGCAGTTGGGGCCCTTCGGGGGCGAGAAGTACTGCGCCGCTCCCCGGGCCGGACCGGCGATCTGCTTGGAGGTGTCCACCACCACCGCGTCGCCGTCGGTGCTGATGGGGTACTGCGTCATGCCCACCGGTGACGGCCCCTCGATCCACTCCCCGCCGATGTCGAAAACCGATCCGTGACACGGGCATTCGAAGCGGCCCGACGAATCGCAGAATGGCACCCGGCACCCGAGATGCGGGCATTTCTGAGAGATGGCGAGCAGGGTCGTGCCCGTGTTGGCGACGAACAGGCGACCCTCAGGGACGTAGGTGGCCGTCCCTGCCGCGTAGTTCCCGGTGTTGGCCAGCTTGATCGGGCCCCCTTTGCCGGAACCGGCCAGCGGCCGGAGGGACTCGAACAGCGTCCAACCGGCGGCAGCGGCCAGGATGGTGGCGCCAAGCCTCCACCCGGCGTTGAGGAAGTTGCGGCGAGACGTGGCGGCAGGGGCGGTCATGGTGGCTCCTAGAGCTCGACGTACCAGTGGGTCCAGGGGGCGACGAACTGCCAGCCGGGTCCCCGGAAGAAGGTCCCGACGATGGTCAACACCACGGCGAGGACGACCAACCCGGAGAAGATGACGATGGCCACCTTGCGCTGGCGGGCGATGGTCGACGGGTTCCGGTCGATGTAGGGCAGCAGCACCAGGGTGAGCACGGCACCCATGGGCACGAGGATGCCGGCGACGAGCGGGTCGAAATGGGAGAGCAACTCCTGGAGGCCAGCGAAGTACCAGGGAGCCTTGGCCGGTTCGGGGGTGAGGTTGGGGTTGGCCAGCCCCCGTAGCGGCGCGGCGAACAGCACCCCGAGGGCGAGCACCACCGTCGCCACCCCCAGAGCGACCACCACGTGACGGACGATGAGGTGCGGCCAGCTGAACACGGTGTCGTCGACGGCCCGTTCCTCCGCGGTGACCGACTCGCGATCCACCACGCCGAGCACCCGGGTGCGCCCGCCGTAGAGCTCGGCCGGGGCCGAGGCCGGCACGGCCGCGGCGGGCAGAGCGGTGGCCTCTTCGGCGAAGGCACCGCTCGTGCCCACCGCCGAGCGCTCGACCGCGAAGCCGTCCTTGCGTACCCGCCAGATGTGGATGGACAGGGCGACCACGACCGCGATGGGCAGCACGGCCACGTGCAGCGCGTAGAACCGCAACAACGTGGGCTGGCCGATCTGCGGGCCACCGATCAGGAGGTCCTGCAGGGTATTGCCGATGACGGGCACGTAATGGACCAGGTTCGTCCCGACCGTGACGGCCCAGTAGCTAAGTTGATCCCAGGGCAGGAGGTACCCGGTGAACGACAGGGCCAGCGTGAGCAACAGGAGGATCACGCCGATCACCCAGTTGAACTCGCGCGGCTTCTTGTAGGCGCCGGCGTAGAACACGCGGATCAGGTGGAGGAACAGCACCAGCACCATGAGGTGGGCCGACCACCGGTGCACGTTGCGTATCAACTGTCCGAATCCGACCCCGGTGCGGATCACCTGCATGTCGCCGTAGGCCGAGCCGACCGACGGTGTGTAGAAGAACATGAGGTACACGCCGGTCAGCGTGAGGATGCCGAACAGTACGGCGGCGATGAAGCCCAGCCGGAACGAGTATCGCAGGCGCAGCACCCGGGCCGGGATCTTGATCGGGTAGACGTGCAGGAAGAAGTTGGAGAACCCCTGGAGGGCCCGACCCCTGGGCGTCTCGATCCGGGGATGGCGGAAGACCGACCGCCAGGCGCGGCTGCGCTCGATCCGGGCCACCATCCCGGAGCCGGGCGCATAGGCCACGGCGGGCTCGAGGGGGTCGCGAGTCGGGGCCTCCGTGGGGACGACTGCGGTCGCACCTTGGGGCGCGGGTTTCCGCGGGTCAGACTCGTTGTCGGCCACCGGCCACCTCCTGGGCGTTCACCATGGACAGCGCCCCCGGGGGGCATCGATTGACGCACAGGCCGCAGCGGATGCACTGGTCCTCGTCGAGGAGCAGCACGCTCTGGGCCTCGGTCCCGAGCTCGAGCTGGTCGGCCCGGGCGATCGTGATGCAGTTCGTCGGGCAGACGTCGACGCACAACCCGCACAAGATGCACAGGGACGGTTCGAGCATGACGTTGTCGAAACAGCGCAGGCAGCGCAGCGACTCGAGCCAGGCGTCCTGGCTGTCGTAGCCAACCTCGACCTCGGCAAACCCGGTCCGACGTTCGGTCGCCATGGCGGGGACCGCTTGGCGGGCGATGGCGTCATAGCCGGTGGAGAGTCGGCGGTAAGCCGGCCGGCGGGTGAGCTCGACGTGCACGCCTCGCGCCGGTTGGACGCCTTCGGGGTCCGCGGGCTCGGGGTCGCCGGGGACGGACGCGGCGTGGATCGAACGGGCCGCCCGCTGGCCGTCGGCCACCGCGTCGATCAGGTTCCGGGGCCCCCGGGCAACGTCGCCGCCCGCCCAGATCCGTGGGTCGGAGGTCCGCAGGGAGCTCGGGTCAGCCTGTACCCCCCCGCCCCGGGTGCGCTCGATCGGTCGGTCACCCAGAAAGTCGAGTTCGGCGGTCTGGCCGACGGCCAGGATGATGGTGTCGGCCGGCAGGACGTTCTCGGTGTGGTGGATGAACGTCGGGGCAAATCGGCCGGCGGCATCGAACACCGACTCGACGTCGATGGTCTCCAGCCCCGTGACCCGCCCGTCGGCGCCGATGAAGCGGTGCGGTCCCTTGCGGAACACGATGGTGATGCCCTCGGCCTCTGCCTCTTCGATCTCCTCGGGGTCCGCCGGGATCTCCTCTTCGGACTCGAGGGCGATCACGGTGACGCTCTGCACTCCCTCGCGTACCGCGGCGCGGGCCACGTCGAGCGTCGTGGTCATGGCCCGCCGGGCGTCTTCGGCCGTGCCGGCCACCGCGGGCTCGGAGCCGTTGCTGGAGCTGCCACCGGCCGCGGCCCGCAAGGCGGTGCGGGCCGCGTCGAAGGCCACGTTCCCCCCTCCGACCACCACCACCCGTTCGCCCAGGTGGACCTGGTACCCCTGATTCACGTTCAACAGGAACTCGACTGCCCGCACCACACCGTCCTGATCGGCACCGGGCAGGTCGAGGCTGCGTCCCCGCCCGGTCCCCACGGCGAGGAAGAGCTGATCGTGGCGCTCCAGCAACTCGTCGAGGCTGACGGTCTCGCCGATCCGGGCGCCGAGTTTCACCTCGATGCCCAGCTCGACGATGGCCTCGATCTCCCGGGCGATGAGCTCCCGGCTGAGCCGGTACTCGGGGATGCCCAGCACCATCATCCCGCCCAGGCGGCCGGCCGCTTCGTAGACGGTGACGGGATGGCCCAGCAGGCGCAGTTCGTAGGCCGCGGACAGCCCAGCCGGGCCACCGCCGATGATGCCCACCGAACTGCCCGCAGCCGGCGGCACCGGACCGTGGGCCTCGTGCCAGACCGCGGCGGCGTGGAAGCTCTCCACCCCGAACTGATCGGTCACGTAGCGCTTGAGGGCCCGGATGGCGACGGGGGCGTCGACGGTGGCGCGGCGGCAAGCCGTCTCGCAGGGGGCGGCGCACACCCGACCGCAGATCGAGGGGAAGGGATTGGGAGCACGGGCGATGAGGTAGGCATCGCGGGGGCGGCCCTCGGCGATGGCGGTGACGTAGGCGCCGGCATCGGTGTGCACCGGGCAGGCGGCCCGGCACGGCTCGTTGGCCCACAGCCAGGCGGCGTCGGGGATGCCAGGTCGGGGCACTAGATGAGCCCCCGGGCCTGGAGGCGGCGCAGCGCCCAGGCCGCCACCCCGACCACGACCAGGAACAGCGCACTGGCCAGCCACACCCGGTTGTCCCGGCTCAGGCCGGTGACGTTGGTCAGGAACCAGTCGGTGCCGACGATCGTGACCCCGAGTGCGATGGCCAGGGCGAGCAGTCCCGACCCGATGGCCCGCGGCCAGCCGATGCTGGCCTGGGGGACCTCGGGGCCGTCCCCGCCGACGTCCGGCGCTCCCTCCGAAGAGGACGCCCTGACGCCGGCGGGTTCAGCAGTGCTCACGAGACCGTGAACGGGGCTTCCATGCCCATCGTGTAGTGCTGGGCGATGTTGCAGACGAGCGCGTAGTTCCCGGCGGCCATGGCCTTGACGGTGAACGTCCGGGTCTGGCCTGGCTGGAGGTTCGGTTCGCCGGTTTCTCCGACACTGGAAGCCTCGTCGACCTTGTCGGCCCCGGTGGCGACGGGCGCCGGCGGGTCACCGCCATCGACGACCGGCAGTTTGTTGTAGGTGGTGCCGGCCGGCAACAGGAGGACGATCACCTCGTGTTCGATCGTGCCCGTGTTCTTCACGATGAACGTCACATCCCCGGCCTTGGCCGCGTTGGGCGTGGCCACGAGCGTCATGGGCCCGGTGAGGCCCGTGGTGTCACTCACCACGATGTTGACGGTGTTCCCCAATGCGGGGGTGGTGACCGATACGCCGCCACCGGCGGACGAGGAGGTGGAACTCGAGTTCTTCGAAGAACTCGAACACCCGGAGAGGGCGGCGATCAGCGCGACCGCTACGACCACAGAACCCAGCTTGATTCGAGCCATGGGATGGCCCTTTCTTCTTGGCGGTTCCCGCTTCTTGCGGGAGACGTGGTCTTCAGGACCACAGACTAAAACGAGCCTCTTGCGAGATGCTCTCGATTCCAGTAGGTCACGGATGGCCCCGCCCGAACTAGAGGCAAAGGTCCCTGACCGGTCGTGCTGACCCAGGACCGAATCCCCGGTGGGTCGGATCGGCCGGCCCATCACGGCGGAGACCCCCCGACGCGAGCTAGCGGGGAGCGGGGTTGCGGGCATGGCGGAGGAGCGCCACGACCTCCTTGTCGGACACGGCGGAGAAGTCGGCGTAGAATTGGCCCACGGCGCCGAAGGGATGGGGTGCCTCCAGGCACACGATCTCGTCGGCGACGTCGCCCAGCTTCTCGATGGCATCGCGTGGGGCGACCGGGACGGCGAGCACCACCCGGGCTGCCCCCTGGACCCGGGCCACCTCGCATGCTGCCCGGGCGGTCGAGCCGGTGGCGAGGCCGTCGTCGACCAGGATCACCGTCCGACCCTGAAGCGCCAGCTTGGGCGCATCGGCGCGGTAGCGGGCGGCGCGCCGCTCGAGTTCGACACGCTCCTGACGCTCAACCGTGCTGAACTGCTCATCGGTCACCTGCGCGGCGCGGACCACGTCCTGCGTGACCACGCGAAACCCGCCCTCACCGATGGCACCCATGGCCAGCTCCGGTTGGAAGGGCACCCCGACCTTGCGGACGAACATCACGTCCAGCGGCGCGGCCAGCGCCCGGGCCACCTCAGCGGCTACCGGGACACCGCCCCTCGGCAGGCCGACCACGATCGTGTCGGGCCCCCGGAGATAACCGAGGCGCCGGCCGAGCTCACGACCCGCTTGAGCCCGATTGTCGAAGATCACGATCACCCTCCT
>DHIQ01000092.1:15668-19770 GCA_002403895.1 Candidatus Neomicrothrix sp. UBA4742
CGCGAGGGTCAGTCGGCCACCGCGTAGAGGCGCCACTCGTCGGGCACACCCTTGAGCTGGTGTAGACCGCGGTCGGAGAACTCGATGCCTGAGCCTCCCACCAGGTCGCGCACCGTGCGGGACACCAGGATCTCGCCTGGCGCGGCGATCGCTTCGATGCGGGCGCCGATGTGGGCGGCGATGCCGCCGATGTCGTTGCCTCGCAGCTCGATCTCGCCGGTGTGCAACCCGGCCCGCATCTCCAGGCCGAGGGAGCGGACGCTCGAGCGGATGGCGGCGGCGCAGCGGATCGCTCGGGCCGGCCCGTCGAACGTGGCCAGGAACCCGTCGCCGGTGCTCTTGATCTCGCGCCCGGACCCGGCCCGCAACGCCTCGCGCACCACCCGGTCGTGGCCGTCCAGGAACTGGTGCCAGCGTTTGTCCCCCATCTCGGCGGCGTGGGCGGTCGAGTCGACAAGATCCGTGTAGAGCACGGTGGCCAGCACCCGGTCGTCCACCGGCCGGGGTCGCTCGCCGGTCACGAACTCCTCGATCTCTACCAGCAACGACTCCGGGTCACCGGTGAAGAGGAAGTCGGCGCCGCCCGGTAGCTCGACCAAGCGGGCATCGGGGATCGCCTCGGCCAGGAAGCGGCCGTGCTCCGGCCCGACCCACGCATCCCGGCGGGCCAGGATCAGGGTCGGGCAGCGGATGGCGGCCAGCGCCGGGCGCACGTCGACGTCGAACAACCACCGGCGCATGGTGCCCGTCGTGCTGGGGCTCGCCGCGTTGCGAACGTAAGCCTGCCACCACGCCTCCAGCGCCGGGCTCACCGGCTCGCCGGCCAAGGCCTGCACCGCCCCGGCCGGCATGTAGGTCGTCTCCAACATGCGTACCTGGCGAGCCGGTGACACCCCGAAGGGGAAATCGTCAGCCCACCCGAGCCGGGCCCAGGCGTTGACCAGCACGATGCCCGAGACGCGCTCGGGGTGCGTGGCGGCGAACATCATCGCCATCGGGCCGCCGCTGCCCTTGCCCACGATGGTCGCCTTCTCGACGTCGAGCGCATCGAGCACGCCGCGCACGTCGTCGGCCCACTCCTCCAGGGTGGGCAGCGCGTGCAGGGCCACCGGGTCCGAGAGGCCGACCCCGCGCTGGTCGAACGTCACCAGCCGGCTGAACCCGCTCAGCCGTTCGAGCACCGGCAGGAACGGTGAGTCGGCCCGCCACATGTCGCCGACGTGGCTGAACCAGTCACTCACCAGCACGACGTCGGGAGGCCCCTCCCCGCAACTGCGGTAGGCAACCGCGCCGTCACGCGAGGAGCCGTATTCGACGTCGGAGACCTGACGCATTGCTGTGCTCCTTGTGGAAGGCTTGTGACGAATCTACCGGTCGCTCCATGCGGCACGAGGCGGAAGGGGGGCACCATGCCCTATGTCGTTGCATCGATGTTGCGAGCCAACGAGGTCTTCGCCAACTTGGACGCCTTCAACCCGGAGGCGTTGCTCGACGCCATCTCCGGCGCCGAGACCGTGCTCGAGGGCGCCGACGCCCTCGGCCTGTTCGACGTGCTGGACCCCGACAACGCCGCCGCCCTGCGCGAGTTCTTCGCCCAGGTGCCCCCGGCCATCGACGCCGCGGTGTTGGCCGGGCTGCGGAGCGCGCTGAGTCGAGGGTTGCGCACCCAGATCACCTGGCAGCCCGGGTACGACTTCGAACTGCGGGCCTGGGAGGCGAGCGAGGGGTCGAGCGGGTTGTTCAACGTCCACATTCTCTCGCCCCACCCACCGGAGATCGCGCCGGCGTAGTGCATCCCTGAGGTGTGAACGGGGTAGGGTCCGCCATGCGCACTCGGGGGAACGCCTTCATTGTCACGCTGGTCGTTCTGGTCGCGATGGTCGCTATGGCCTGTTCCAGTTCGCCATCCAGCGACAACGCCAGCACCGACTCGGCGGGGGGTGATTCCGCCACGACGGTCAGCCCCGCTGACGCTGACCCCTACGTCGGGTTCACCAGTGACCAGTACACCGGGGACACCAACTGGCTGTGCCGTCCTGGCAAGGCCGCCTCGGCGTGTGACAACAACCTGGACGCCACCGCCATCAACGGCGACGGCACGACGACCGTGAAGCCGTTCACCAAGGCCGCCGATCCGCCCATCGACTGCTTCTACGTGTATCCCACCATCAGCGGGGACAAGGGCGCCAACAGCGATCTCAACGCGGGCGACGAAGAGAAGGCCACCGTCGAGGGACAGGCCGCCCGCTTCGCCGAGCACTGCCGGGTCTTCGCTCCTGTGTACCGACAGATCCCGCTGGCCGCCCTGAGCGGCGCCCTCTCGGGAAAGCCGTCGAGCCAGTCCACGACCACCACGGCGGCCGGCGCCCAGTCGCCCGGTGACATCGCCTACGGCGACGTGTTGGCCGCGTGGAAGCAGTACATCGCCCACGACAACCACGGCCGGGGTGTGGTGCTGATCGGGCACTCGCAGGGCACTGGCCATCTCATCCACTTGATGAAGGAAGAAATCGATCCCAACCCGGCGCTGCGGTCACGGCTGGTCTCCGCCATCCTCCTGGGGGCCACGGTGGCCGTGCCCGCCGGCGCTGACGTGGGCGGAACATTCGCCAACATCCCGCTGTGCCGCGCTGAGGACCAGACCGGGTGCGCGGTGACCTACCAGACCTTCCGAGCCACGGCACCGCCCCCGGTCGACAGCTTCTTCGGCAAGCCCCGCAACGGCGGCGACGGCGTGGCCGGTTGCACCAACCCGGCGGCGATCAGCGGCGGGTCAGGTTCGGGCGACGCCTACTTCCGCAACGACCGTGCCTGGCTGCGCAACGACAAGGCGTCGACCCCCATCACCACTCGCTGGGTCGAGCTCCCCGGGCTCATGACGCTCCAGTGCCAGGAGAAGGACGGGTTCAACTACCTCGAGGTGACCCTGAACACCGACTCGGCCAGCCCCCGGGTGGACACCATCCCTGGTGATCTGACCCCGCAGTGGGGCCTGCACGTCGTCGACTTCAACGTGGCGCTGGGCAACCTGGTCGACCTGGTCGGCGCGCAGGCGGCCGCCTACCAGTCCAGTCACTGAGCTTCGTCCAGGGGTCGATGTTGTCGGCGTCGCCGACGGTGCGCTTCACCGTCGAGACCTGGCCGAGGATGAAGTTCTTGTTCGCCGCCTGGAGTGCCGGCACCAGGTCAACCGGAGGCAAAATCTTGACGACGCCCGATCGCGGAGCGGTGCCGAACGACTACGTCGAGCGGGACGAAGCGGCGTCGACTCGGGCTCCGGGGTCGCGCTCGTCGCGCACCAGGGGTGCACAGGCGTGGACGATGGCCACGGCGAGGGCGACGCCCAGGGCCACCCCGACGACGACATCGGTGAACCAGTGGACGCCGAGCACGAGCCTCGATAAGGCGACCAGGCCAATCCCCACCGCGGAGGCGACGAAGCCAGCCCGCCGCCACCGGGGGGGCAGCCAGACCAGGGCCATGGCCACGGCGATCGCGGCGGTGGAGGTGGCATGGCCCGAGGGGAACGAGTAATCGTCGATGGGAGTTCCGTTGCTGAACGAGGGGCGCGGTCGGGCCAGGGCGGCCTTGACCACGAAGACGACGACTCCGGAAGCCAGCGCCGCAATGAACGGCTCCACGGCGGAGAAGAGACGGCGTGTCCGCCACCACACCAACGTCCCGGCGACGGCAGCGATCACGATGCAGCCGAGGGAGCCGAAGAGCGCGTCGAGGGCCACGGCGATCGGGTTGGTGGTCGACGAGTGAGCCGCCACCCATCGCCGCACCGCGTCGTCGAGCGGCTGGGCCAGACCAGCACCAGAGTGTCCGACGAGTACGAGGCCGGCGATCCACCCCAGTAGGGCAATCCCGACCACGATGGCAGCCACGGCGGCGGCCGCTCGGATCAGTTCATGGCGGGGAACGCCGCGAATGTCTTGCACACATGAGCACGGTAGTGACGCCCGGGCGAGGAGCCCGGGACCACCATCGCTTTTACGACCCGAGTGGTCGGCTCATTGCTGGTTCGGGTGATGCTGGGGCCGACGGTCTGGTGAGCGTCGCCATGCAAGATCGCATTGTCGACGACCGGAGCCGGGGC
>DHIQ01000092.1:19970-20605 GCA_002403895.1 Candidatus Neomicrothrix sp. UBA4742
GCCCCCAGATTGGTCTCCCGCTAGCCCGCCGGTTGGTCGAAGCCGAGGGAGGACGCCTGGCCCTGGTGGGGTCGTCCCCTCATCCAACCTTCGAGATCCTGTTCTCCGCGGCAGCCGACGGGGAGTCGCCGGGCCACCGCTGACCGAGTGGGCACGGTCAGCGGCGGCCCGAGATGGCGTGAGCTACAACGCCGGAGCGGCCGTGGTCGACGGCGTGGTGTCAGCGTTGGGGTCGGTCGACCGGCCGGTCTTGCCGGCGTCTTCCTGAGCCTCACGTTCAGGGCTCTCGGTGGTCTCGTGAGCCGGGTCCTCATTGGGTCCGTGCCCACCGAAGCCGCCGACCTTGCCGGCGTCTTCCGCCGCTTCGCGTTCGGGAGTCTCACCTGCTTCGTGGGTGGCGTCCTCGTTGGAGTGCGGCGCGATGGTGGCGCCACCCGACGGAGCCGTGGGCGAGGGGGTGGTCGACGGGGTCGTGGTTGTCGACGACGCCGCGTTGGCCACGGTGAACCCACCGAGGGCGAGGCCTAGCCCCAGAGCACCGACGGCAAGCGTCTTGGTCACTCGCGAACGGCCCGTGTTGCCTTCGGGGGAAGGTTGGGGACTCGCCTGACCGGTCGTCGTGCTCGGCTCGGGCC
>DHIQ01000043.1:0-356 GCA_002403895.1 Candidatus Neomicrothrix sp. UBA4742
TGCGGATCGTCGCCGCCCGCTCCTTGGCTTGCCCGGCCGGGAACGTGTCGCTGCCCAAGCGGACCTGCACCTTGCCCGAGTCCGACAGCGAGGGGATGGCGAACACGAAGACCACGATGAGCAGTACCAGGGCCACCACCACGCCGACCAGGGCGAGGGCCACCGTTCGGGGGTTGCGTTCCTGGCGGGGAGCGACAGGGCTCATGGCGTCGGCAGGTCCCGGGGCGCGGCAGCGGTCATGCTCCTAGTATCCCGTGCGTGGTACGCACCTATCGAGTCGTCGTTGCCAAGCCCGGGCTGGACGGTCACGACCGGGGGGTGAAGATCATCGCCCGGGCCCTGCGCGACGCCGGCTT
>DHIQ01000043.1:577-2872 GCA_002403895.1 Candidatus Neomicrothrix sp. UBA4742
GGCTTCGAGGTGATCTACACCGGGCTGTTCCAGACGCCGGAACAGGTGGCCGAAGCCGCCCTACAGGAGGACGCTGACGCCGTCGGCCTGTCGGTGCTGTCGGGGGCCCACATGACGCAGTTCCCCCGGGTCATGGCCGAGTTGGACAAGCGCGGCCTCGACGACGTGTTGGTGTTCGGCGGGGGCATCGTCCCCCAGGCCGACATCGCCGCGCTCACCGCCGATGGCGTGGCCGGAATCTTCACGCCGGGCTCGTCCATGGACGAGATCACCACCTGGCTCGAGGCAGCCCTCGATGAGCGGGAGGCCTCGCCCTGAGGCTGGGCCCCGTCGGGTTGGGTGGCCCTGGTCACGTCTGGCTAGGTTTCCCGCCGTGGATCTTCTCGAATATCAAGGCAAGCAGTTCTTCGCCACCTTCGGCATCCCGGTGTCCGACGGTCGCGCCGTCCACAGCGTCGACGGGGCGGTCGCGGCCGCCGAGGCGGTGGGTTATCCCGTCGTGGTGAAAGCCCAGGTGCACGTGGGGGGGCGGGGGAAGGCGGGCGGCGTGAAGCTGGCCACCAACGCGGACGAGACCCGTGAGCACGCCACCAACATCCTCGGCCTCGACATCCAGGGCCACATCGTGGCGACGGTGTGGATCGAACACGCCTCCGACATCGCCGAGGAGTACTACGCCAGCTTCACCCTCGATCGCGCCGCCAAGAAGCACCTCGGCATGCTGTCGGCCGAGGGCGGCGTCGAGATCGAGACGGTGGCCGCCGACAACCCTGATGCCATCGCCAAGATCTGGATCGATCCGGTCGACGGTCTCAGCGCCCAGGCCGCCCGCCAGTGGGTGCTGGCGGCGAAGCTGAACCCGGCCGCGACCGAGGGGGCGGTCGACATCCTCACCAAGCTCTACACCGCCTATGTCGACGGTGACGCGGATCTGTGCGAGATCAACCCACTGATCCTCAAGCCGACGGGCGAGGTCCACGCCCTCGACGCCAAGGTCACCCTCGACGACAACGCCGCCTTCCGTCACGAATGGGGCGACTACGAGCTCACCCAGGTGCGAGACGAACGCGAGGCGGCCGCCCACGCCAAGGGGCTCCAGTACGTCGGCCTCGACGGGTCGGTGGGCATTATCGCCAACGGGGCCGGGTTGGCCATGAGCACGCTCGACGTGGTGAACCAGGCCGGCGGTGAGGCCGCCAACTTCCTCGACATCGGCGGCGGTGCCAACGCTGACGTGATGGCCGGTGCCCTCGAGGTCATCAACAACGACGAGCGGGTCAAAGTCATCTTCATCAACATCTTCGGGGGGATCACCCGGGGTGAGGAGGTGGCCAATGGCATCGTCGAGGCTCTCAGCCGGGTCGCCATCGACGCCCCCATCGTCATCCGCCTCGACGGCACCAATGCCGAGGAGGGTCGAGCCATCCTCGAGCCCCACCTGTCCGACAAGCTCCAGTCGAAGCCCACGATGCTCGAGGCCGCCCGGGCCGCCGTCGAGCTCGCCAGCCGGAAGTAAGGGAACGTCGTGTCAATCTTCGTCGATGAGAACACCAAGGTCGTCTACCAGGGCCTGACCGGGAGCCAGGGCCGCTTCTACGGCCTGCGCAACCGCGACTACGGCACCCAGGTGGTGGCGGGCACGAACCCCAAGAAGGCCGGTACCGACGTGGATGGGATCCCCATCTTCGCCACCGTGGCCCACGCCGTGGTCGAGACCGGCGCCACCGCCTCCTGCATCTTCGTCCCGGCGCCGGGTGTTCAGGCGGCGGTGATGGAGGCGGCCGAGGGCGGCATCGAGTTCATCGTGGTCATCACCGAAGGGGTGCCCGCCCAGGACGAGGCGTGGTTCTACAACAAGCTCAAGCGAGATTTCCCGCAGGTGCAGCTGCTCGGTCCCAATTGTCCCGGCATCATCAGCCCCGGCCAGTGCAACATCGGCATCACCGCCGGTGAGATCGCCAAGCCCGGTGGTCCGGTGGGCATCGTGAGCCGTTCGGGCACCCTCACGTACCAGGCGCTCCACGAGCTCAAGCTGCAAGACATCGGGGTCACCACCTGCGCGGGTATCGGTGGTGATCCTGTCCCGGGCACGACGTTCATCGACTGTCTCGAACGATTCGAGGCCGACCCCGACACCAAGGCGGTCATGCTCATCGGTGAGATCGGTGGTTCAGGCGAAGAGGACGCGGCTGAGTTCATCGCCACCAAGATGACCAAACCGGTGTCCGCTTACGTCGCCGGGGTCACCGCCCCCGCCGGCAAGAAGATGGGTCACGCCGGCGCCATCGTGTCCGG
>DHIQ01000267.1 GCA_002403895.1 Candidatus Neomicrothrix sp. UBA4742
CGCCGCAAGGATCTGGTCGAGCACGCCGGTTCGGATCTCTGCGACGGGTAGCCCGCCGTTCGACATCTGCCGCTCCACGTCGTGCCACCAGCACCACCCGAGCGGGACGGCACGGAGTGGGCCGGCCGGCTCACCGTGGTCCCACACCAGGCCGCGCGCCCCGCACGTTCGGTAGGTTGGCTCGGTGCTCACGTCGCCGCCTCCGCCCATTGCCTCGGGGCCGGGACCAGCACCACGCGCATGAGGGCGAGCAGGTGGGAGCAGCGACCGAAGGCGGGACAGTCACACGTCCAGCCGGCGCCGGGGCTCATCCCACCACCCCCAAGAGAGGTTCGACCTTCGCGGCCGTCCAGGCGTGGCCCTTGGGGTCCTTGAGGTCCCAGGCGTTCAAGGCGCGGGCGATCTCGTGGGGGTTGTTCCCGCCGCGGTACAGCCGGTCGATCTCGGTGGCGATGTCGGTGGCCTTGACTTCTGCGCTGGCGGTAGAGGGTTCAGACGTAACGTCTAGACCCGTAACGTCTAGACCCTCAAGCGGTGGGTCACCCTCGGAACCCGCTGCAACCGTGCAACCGTCGCCTTGACCTGCGGTTTCGTCCTCCTCCTGGTTGTGCGGTTGCAGCAGGGGCAGGATCACCAGGTCATCGGGCAGAGGCTCACCCACTACGTATCGACCCTGCCGGCCCCGGCGATCCTCGTTGTTCACCACGTAGCCGGCCTGCATGGCGACCTGGAGCCGGCGGTACGCCGCGGACTTGTCGATGCCGAGCCTCCGGCCGAGCTCCGTGGCCGAGGTCTCGTCCTCCGCGACCACGGCCACCGTCTCCCTGATCGTGGGCGAGATGGTGGCCCCGATCCCCTGGGAGACGACGTCCAGGATCCGGGCCCGGACGGCGTCGTAATCGGCCGGCGTGGCGATGATGCGGCCGTTGTCGTCCCGGTCCCGATTGGCCTGGTGCAGGACGGCGTGGGCCTTGATCAGCGAGAGCACGGCGGCGAAGTCGCGGCGAAGTCGAACCGCCACGGGCGGGATGTTCTCGGCCAGGTAGCGAGCGAACGGGACGGTGACCCTGTTGTCCTGCTGCCACAACCAGTCCTGCAGGTCGTGCCATCGCCGCAGGTCGACCGGGTGGTTCGCCTCCTCGGCCAGGGCCCGAAGGACGCTCCTGGTCTGGCCGGGGCTGTCGTTCGTCGGGATCGAGAGCATCCGCGTCTCGTTCTCGTTGTGGAGCGAGATTGCGGTCGTCGTGATGATCACGTTCGTCGGGCCGCGCTTCTCAAACCGCCTGGTCGACCAGCCGCCGTCCTTGGTCTTCACCGTCATCTCGTAGTGGGTCTCGCCCTCGCTCACGAGGCTTCGAACGTAATAGGCAGTCTGGTCACCCGACTGCTTCTCTGCCCGTTCCCGCAGCGCTCCCGCCTCGTAGATCACGAGGGTCCGGTGCTCGAAGCTCTTGTCGGAGAACAGCAGCGCCTTTTCGGACATCCCGGTGAAAGGGAGCGTCGCCTTCGAAGGGAAGAACCGGCACGTCTTCTGGGTGCAGTGCGACTTCCCTGCCGAGCTCGGCCCCTTCACCACCACGGAAACCGGCTTGTCGAGGAGCCGGGAGGTAATCGCAAGGTACTCGGTTGCAATGAGGGTGTCCTCGCCTACGACGCCCTCACGGTGCGCGTCGACCAGGAACCGGCCGAGGATGTCCTGCTCACGGGCCATTTCTGGCACGTCGCCCCGGCCCGGTTGCACGGTTGCAGAGGTTTCCGGGGGGGTATAGGGAACCTCCACCTTCCCATTGCCCTCGGCCCGGGGATGGCCTTGGGCGCAGAGGCCGTCGGGCTGGTACGTGGTGCCGCACCAGCAGAAGCGCGTCTCGTCGGTCATGACGCTCTCCGTTCGGGGAGGGCGATCGGGCACAGGGTGTCTCGGGCGGAGCAGCGGCACGCGAACCGACCCCGACCGGCCGGGCAGAGGTCCCAGATCGACCAGCGCGTTCGGGTAGACTTGGTTCGATCGTCGTGGCGGCGGTCCTCTGGGGTCTCGGCGGTGAGCTGGGGCCCCAGTTTCATGGTGTCGCCGCCTTGCGAGCACGCCGGACCTTCGCGGACTTGAGAGCGAGCTTTGCGAAGTAGGCCTTCCGGGCAAGCTCGGAGCGGCGGGCTCGTTCGGCCTCGGGCAAGATGCCCTCGGGGTCAACCTCCCGGTCGAACCGGGCCAACGCGGCCGTCCGGGCGGGCTTGGTCAGCTCTCGGGAGTCGTACTGCGAGTGAAGGGACAGGCCCCCGATGCGTGCCCGCATCGACCGCTCTGCCGGAGAAAGAGAAAGGCCCAACGACGCCACCTCCTCGGTGGAGTCGCAAAGCCCCAGTTCGCGACCTACTTCGTGTCGGTCTTTCCGTGCGGCTCCGACACGTTCCCGTCAGACCGGAGGGCCATGTGATCGTCTTCCCGAGCATTATACCCCACTAGTCCAGCGCTCCTGGGGCTTTCCCATCCTTCATCCTGGAAGCTCGGAACGTGGGCGCGAGGCGCTCCAACTCGAGAGCCTTCTGGCCGGTAGTCAGCGCGCGCCGAATGGCCGTCTCGAACGCAATCATCATTCCGTGATCTTGGCACGGGAACAGGAAGGACCGGGTTCCAGTGGGGGTGTGGAGCGCCTCGCCGCCGTCGCTGTCGAGCCTTCCATTAGTCTCGACTATCACTCCGATGCGGCGCCGGTGCGCTTTGCAGACGAGGATCAGGACGCGTGTTCTCACAGTCGATCACCCGGGGACAGTCGGCGGTGGGCTGCGACCGCCCGCTCGGCCCGCGTCGACGCGGCGTAACGGGTCAGCATCTCCCTCGTTCGCCAACCCGCGATCTCCAGCAGGTCGCCCTCGCTGCCCCCGCTGGCGAGCCAGGCATGGGCGAACCCATGACGAAAGACGTGGGGGTGAACCTGTCGTGGATCAAGATTGGCCTCCCGCGCCCGGCGCCGAAGCATCTGTTGGATCCCCGAATCTCCCATTGGCCCTCTCAGGCCCAGCCAGAGAGCCGGCAGAGCGGCCTGAGGGTGCTGCTGGCGACGGCGGGTGTACCTGTCGAGGGCCTTCACGGTCTTGGCCCCGATCGGCAGGATGCGCCCACGCCGGCCCTTGCCGGTGACCCGGAGCACCTGGCCATCGAGGTCGACGTCGTGTGTCTCGGGGTCGCCGGGGGTCCACCTGAGCCCGCGGAGCTCCGCAAGGCGGCAACCCGTGTCGTACAGAACGCGGATGATCGCCGTGTCTCGCCGGTCATCGAACTCGCCACCGCTGCATGCGTCGAGCAGCCCCTTGACGTCCTTGTCGCGCAGGATGGCCGGCGGTGTCTCGGGGATCTTCGGGGGGCGCATCCTGGCCATCGGCGACTCCGTCAGTTCGCCTTCGTCGACCAGGAACCGGAAGAACTGCTGCAATGCCCGGAACCGGTTGGAGGCCGTGGCGGGCTTCCACCGAGCGAGCAGGTCCTCCACGAACGTCTCGACGTGCTCGCGACGGATGCTCGCGACATCGGTCGGCATCCCCCGATCGAGGAGGAACCGGGCGAACTGGTCGCATGCGTCGCCGTAGGTCTCGACCGTCTTAGGGGAGAGGTTAGAAGCGCGAAGGTGACGGGCGAACGACGCGGCTAGGGCCGGGACGTCGCCTATCATGGGCATCGTGATGGTGGAGCGCTCCATGGTGACCTCCTGCCCCCGCGGCAAGCGGTCAGGCCGTCCGGCCGGTGCCTCGAAGACAACCGGATTATGCGCTGTGCGGGCGGTGTGCGTCAACCCTCAGGAGCGTTTCCGCAGGTAGACCGGGGCGTAGCGCAGCTTGGTGAGCGCGCCTGCTTTGGGAGCAGGAGGTCGGCGGTTCGAATCCGCCCGCCCCGACAGAGAAAGTGCAGGTCAGACCCTACGGGACTAGCCGAATCCGACGTCCTGAACCCTGAGGGCAGCAGCTGGGCAGCAACGCTGGTATCGTCCAGGGTGAAAAGCCGGCACAAGGCGGAGCTGACGGAATGGCCTGGATCGTCGAGAAGAAGCGCTCGGACGGCGGAACTTCATACAAGCTCTCCTGGCGAGATCCCTCCGGCCGGGTCAAGAGCGAGACCTTCCGCAAGAAGAAGCTGGCCCTCGATCGACTCCACTCGGTCGAGGAACAGAAGAACGCGGGGACCTACCGTGATCCTGCGCTCTCGAAGGTCACCCTTCGGGCGTTCTGGGAGCACTTCATCCGGACTTCTCCGCCTCCTGCTCCCTCCACGGAGGCCCTCTACCGGATGCAGGCCCGCCTCTATATCCTGCCCAAGCTCGGGAACGTCCAGCTGCGGGCTCTGACGAACGCTCGCATCAAGACCTTCCTGGCAGACCTCAAGGACGACGGTGTTGGGGAGCCGAGCATCAACAGCGTCCACCGGCTCCTACGGCGCATCCTCTCGGTGGCGGTCGAGGAGGGAAGGATCCCGTCGAACCCGGCCGCCCGCATCAAGGTCCCGAAGGGCCAGCCGAAGGAGATGCGGTTCCTCGACCATGCACAGGTCCGGGCTCTCGCGGACGAGGTTCCTGACCGATACAAGTGCCTGATCTACTTCCTTGCCTACACAGGGGCTCGCATCGGCGAAGCAGCCGCGCTGCGGGTGAGGAACGTGGATCTCATGAAGCGCCAGGTGCTGGTCGTGGAGGCTTCGAAGGAAGTCGGTGGTCACCTCAGCATGGGCCCCACGAAAACCAAGCAGAACCGAGGGCTGACCCTCCCACGGTTTCTGGCAGAGATGCTCGCCGAGCACCTGGCCGAGTTCTCCAACCCCAAGGATCCCGACGCGCTCGTCTTCAGCGGGGAGCGTGGGGCACCCATCCGGCAGAGCGTGTTCCGCCAGCGAGTCTTCAAGCCGGCCGCCTTCCGCGCCAAGCTTCCTCCCGGCGTCCGCCCTCACGACCTTCGGCACACGGCGGTGGCGCTTGCGATCGAGGCGGGCTGGCACGCCAAGAAGATCCAGGACATGCTGGGCCACTCGAGCATCGAGGTCACGCTCGGGACCTACGGCCACCTCTTCGAGACGCTGCACGAGGACGCGGCGGACCGGCTCGACGCCCTGTACCGCGCTGCCAATGAGCACGAGGAAGCCGAGGTCATCACCCTCAAGGGCGCAAACAGTGAGCCCGCCGAGGTGGGCTAAGCGGAGTCGGAGGCGAACAGGCCGCCGCCATGCTCATCCGTCGGCGCGCCCAAGCCGGCACGTCCCAGTAATGCCCGGATGACGCTAGGCGCGGCTCAGGAGAACAAGCGCGCCCAGTGCGACGATAGGTGGTGCTGCTCGTGAAACCCGATCTGAGCGACTACCCGCCGGTCATGAACGTGACCCAGGCCGCGGAGCTGCTCGGCCTGAGCCCTCTCTACCTGCGCCAGCTGACGAGGATGGGCCAGGTCCCGGCGCACAGGATGGGGAGGCAGATCAGGCTGTACAGGGATGAGCTGGCGACATGGCTCGCGTCCCTGCCGAGGGCAGAAGTGGGGCATGACCACCGGGGGGACGGATGAGCCGCCGTTTCGCATCGGCTTGTCTCAGTTGGGGATGAGCACGGAGTGGACGTCCCCAAGCGGATGACGCGCTCAACCGGCAAGGCCCTCCGTCGCGCATGAGCGCGATCCTGTACTTGTCCTAGAGACAACCGGTTGGTGCACTCCATGACGAATGACGGGTGCGGCCACCAGGGCTGCGGCGAAGGCCACCCGGCTGAGCACGTGACGGTTGCCTGGGTCCCATCGGCCGGTACGAGCCGAGGCTGTGCGGATGCGGGTGCGGAGAGACGGTGTCGGGGCGACAGCGATACGTGGCGGCTCACACAAGCAACGGGCCTACCGCGCTCGAAATCGCGTTGAGACTCGCAAGGCGCGCAGACGGACGCTTCCGCTCGACGGGTCGGCTCCGTAGACTCCACGTCGTGCTCACCTGCCCCTCGTGCGGCCACGAGAATCGCGACGGTTCGAAGTTCTGCGAGGAGTGCG
>DHIQ01000201.1 GCA_002403895.1 Candidatus Neomicrothrix sp. UBA4742
CCGGACCAACGACGAACTGAACGCGGGCCTGGCCGCGCGGTGTGGCTTCGCCGCCGGTCCCGGCGAGGCGTTCGACCCGGCGCCGGAGCGGATGCTGGCGCTGGTCCTTCCCGATGGCGTACCGGCCGCAGTGAGCACCCAGTCGCCGGGCAGCGCCGTGCAGTTCCGCGACGTCTGGCCCGACCACCCCGAGGGCCGCGCTCACCTGGTGGCCAGCGAGGGCGCGCTGGCCCACGGCGTGGCCCGGGTCCCCCACTACGTCGAGCTCGAGTCCGAGCTGCCGCTCACCTTGGTCACACCGGCCACGGCCAAGACCATCAATTCGATCTTCGGCGACACCGACGGCCCGGCGCCCGCCATCCACGTGCATCCCGACGACGCGGCAGGGCGTCGTCTGGCCGACGGCCAGCAGGTCCGGGTGTGGAGCAACGAGGGGGAGGTCACGGTGGCCCTCGTGATCGACGCAGATCTTCGGCCCGGGGTGGCGTCCATGCCCAAGGGTCTGTGGCGTCGGTCGGTCGGTGGAGGGTTCACCGCGAACGTATTTGCCCCTGACACCCTCAACGACCTGGCCGATGGTGCCTGCTTCAACGATGCACGGGTCGAGGTGTCGCCGGCCTGATCACCGCCCGATGGCCCGGTGGCGAGCATTTTGGGCGTCCAGGTGTCGCTCGCGACCGGCGCGGGCCGGGGCACTAGCCTGACGGCCCGGACCGCCGGCTGGTCCGCACGGGCACGAGAGGACCCCTGCTGCGTTGAGCGAGTTGCGCCGATTCGCCGTCGAGGACGGTAGCGACATCATGAACCTCATATCGGGCCTCGAGCAGCGGGCACCTTTCGAGCGCGAGCCGGACCAGCTGCTCGAGCGGACGATCTACGACACGTTCGACTGGCGAGTGCATGGCGCGGGCGGCCTGCTCGAGTTGGACCGGACGTCCCGGGGCCGGTCGCGCCGCCCGGTCGAGTCGTGGTTGGTGTGGCGCTCGACCGAGACGGGAGAGGTGCTGGGGCGCTTGGCCGTCGACCGGGTGCCGACCTTCGTGTGGGATCTCCCGGACGCACCCACGACTGCTCGTTTGGCCGCCATCGTCGAGATGCGCGCCCTGCTCCCCTTGGTGACGGTGCGCTGTAAGCGGTGCGCGCTTCGTCTCGTCGACGGCGAAGGGAAGACCGAGGCTCGGGTAATGCTGGACCAGGCCACGGTGGTCCGGCCCGACGGTGGCCCGAACCAGGCGCTGGCCCCCACCGTCGAAGTCCAACCGGTGCGGGGCTACCCCCGCGCCGCCGACCGGATCACGGAGCTGCTGGCCGCCCAGGTGGTGCTGCGTCCCGTCGATCGTGATGTTGTCGACCAGGCGTTGGCCCTGGTCGGGCTCACCCCTGGTGACTACAGCTCCAAGCTCAAGGTGCGCCTCGACCCTCACGCGACTGCGCTCGACGCGGTGGGCACCGTTGTCCGCGCCCTGGTCGAGACCATGATGGTCAACGAGCCCGGCACCCGGGCCGACACCGACTCGGAGTTCCTGCACGACTACCGCGTCGCCGTTCGCCGGGCCCGGTCGGTGCTGGGCATGGCCAAGGGCGTTCTGGCCCCCGCGTTGCTCGATCATTTGCAGGTCGAGTTCAAGTGGCTGGGAGACATCACGACGCCGACGCGGGATCTCGACGTGTATGTGCTGACCTATCCCGACTTCGAGGCGTTGCTCCCATCGGCGATCCGGCCTGATCTCCGTCCGCTGCAGGCGTTTCTGGTCGACCACCAAGGCCAAGCCCACGGTCAACTCGTGGCCGAGCTGGATTCGCCTCGCCACCGGGCGCTGATGGATCAGATCCGACGCTGGATGGCCGATCCGGGCGCCGAGCCGGGCGC
Organism: Candidatus Neomicrothrix sp. UBA4742; assembly: GCA_002403895.1. GTDB lineage: Bacteria > Actinomycetota > Acidimicrobiia > Acidimicrobiales > Acidimicrobilacustridaceae > UBA4742. Next base: position 1,871 of record DHIQ01000201.1, read on the forward strand.
CGGCGATCCCGTGCTGGCCCCTGAGGCCGCCGAGCCGGCCCTGACGTTTGCCGCCTCCCGGACCTGGAAGGCCTATCGCAGCCTGGTCAAGGACGGGCGCCGCATCACCCCGGATTCACCGCCCGAGGTACTCCATGATCTTCGCAAGGACGCCAAGAAGCTGCGCTACGCCCTCGAGTGCTTCGGCAGTGTGTTCCCGGCGGGCGAGCTGGCGCCGTTGGTCAAGGAGCTCAAAGGGGTGCAGGAAGTCCTTGGCGAGTTCCAGGACTGCGAGGTGCAGAAAGGCTCGCTGCGGGAGTTCGGCGAAGCCCTGGCCAGCGAGCAGGGCCCCGAGGTGGCGGCCACCCTCATGGCCATGGGTTACCTCATCGAGCAGCTCGATGAGCAGGAACGCCACGCCCGGGAGCAGTTCGCTGAGCGCTTCGAGCGTTTCGACCGCCATGATCAGCGGACCCACTTCCGTCACCTGTTTGCCCGACCGACGTCCGCTCATCCTGATTCCATTGCCCCCGAGGAGCCATCAACGATGCGCGTCGAGCCATGAAGGTGCTGGCCACCTACAACATCAAGGGCGGGGTGGGGAAGACGGCGACGGCCGTGAACCTGGCCTACCTGGCCGCCGCTGAGGGCGCCCGTACGCTCGTGTGGGATCTCGACCCCCAGGGCGCCGCCAGCTTCTACTTCCGGGTCAAGCCCAAGGTGAAGGGGGGCAGTGAGGCCCTGATCACCGGCCGCCGCGCCCTCGACCGGGCCATCAAGGGCACCGACTACGACAACCTGGACCTCATCCCGGCGGACCTCTCCTACCGGAAGTTGGATCTCGAATTGGGCGAGGCCAAGAAGCGCACCCGGCGGATCGATCTCCTGGTCCGACCGCTGGCCAAGCAGTACGACTACGTCTTCCTCGATTGCCCGCCCAGCATCTCGCTGGTGAGCGAAAACGTCTTCCGGGCAGCCAACGCGCTCCTCGTGCCGCTCATCCCCACCACGTTGTCCCTCCGTACCTTCGACCAGTTAGACGCGTTCTTGGCGGATCATCCCGGCCGCAAGAAGCAACAAGTCCTGGCCTTCTTCTCCATGGTCGACAATCGCAAAAACCTGCACCGTGAACTGGTGGAAAAGGTCGGGGAGGACCGGCGCGATGTGCTCGACACCCGAATCCCGTCGGCGAGCGACATCGAGCGCATGGGAGTGAACCGAGCCCCCTTGCCCGCCTTCGCCCCGCGTTCCCGCTCGGCGGTGGCCTACGGGGAGCTCTGGACGGAGATCCAGGCCCGCCTCTGAGGTCAGTGGGCGGTCCGCGTCCTGAAGCGAGAGAACACGGGCGTGGCCGATTCGGCAATATCGGTGAGGACGACGGCCCATTGCCGGGACTGTGGAGTCGGGATCATGTCCCCGTTTGTCTCTTCCGTGACGTGCGTTCAGCGATGGACGGCCGCGGTTCTGGGGCGTTGGCGGAACGGCCATCGGAGACCCGAGAGCCCTCGGCCTCGTGGTGATCACACGGCACTAACTTCTCCGGTAGGCCCGGCCTCTTCAGCCGAGGTGGCCGGTGAGCAAGGAGTCGTCCATGCGCATGAACGTTGAGCCCATCTCCACCGTTTCGGACCGGATCAACGAGATCCGCCAACTCACCGCCCGGATCGTGAACGACGAGATCCTCCCCAACGAGAACATGTTGTGGGGCTGGCGATCGGGACAGCACTTCACCGAAGCCGACCGCGAGGAGTCGCGTCACCTGCGGGAGCACATCAAGGAGCGGGTGAGGCAGGCGGGGTTGTGGGCACCGCACCTCCCGGAGGAGTACGGCGGGGCCGGCCTCGACTTCCTCGAGCACGCGTACATGAACGAGGTGCTCGCCTACGCAGTCGGCGCCGCATCGCTGTTCGGCGTGGTCGCCCCCAACTCGGGGAATCAGTCGATCCTCGTGAAGTACGGCACCGAGGAGCAGAAGCAGAAGTGGCTCATCCCCTCCATCGAGGGGAAGCTCGAGTCAGGTTTCTCGATGACCGAGCCCGACGCGGCCGGCTCGGATCCTCGCTCGTTGCAGACGACCGCGCGGCGAGACGGTGACGAGTGGGTGATCAACGGCCACAAGTGGTTCACGTCGAACGGCAAGCGGGCCGACTTCTTCATCGTCATGTGCCGCACCGAGGAGGGTGATGGTACCGGCGACCGCAACTCGCGCATGACCCAGATCATCGTCCCGCGAGCCACACCGGGCGTGAACGTCGTCCGAGCCATCAACGTGTGGGGTCAGGACTCTGACCACTGCGAGATCATTTATGACAACGTGCGTGTCCCGTTGGAGAACCAACTCGGTAGCCGCGGCAGCGGCCACCAGGCGGCTCAAGATCGACTCGGAGCGGGACGCGTATACCACTGCATGAACTCGATCGGACAGATGTGCCGCGCGTTTGACCTAATGGTCGAACGGTCTATGAGCCGCGAAGTGCACGGTGGGCTCCTCGAGACGAAGCAGTTCATCCAGGGCTTCATCGCGGATTCCTATATCGATGTCCAGGCGGCGCGGCTGATGACCATTCACTGCGCGGAGGTTATGGCGAATGGCGGCGATGCCCGCACCGACATCTCCGCGATCAAGCTGTTCGTGCCGGCGGCCTACCACCGCGTCGTCGACCGGGCCATCCAGGTGTGGGGCGGAGCCGGAGTGTCGGGCGACCT
>DHIQ01000079.1 GCA_002403895.1 Candidatus Neomicrothrix sp. UBA4742
CCTGCAGGAGGACAAGGAGCCGCTTTTCGACGCGCTCGACCAGCTCTCATTGGCCCTGGCAGCCATGAGTGGCCTCCTGGCCAGCTCTACCTTCGTGACCGAGGCCATGGCCGCCGCCGCCGATAGCCCCTCGGCTTCAGCCACCGACCTGGCGGAGTACCTCGTCAGCGCGGGCATGCCTTTCCGCGACGCCCACGCCATCGTCGGTGGCCTGGTGCGCGCCTCGCTCGAAGGGGACCAATCACTGGTGGAGCTGGTGGTGGCTCATCCCGACCTGGGAGCGGCCGCCGTGCCCTTGCTCGCCCCGGGGGCGTCGGTCCTGCGTCGCACCACCCGGGGCGGGGCCGGGCCCGAGGCCGTGAGCGCGCAGCTGGTCCGCTTCAAGGCCCAGCTAGCCGCCGACCGGGCGCGCGTGTCGGAGGGCTGACCGCGTATGGGTCATCACCACGAGATTCCGGTCCGCTACGGCGAGGTGGACCTGCAACAGGTGATCTTCAACGCGCATTACCTGGCCTACCTGGACGATGCCATGGACCACTGGATGCGGAGCCTCGACACCAACTTCGAGACCTTCGGCTGGGATCTCATGGTGAAGCGGGCCGAACTCGAGTGGGACGGCCCCGCCGGGCTGGGCGACGTCCTCGAGATCGATTCCAGTGTGGCCCGCTGGGGCACCACCTCGTTCGACATCACCCACCGGGTACACGTGGGGGAGCGGGCCGTGCTGCATGCCCTCATCGTCTACGTGGGCATCGAGCCCGGTACCAACCGGCCGGTGGCCGCTCCCGACCTCATCCGCCGTCACCTGGGGGAGCCGGGTGATTCCTGACCGTCCGGTACCTGGGACTCCGCTGGCCCGGTCCTTTTACGCCCGCCCCAGTCGGGTGGTGGCCCCTGCATTGCTGAACAAGGTGCTGGTGGTCGGGGTCCGGGCCGCCCGAATCGTCGAAGTCGAGGCCTACGCCGGAGCCGACGACCCGGCCAGTCACGCCTACCGGGGCCAGACGGCCCGCAACGCCACCATGTTCGGCCCGCCGGGCAGCCTCTACGTCTACTTCGCCTACGGAATGCACTGGTGCGCCAACGCGGTGTGCAGCCCCGCTGGGTCCTCGTCGGCGGTGCTGTTGCGGGCCGGTGCACCCCTCGCGGGACTCGACTCCATGTACGCAATGCGCCCCGTGGCCCGGCGCGACCGTGACCTGTGCAGCGGTCCCGCCAAGCTGTGCCAGGCGTTCGGTATCGACCGCTCGTTCGACGGACGCGACCTGGTGGACGAGGATCAACCCGTGACCATCGTCGACGACGGCACCCCACCACCGCGCCGCCCCGGCCGGAGCCCGCGCATCGGCCTGAGCGTGGCCGTCGACGTTCGGTGGCGGTGGTTCGTGCCCGGCGATCCCAACGTGTCGAGGCCGCAGTGATCCAGATCCTCACCGGGGGCGACCCCGCGCTGGCGGCTCGGTCCGATCTGCTTGACGCGGTGGCCGAGCTCGCCACCTATCAGCCGTCCGACGACGAACAGGCGGCCACCCGCCAACGCATGCTCGAGTTTCTGGCGTGCCACCCCGACGCGCTCTGGCGTTCGTGCCGCGACGGCCACCTGACGGGCTCCGCACTGGTGGCCGATGCCGACGCAGAACACGTGCTCGTCCTCTTCCACGCCAAGGTGCGGCGCTGGCTCCAGCCGGGTGGCCATGTCGATGGCGACGCCAATCTCGCGGCGGTCGCCCTCCGGGAAGCGACCGAGGAGACGGGCATCGACGGCCTTCGGGTGGTCTGTCCGGCGATCGACCTCGACATCCACGAGTTTCATGCGGCCGGTGAACCCGACCACCTGCACCTCGACACCCGATTCCTGGTGCTGGCCCCCGCGGGGGCGGCGGTCCGGGGCAATCACGAGTCGGAAGGCCTGCGATGGGTCACCCTCGACCAGCTCCCCATCCTGGAGGCCGACCTGGGGACGGTGCGGATGGCGGCACGCGGGCTCGAGCTCGCCCGTCACCTCACCCGCTGACCCGTCTCACCCGACCCGACGAAACGCCCCGAACTGACGTAGAAAACGGTCGCCGGAACGACCGCTTCCTACGCTGATTCAGGGAGGCTCGGGGGGCTCGGGGGGCTCAGCGACACCACAGTCGTGGCTCAGGCCATGTCTTCCGGCGTGTTGCACGACTCCATGTCGTTCACGTAGGCGAAGCGATCGATGGGCTTGCTGACCTGCTCGGTGGCGCTGCTCTTGGGGCTCTCGAGGAACCGGGCCGTCTCGTCGACCCGCAGCCGATTGACGTAGTCCTCCCGGTTGCCGACGTAGGTGCTCCAGTCACCGAGCCATTCCTGGGTCATCTTCCCGTCACGGTCTGCCGTCGGCGCAATGGCCCGGAGTTGGTCGAGCATGTCTCGCAGGATCACGTTCGACTTGGCCACCTCATTGGCCCGGTCCCCATGGTCGGTGGTCTCGAACGCCTTCTTCAGACCGTCGAGCTTCGTCTTGGCGGTTGTGCAGATCGGTTGGGCGGCATCGGGGAACGTCCGGTCATCGAGGGTGCCGGGAGCGGTCTTGGCGAAATAGTCGGTGAAGATACCGATCCACATGAGCACCATGAGGACGCAGCCGACCGCCAACACCGCCCGCAGGAGAGTGCGGCCCTTGCTCTTGGGCCCGGGCTTGGCCCAGTCGGGTTCCACGGTCTGAGGCGAGGCCATGGCGACCACTGTGCCCTTCCCGATCGCCGGAGGCCAACCGGGCCCCACATGCCTCCCGTGGGGGACAACGCAATCAGAGTTGACGGCATCGGTCGGGCGAACGAACGTGACCGGATGACCGACGCCTCCATCCTCGACGACCTGGCCGCTCGCGGGTTGATCCACGACTCCACCGATGAGATCGCCCTGCGAGCACGGCTCGGGGCGGGGCCCGTCACCCTGTATTCGGGGTTCGACCCGACGGCTGACAGCCTTCATGTGGGCAACCTGGTCCCCCTGCTCGTGTTGCGGCGCTTCCGGGACGCCGGCCATCGACCCATTGCGCTGGCCGGGGGAGCGACCGGGATGATCGGCGACCCGAGCGGGCGTTCCGACGAGCGGAACCTGCTCGACGACGACGTCTTGCGGGACAACCTCGAGGCCATCACCGAGCAACTCCGGCGGGTGCTCGATTTCAGTCCCGGTCCCAGCCGCGCGTGGTTGGTGGACAACCGGACCTGGACCGCCCCCATCTCCATGCTCGATTTCCTGCGAGACGTGGGCAAGCACTTCACCGTCAACGCCATGCTGGGCAAGGAATCCGTCCGCAGTCGGATAGACGGGGAGGGTGGCATTTCCTTCGCCGAGTTCAGTTACATGCTGCTGCAGGCCAACGACTACCTCTGGCTGCACGAGCACGAGGGGTGTGACCTCCAGATCGGGGGGTCCGACCAGTGGGGGAATATCACCGCCGGGATCGACCTCATCCGCCGCCGGACCGGTACCCACGTGCACGGACTGAGTTTCCCGCTGCTGCTGCGCTCCGACGGCCAGAAGTTCGGCAAGAGCGCGGACGGCGCTGTGTGGCTCGACGCGGAGCGCACGTCGCCCTATGCCTTCTACCAATACTGGATGAACGTGGATGACCGCGACGTCGAGCGGTTCCTGCTGCAGATGACGTTGCTGCCGGTGGACGAAGGCATGAGGGTTGCCGCGGCCCACGCCGTCGCCCCGGAGCAGCGCGAGGGCCAGCGCCGTCTGGCCGCCGAGGTGACCGCGCTGGTGCACGGCGTCGACAAGGCCCGGGCGGCGGCGGCGGCGTCGGAGGTGCTCTTCGGGGGCGACCCGCAGGGCGCCGATGCCGAAACGTGGGCCATGTTGGCCCACGAGCTGACCGTCGCCCCGTTGCCGGGAGTGCGCCACGACGGGGGGGTCGAGGCGCTGGAGATGGTGATGGCCACCGGGCTGGCCAAATCGAGGAGCGACGCCCGCAAGGGCTTCGCCGCCGGGGAATTCACCGTCAACGGCGAGCCCAGCGATGCCGAGGACCGCATCGGCCCGGACCGACTCCTACACAACCGGTTCGTCTTGGTGCGGCGGGGAAAGAAGCGCTACGCCCTGATCGAGGTCGATTGAGCAAGAGACCAGGTTGACCGGCCGGGCCACCAGGGCTGCTCGAGGAGAGCGTCGAAGAAATCGACGGAGGTTGAGTTGGCATCGACCGGGTGTCGTGTTAAGTTGTCCCTCCGCCACTGAGGCGGGGTTTCGCACTCCGGTGCGCATCCGAGACCAGAAAACCATGGGTTTGACGGCTCGGAACCGCCCCGATAGGTTGGCATTCCGCTTCAAACCGTAGGCACGCCCCGCGTGGCCTCCAGGTGAAGCACCCGGCAGCTTCTGCCGGGCGGGCCCCATTCCGGTGGGTCTCCAGTGAGCCGTCGAGCTCGGATGCGTGCATCCACTCTCGACTTGGTGCTCCTTGAAAACGGAATAGAGGACGAAAAGCTAGTGCGGGCGATCGCTGCCTCACTTGAGCTTCCAGGCTGATGCGTCCGCGCGTCGGTTGCTCTTGTTGCAGCGACCGTTCTTTACACAAAAGCATTAAGCACCAAAAAACGGACAAGTAAGTCAGTCTGTTCTGGTGCCAGTCGGGGAACGAGGTAGCCCCTCCGAACCCGGCTCTCCAATCGAGGGAGCGAGTGATGACCTGTCGGTTCGCCGGCGGATGGTCACCGGTCCTGAGATTTCGATGGAGAGTTTGATCCTGGCTCAGGACGAACGCTGGCGTCGTGCTTAACACATGCAAGTCGAACGGTGACGAGGGGCTTGCTCCTCTGATCAGTGG
>DHIQ01000011.1 GCA_002403895.1 Candidatus Neomicrothrix sp. UBA4742
AGCCGAATGGTTCCGCCCGAGTGATCAGGAAGGGAGCATCATGACCACGGACACGAACATCGCGAAAAGAAGGCCGCACAGGGAGGCGGCCGCCCCAGCCGAGCTCTCGCAGGTCGACCCCGCGACGGGAATGACGCACAAGGTGCGCAAGATGCTGGAGCAGCGGGGCGAGTTTCGAACCCCCGATCAGGTCGAGGCCGAACGAGTGACCGACCTCGACCGCGCCGAGGCAGCATTCGCAGTCTGCTCACGATCCCGATCTGCGATCCGTCGGATCCGACCAGCCTTACCTCAGGCGCCCGGATCCTGTCGTTGACGCGTGGCTCAACAGAGACTCTTCATCACCTCCAGCTCTTCGGGGGAACGGCGGCGCCGGCCGGCGCTCAAGGAAGGGGTCCGAAACGAACGTCGTTCGTCATGCTCATCCGTGCCTCGGAGTATAGGAGGGGGGTACGACACTCGTCCAGACGAGGGTTCGGCGAGCGCTCACGAGCCCTGGGCGGCGACCCAGAGGCCGCCATCAGGGCTGACCGTGATTCCCACCGGCAGGCCTCCCACCCGGATCGTTCGCACGATCGTGTCGGCGCCGGCGTCGATCACGGTCACTGTGCCGTTGCCGCAGGCGACCCAAACCCGGCCGGTCGTGAGCGCGACGCCCATCGCGGTCCCTGGCAGCGTGATGCGCCTCAACACCTGACCGGTTGCCGCATCGATGTGGTAGATCAGCGTCTGGGTCGCCGCCCACACGCCGCCCCTTCCCACAGCGATCGGGTTCGACACCGGTCCGACCACCCTTTCCGGGAGCTCGATCCGGGAGATGTTCCCTGCCGCTTGCGGCGAGACCCGCTCCACGCCACCGCTCCCGTCATTGACCCATACGGATCCCTCACCGACGACGACGGACGCGTCTGACACCGCGAACTGGACGTACAGGGCGATCGCACCCGTGTCGGGGTCGATGCGGAACAGGCCCGGAACGACCGGGTGGCCTTGGGCCAGGTTGCCCTCGGTGCCGGCGAGCCACAGCGCGCGGTACCCGACGGCGATCCCCCGGAAGGTCCCTGTTGGGAGCTCGATGGCCTTTCCCACGCTGCCTGCTGCCGTTGCGATGGGGGCGATGGGGCCGTCGGTGGCGGTGAAGGCCCAGATCACGCCGGTTGCCGCCGTCAGTGCGGTCGGGCTCCCTCCAACTCCGATGGTGATCGCGCGTCCCGTGCTGGGATCGACCTTGGAGACGGTTCCGGATTGCTCGGCGGCCCAGATCGCCCCGTCCGCGGCGGTGATGGCCGTCGGCGTGCCGGGCAGCGACACCACCCGGGACAACACGAAACGCCTCGGGTCGATGCGGGCGACGGCGTCGGTGGCGATGGCCAGCGGGCCCGTGTTGGGATGGGAGCTGGGGCCTGGCGTCGGGGTCCCGCCGCCGCGGGAAGCCAGCACGGCCACCACGGCGATGACCGCGGCCAGCACGGCGGCGCCGGCCGGGAGGAGCCACCGGGGCCTCCGCCTTGGCATGGAGGGCAGCGGACCCGAGAGCTGTGAGGTCGACACCCCCAGGGCAGAGGAGGCCCCCTCCACCAGCGCCCCGGCGCTCTGGTAGCGGTCCTCGGGCTTCTTGGCCATGGCCGTGGCGATGACCGGGTCGATCCCCACCGGCAGCTCCGGGTTCGCCTCGGTGGCCTTGGGGGGCGGGGACAGCAGGTGGGCGAACATCATGGCCGCGTCCTGGTCCCGTTGGAAGGGCACCGCTCCGGTCAGGCACTCGTACAGCACGCATCCCAGGGAGTACACGTCGGTCCGGCCGTCCAGGGACCCGCCTTCGAACTGCTCGGGGGCGGCGTAGTCCAGGGTCCCCACGAACTGCCCGGTGGCGGTGATCCCCGACTCCGACGAGGACCGTTTGGTGAGCCCGAAGTCCGAGAGGTAGGCGTGCTCGGCCCGCTTGTCGGCGCCGGGAGCGATCAGGATGTTGGCCGGCTTGACGTCACGGTGGACCAGGCCGTCGGCGTGGGCGGCGTCCAGGGCGCTGCCCACCTGGTCCAGGATCGCGATGGCCCGGGCCGGGGCCAGCCGTCCTCCCTCCCCGATCAGGGTCTTCAGGTCGGTCCCCCGCACGTAGCGCATGGCGATGTACAGCACCCCGCCCGACTCGTCGGCCTCGTACACCGGGATGATGTTGGGGTGCTCGATCCGGGCGGCGATCCGGGACTCCCGGATGAACCGGTCCCGGAACCGTTCGTCCTCGGCCAGGTCGGGGGCCAGGATCTTGAGGGCCACCTTGCGGTCCAGGCGGAGGTGGGTGGCCAGATACACCACGCCCATCCCGCCCCGGCCGAGCACCCCCTCGATCCGGTAGCCGGCCAGCTCGGTGCCGATCCGGGAGTCGGTGGCCATGGTGGGGCTGTTGTACACGACGAGGGAGGGTGTACGCCAGACCCGGGAGTGCTCCGGAGTAGAGAAGGGCGAGTACCACGCTCGTCCAGACGAAGGTTCGGCGATCGCTTACGAGCCTTGGGCGGCCACCCAGGGGGCGCCGTCAGGTCCGGTGGCGATGCCGACCGGAACACCGCCGACGTGGATCGTCGCGACGATCCGATCCGTCCCGACGTCCACCGCGAGGACCATCCCCTCACTCATTAGACACCCAGACCTGGTTTTCCACCGTCTCGCCCTCGGCGAGAGAATCGGCATCCGTCACCCTCGCCGCGCCCTCGGCGACTCGGCGAGCATCCCGCTGCCAGGCCTGTACCGCGCCGGCCAGCTCGGACGGGACCGACTCGACCTCGAAAGCCACCGGATCGCGAACGAGGCCCACGAGGTCTTCGGCCTCATGCCACCCGAGGCACTCGGCCGAGACGTACCAGCCGCCCGGCTCGCCCTCCGCATCGCGGAAGACGTAGATCCGCGGCCAGCTCACAGCAGATCCACCGCCTTCCGGCGCTCCTCGGGCTCGACCGACGCGTAGACGTTCGTGGTGGCGATCGACTCGTGGCCCATCAGGTCCCTGACGACCTCCACCGCCACGCCATGACGGAGCAGATAGGTCGCGAAGGATGCGCGGAGCACGTGGGCGACG
>DHIQ01000113.1:0-2377 GCA_002403895.1 Candidatus Neomicrothrix sp. UBA4742
TGGCTGAGCCGCAACTTCGGTCAGCATGCAGCCACCCTCGCAGGCATGTCATCGTCCATCGGTGACTGGGTGGTGACCCTCGACGAGGATGGACAGCATGACCCGGCCGACATCGCGGCCTTCCTCGACACGGCACTGCGCGAGAATGCCCAGGTGGTCTATGCCGAGCCCACCAACCTCCCACCACATGGTTTCTTCCGTAACGCCACCTCGCGGTTGGTGAAATGGTTCTTCGCCATAGTTCTCTCCGGCGGGGCCGTCGTTTCGTTCCAGAGCTATCGCCTGGTGCTCGGCGAGGTCGGTCGCAGTGTCGCTGCTTACGCGGGGTCAGGGGTCTACCTCGACGTCGCCATGGGATGGGTCTGTCGCCAGCCAGCAGTGTGCCCGGTGCGGCTGCGTCAAGAGGGTGACAGGCCATCGGGCTATTCCATGCGACGGCTGTTGTCCCACTTCTGGCGAATGGTCCTGTCCAGCGGCACTCGGGGCCTACGGCTGGTCAGCGGGCTGGGCGTCTTGTCGGCCGTTGGGGGGGTGCTGTACGCCGGCTGGATATTGCTCTCGCACGTGACGTCGAACAGCATCCCGGAGGGCTGGACCTCGATCGTGGTGCTGGTGCTCCTGAGCACAGGTGCGATCCTCTTCTCCCTCGGCGTGATCGCCGAGTACATCGGCGTCGCCGTCAACATGGCCATGGGAAAACCGCTCTACCTCATCGTCAGTGACCCGGCCGACGGCGCGCTGGGAAGACGGGCCCGCGCTCGCCGATGAGCCAGGTCGGCCGGTGAAACAGGGTCAGCCGCTGTCATGGGTCGTCGGCCGTGGTGGGTTGCTGGGCCAACACGTGCAGGGGGCCCTCACTAGACGTACACGAATGTGGTCACCCACCGAGTCGGTGCCGTGGGGTGACGCGGTCGCGGAGACCGTGCTCCGGCGACAGGCCCGTGAATTCCTCCAGGCGGCGACCGGCGGACCGTGGCAGGTGGTATGGGCCGCGGGAGCGGGGGTAACTGGGGCGGATCAGGCCACACTCGCGATCGAGCACACCTACCTGCGAACCACGCTCGAGGTTCTGGCTGCGGCGGATACCCCGAGTGCAGGGGGCTTTTTCTTCGCCTCCTCCGCCGGCGCGGTCTACGCCGGAGTCAGTGCACCGCCGTATGACGAGAACTCGCAGGTCCGACCGCTGGCACCCTACGGGGAGGCCAAGCTGGAGGCGGAACAGATCCTGACGAAGTGGGCCGCCGACATCGGCACACCAGTGTTCATCGGCCGGATCGCCAACCTCTACGGACCCGGACAGAACCTGGCGAAGTCCCAGGGGCTGATCTCCCAGATATGCAGGGCAGGCCTCACGGGGCAGCCCATTTCGATCTTCGTGTCACTGGACACGCTGCGGGATTACATCTTCGCGCCCGACTGCGCAGAGATGATCGCCGACGGGCTGGAACAGCTCCGCTCATGCTCCGAGGCGACGGCTGGTGCCTTGGTCGTGACCAAGAACCTCGCCACGCTTCGTCCACTAACCATCGGGGCTGTCCTGGGCGAGACCCGCAGGATCTTCAAGCGGGCGCCCCGGATCGTCGTCGGGACGTCCCCCGCCGCCAAGTTCCAGGCGCGCGACCTGAGCTTGCGTTCCGTCGTCTGGCCGAACCTGGATCGGCGGTCACTCACTCCGCTGCCGGTGGGCGTGAGTGCCACGCTGGCCGACCTGCGCAGACGACTTCAGGACGGCGGTCCGTCGCGACAATGACCGCCTGGCAACGTTGCGGCGCTCGGCAGTTGATCAGGTAGGTTCTTCATCGTGCCCGACATTGCTTCCGCCCAGCATTGTCCGGCATGTTGCAGCGCCCCGGGGGCCGGCCGGATCGTGGTGCGCGAGAACATGTTCGGGATCAAGGAAGAGTTCGACTACTCCGTGTGCGCCGCGTGCGGCACCCTCGCCCTGATCTCGATCCCCGAAGACATGGGGTCCTACTACCCGACGAACTACTACTCGGTGGATCTGGACCCTGAGCGAGCTTTGGGCGCCCCAGGCGTTCGCCAGTTCGCCCAGCTGGTTATCGGCTCGGTCCTGTGGGGTCGAGGCATGATCGCCGGCGCTGCCACGACGATCATTCCTCGACGACAGCTCCGGACGATGGTCTCAGTCCTTCGCTCGATCCGACAGGCAGGCCTGGTTCACGGAAAGAACACGCGTGTTCTCGACGTCGGATGCGGCTCGGGCATGTTGGTGTTCGCCCTGGGTCTGGCCGGCGTAACAGACGTGACCGGCGTGGACCCGTTCATGTCCGGCGAACGCGACCTGAGCACCGGTGGACGGCTGAGGAGGCAGGACCTCAGCGAGATCGAGGATCGCTACGACCTGATCATGTTCCAC
>DHIQ01000113.1:2505-4947 GCA_002403895.1 Candidatus Neomicrothrix sp. UBA4742
TACGACCTGATCATGTTCCACCACAGCTTCGAGCACGTTCCCGACCCCGAAACCAGCCTTCGTCAAGCACTGAAATGCCTTGCGCCGGGCGGCAAGATCCTGATCCGGATGCCCACCCCCTCGAGCCACGCGTTCGAGACGTATCAGTCCGCTTGGGTCCAGCTCGACGCGCCTCGACACCTCGTGGTGCTCTCGAGGCCGGGGTTGGACAGCCTCTGCGAGCGGGTTGGAGCCAACGTCGTCTCGGTCGATGACGACTCGACGGGCTTCCAGTTCTGGGGCAGCGAGCAGTACCTGCGCGGCATACCGCTGATGGACGGTCAGTCGGTCATGGTGGCACCGGACGGCTCACCCTTCTCGAAGGCGCAGCTCCAGGGTTGGGAGAAGCAGGCGCTGGGCCTCAACAGGCAGGGTCGCGGCGACCAGGCAGCATGGGTGATCGCGCCTGCGAAGAACGCCGACATCGCCACGGGTGTCTAGGACTTGGCCACGGCGTGAGCCACACTGATTGAATTGAGATTCCCTATTTCGGGGGACGTGCCGGATCCGCAACGACCAGGGGTGGGACAGATGAGATTCCGCGTGGCGTCGACAGCCGCATTGGTGCTGGGCCTCGTCCTGGGCGGTGTCGGGGTGGCATCTCCCGCCACCGTCAACCCGCAAGTGGTGCTGGTCGGCCACGGGTGGGGGCACGGGCGTGGGCTCGGCCAGTGGGGTGCCTACGGCTACGCGGTGGACCAGGGCTGGTCGTCCGCCAAGATCCTGGATCACTACTACGGCGGGACCAAGGTCGGCAAGATCGGCAACCCGAACATCACGGTGCGGCTGAGCTCGCTGGAGGCCTCCGCTGACCCACTCAAGTCGACCGGTTCGTGGATCACCTCTAAGCAGGATTTCACGATCGGCTCGCTGCGGATAAGGGCAGGTTCCGAAGGCTCAGCGGCGAGGATCGTGCGATCTGGGAGTGGGTGGCAGGTCTACACCACATACAACGGGTGTGCTGCAGGGAACAACTTCGGCCCCTGGACCATGTCGAGTGCAACAGTCAAAACGGTGGTCAGCCCTGGTGAAGACGTCACCAAGATGCTGAAGGTCTGTGCCAACGGCCGCAGCTACCGCGGGACGCTCAACCCCGTGCTGGACGGCACCTCTATGCGGTTGGTCAACACGCTGCCGATGGAGTCCTACCTTCGAGGTGTCGTGCCGCGCGAGTCGCCCGCCAGCTGGGGCGACGCTCGGGGTGGGCTGGGCATGGCTGCTCTCCAGGCGCAGGCCGTGGCTGCGCGCAGCTATGCGTACGCCGAGAGCCGCTACTCCTACGCGAAGACGTGTGACACCACCTCATGCCAGGTCTACGGCGGAGCCGCGAACCAGGACGTTCGGATCGAAGACCGCCGCACGGACAAAGCGATCGAGAACACCACTGGTGAGGTTCGCCTCAACGCCAGCAACGCTGTCGTCCGCACGGAGTTCTCATCCTCGACCGGTGGCTGGACAGCCTCAGGCGGTTTGTGGCCAGCGATCAAGGACGAGGGGGACTCACAGTCACCCCGTCACACGTGGACGAAGACGCTGGATGGTCCAGCGCTCGCGAGCAAGTACAGCGTGGGCACGTTCCAGCGGGTGCTCGTGACCGCCCAGAACGCGCTGGGCGCAGAGGGTGGCCGGGTCGCCTCGGTCAGGATCGTGGGTTCGACCGGGTCCAAGGACGTGTCAGGCTCGCAGTTCCAGTCTGACTGGGCGCTGTACTCCAACTGGTTCTTCCCTGTCGACCAGCCGCTGCAGCAGGTGAGTTCGCTTCGCTACGTCAAGCAGGCCTATGCGGCGCAGATCTACCGTCAGTTCTCGCTGACGTCGAACAAGTGGACCGATCACGCGGCGATCACCACCGCGGACTGGACGGCGAAGGGAAGCCCGCCGGTTACGACGATTGGCTCGGCCTACGTGAAGTACACGTGGTCCCCGACGATCTACGCGGTGACCTACTGGCCGCAGGAGCCGTCCTGGCAATGGCACACGCTCACCAATGCGGAGTGGAGTCTCGCGGGCGCTCCAGCACCGCGAGTCGCGGGCTTCATCTACGGAACGCTCTACTACAACATCAGCGGTGGAGCAGCGATCTACGCCCAGGCGCCAGACGACACCGTTCACCACCTGACGTATGCCGAGTGGAAGGCCGCCGGGTTCCCCAAACCGGATACCCGCTCGGCGTGACCCTCCAGCGAGCAGCGCCGCCCTGGGCCAGGGCGGCGGTTGCCGACCTCGGAGCCACGAGAACAGTCGTTCTATCTGGTCTTGGCCCGGACTGCCACCACGGGGATCGGCACGGGCAACGGGTCCAGGGCTGCGGCGTGCGCCGGTAGCGGCCGGGGCAGATGTGACATCGGATGCTTGAGCCACGTCAGGGGGCTTGCCCCCACCTGCTTCTCGCTCGAGCCGGGG
>DHIQ01000283.1:0-201 GCA_002403895.1 Candidatus Neomicrothrix sp. UBA4742
TGCGGCCCTTCGGACCGAGCGTGACTTTGACCGCGTCAGCGAGCTTGTTCACGCCCGCCTCGAGGGCGCGTCGGGCGTCCTCGTCGAATTTCAGGATCTTGGGCATCGGGCCTCCTACTTCTTGACCGTGGCCAGCACGTCGCGAGCGGTGAGGATCAACACGTCCTCGCCGTCGATGGTGATCTCGGTGCCGCCGTACTT
>DHIQ01000283.1:512-20671 GCA_002403895.1 Candidatus Neomicrothrix sp. UBA4742
CCGGTCTGCTCGGAGCGGCGGCCCGGGCCCACCGCGAGGACCTCGCCCTGCTGGGGCTTTTCCTTGGCGGTATCAGGGATCACCAAGCCGCTGGCGGTGGTTTCGTCCGACTCGTTGGGCATGACGACGATGCGGTCGTCGAGGGGCTGAACGTTCATGTTGTGCGCGCCTCCGTATGGCATTAGCACTCTCACTGGTCGAGTGCTAACGATACGCGAGGCAACCGCAAGGGGCAACCTGACGTCAGAGAGTTTCCAACCTCAGGTTGGGGGAGGCGCCGACATCGAGGGGTGAGGGGCCGTCGCGCTGGAGGCGCCACCAGGCCGCAGCGGCCACCATGGCGGCGTTGTCGGTGCACATCTCCCGGCTGGGCAGGAAGGGGTGGAGCCCATCAGCCAGACACGCGTCCAGGACGCGGGTGCGCAGCAGGGAGTTGGCCGCCACGCCCCCGGCCAAGGCCAGGCCCTTGGCCCCGTGGGCCACGGCCGCGCGTCGCGCCTTGATGACCAGCACGTCCACCACCGCCTCCTGGAACGAGGCGGCGACGTCGGGGGTCGACACGTCGGGGTGCTTGCGCACGTAGTTGACGACGGCCGTCTTCACCCCGCTGAAGGAGAAGTCGTAGCCGTCGTCGAGGATGGCCCGGGGGAAGGCGACGGCGTCGGCGTCGCCGGCCAGGGCGATGCGATCGATGGCAGGTCCACCCGGGTACCCGAGACCCAGGAAGCGGGCCACCTTGTCGAAGGCTTCGCCGGCCGCGTCGTCGATCGTCGAGCCCAGCAGCCGGTACCGGCCATGACCCTCCATCAGGATCAGCAGGGTGTGACCACCCGACACCAGCATCACCACGATGGGCAGTTCCAGGTCAGGCTCTTCCAGGAAGCATGCGTACAGGTGCGCCTCCAGGTGGTTCACGGCCACGAAGGGCACCCCCCACACCAGCGCCAGGGCTTTGGCCGCACTGACCCCCACCAACAGGGCACCGACCAGGCCGGGGCCGACGGTGGCGCCCACGGCATCCACGTGGTCGTCGCTGATGCCGGCTTCCACCAGGGCGCGGGCCACCACCGGGGTCAACAGCTCCACGTGGGCCCGGCTGGCGATCTCGGGGACGACCCCACCGAAGCGGGCGTGGAGCTCGACCTGGCTACTCACCACCGACGACAGCACCTGGTGGGCATCGACCACCACCGCCGCGGCCGTCTCGTCACACGACGTCTCGATTCCCAATACCCGGGTGCCGCTCACGGTTCCTCCGTCTCCGGGGCATCACCGGGATCGGCGCCCGACCCATCGAGACCGACGATCATCGTACGACCCCTGATCGACCGTTCGCGGGCGTCGAGGCGACGGGCGTAATCCGGGGTGTCCACGTCGTGGGCCCACATCACCAGGGCGTCCTCACCGATGTCGGCGTAGTAGTTGCGCCGGATCCCCGCCGGCGCATAGCCGAGGCGCCGATACATGGCCTGGGCTGGCTCGTTGGTGGCCCGCACCTCCAAGGTGAGGGCGGTGGCGCCCCGCTGGATCGCCTCGCGCGACAGGGCCAGCATGAGGCGGGTGCCGATTTGGCGGCGCCGCCAGGCCTGGTCGACCGAGATGGTGGTCACATGCCCGTCAGGGCCGACGAACAGCATCCCGGCGAAGCCGACCACCGCTACGCCGACCTTGGCCACGAGGTACCGGCGCCCGGTCTGGTTGGCCAGCTCGCTCATGAACAACCCCAGCGACCACCCTCGGTGCCCCGCCTGGCCCTCGATGCGCAGCACACTGCGCAAATGACGTCGACGCATGGGGAGGATCTGGACGTCGACGGGTGCAGGCTGGCCATCCGCGGCCAGGTCCTCGACCCGGGCCGCCATCAGCCGCCCTCCCGGGTGGACCAGTTGATCTCGGCGTCGGGCTTGCGCAGGTAGAGCGGGCTGAGGTCCCACGGCTTGACGAACTGCTCGCGTAGCGCCTGGGCGTGGGCCAACATCACCAGCGACGACGCCGACGGATAGGCGAGTTCCCCGCTCCCGATCTCGACCTTGTTGAGCCCGTCGAACACCTCCCGGTAGCGGATGGCGCCATCGCCCACCAGGAGACACTCCTCCCCGGCGGCCAACAACTCGCCCGCCAGGTCATCGGGCGTGCCGACCTGATGCTCACCGATCCGCTGCACCCCGCCGGGAACCTGACGGTAGAAGGCGTAGAAGAGCTCGCCCCTGCGGGCATCGACGGCCGCCACCACCAAACGGGACGTGAAGCGAACCGGAATGGCCAGCAGATCCAGGCTGGGGACGCCGATCATGGGGACCCGCAGGGCATAGGCCATGGCCTTGGCCGTGGCCACCCCCACGCGCAGTCCGGTGAAGAGACCGGGACCGAGATCCACGGCGACCACGCTGATCTCGGCCAGCTCGATGCGGGCCTGGCGGCAGGTGAACTCGATGGCGGGCGTGAGCGATTCCGCGTGGCGCTTGCCTCGCGACGACAGCGTGGAGGCGAGGACCCCTTCGTGACCGCCGATGGCGCAGCTCACCTGGGCGGTCGCGGTATCGATACCGAGGATCAGCACGGGCCGTCCGCCAGCCATGGGGTGAGGGCGAGCGTGAGGGCACGGGTGCGCGCTGACCAGCGGGTGCCGACCGGTTCGATCTCGAGACTGCGGTCGTCATCGGCCTCGCCATAGGTCAGCCGCACCAGCAGGTATTCCGGCTGAAGAGCGGGGATGATGGCGTCGCCCCACTCCACCAGGGTGACGCCATCCTCGTCGAGCATCTCGGGCAGGCCGACATCGAGGACCTCCGCCAGCTGCTCCATCCGGTAGACATCGAGGTGGTTCAGATCGAGGCGTCCCTCGTACTGGCTGGCCAGGATGAAGGTGGGGCTCGTGATCGGCTCACGCACCCCCAGCGCGGCGCCGAATCCCTGGGCAAAGGCCGTCTTGCCGGCGCCGAGCTCACCGGCCAGCAATATCAGGTCCCCGGGTCGCGCGAGCTCGGCGAGGGCCGCAGCCAGCGCCCGAGTCTGGTCGACGGATCGCGAGCAGGCGCTGAGGGTCACCTGGCACCCCCGGCGACGTTGGAGGTCGGCCCCTCCGCCAGGGCCTGCTTGGCTCGTACGAAATCGGCCCGCATCTGCGCCAAAGGCTCACCGCCACCACGCAACGCGTACGCGGGATGCAGCGTCGGGATCAAAACCCGATCACCGAAGGGATAGACGTGCCCCCGCAACTTGGTGATGCCGGTCTTGCTCCCGAGCAGGAGTTGGCCGGCAAACTTGCCCAGCGTCACCACCACCCGGGGGTCCACCAAGTCGAGTTGGGCCTCGAGGTAGGGCCGGCAGGCGGTGATCTCGTCGGGGAGCGGATCGCGGTTGTCGGGCGGGCGGCACTTCACCACGTTGGCGATGTACACCTCGTCCCGGGTCATGCCCAGTTCTTCGGCGATGAGCCGATCGAGGAGCTGACCCGAGCGACCGACGAACGGCAGACCCTGGCGGTCCTCCTCGGCTCCGGGGCCCTCGCCGATGAAGAGCAGATCGGCGTGGGGGTCTCCCGTGCCGAACACGACCTGGGTGCGACCCTCGGCCAGCCGGCACAGGGTGCAGGTGCTCGCGGTCACGGCGAGCTCGGCGAGGGCGATGGGCACGCCGAGATGCTAGTGGGGAGGCGTCGGGCCCTGATCATGGTGGGCGACCCCGCGGATGGCTCGCTCCACCGCCACCAGGGCCAGGGCCCGGATGAGGTCGACGGCGGCCGGCACCACGCCGGTGGCGGCGCAGACGAGGGCGTCGCCGTCGGCACCGGTGTGAGGCGGGAAGAGCGCCCGGGCCATGCCGTCATGACCACCCTGCGCGACGAGGAGGCACCCGACTTTGTCGAGGTGGGCGTTGGTGGCGATGACCCCGATCGTGGTGTTGGTCATACCGGACTCCCGGTAGGCCTGGGCCGGTGCGCGCCGCAAGGATGACAGGTCGATTTCGCCGAACGGGACGGACCCGTCATCGATGTCCCCCGCGGCGTTCACCGCCACTAGGGCGGAGACCACCACGTCGCCGTCCCGCACGGAGGCCGATCCCAGCCCACCGGGCCGGGCGTGGCCGGGCCCCCGCCATTTCCCCATCGTTGTTCCCGTACCCGCGCCAACCAGACCCAAGGCCACCGGGCCCCCCGTTGCCGCCCGGCAGGCCGACTCGCCCGCCGCGGCCCCCGGACGCACCCTCGCTTCACCCACCCCGAGGTCGAACAACGACAGTCCCACCACGATGGGCACCACCCCCGCCGAAGTCAGGAAACCGATGCCCTCTTCCTCGAGGACCCGCATCACCCCGTCCGCCGCGGACAGCCCGTAGGCCGAACCACCGGAGAGCACCACGGCATCGAGGCGCTCGACGCTGCGTTGGGGGACCAACAGGTCGAGCTCACGGGTGGCGGGTGCGCCGCCTCGCACCTCGGCGGAGGCCACGGTGCCCTCGGGCAGCCGCACGACGGTGCACCCGGTCCGGGCGGCCTCGTCGGTCCAGTGGCCCACGAGCACGCCGGGAACGTCGGTGATCATCAGGGTCGATACCGGCGCGGGACACGGGAGCCGATGCCGCACACGATCTCATAGGCGATGGTCTCCAGCGGCGCCGCCCACTCCGCCGCGGTGATGACCTCGTCGCCCTGGCGCCCGAGCAGGACCACGTCGTCACCCACCGCGATGGGGTCATCGCCGCAGTCGACCATGAGCTGGTCCATGGTCACCACACCAACCATGGGACGGCGCCGACCCGCCACCAGCACCTCGCCTCCCACCAGGGAGAGGCGGCGGGGAACCCCGTCGGCGTAGCCGATGGGGACGGTGGCCACGACCGTGTCACGGGAGAATCGGTGCCGCAGCCCGTAGGAGATCCGCTCCCCGGCCGCCACCCGTCTCACCATCGACACCTCCGCCCCGAGGGTGAGCGCCGGATGGAGGTCGACCCGCCCGTCCAGCGCCGGGGCGGGGCTGATGCCGTAGATGCCGATGCCCGCCCGCACGAGGTCGTAACGGCTGCGGGGGTGATCGATGGCGGCCGCGGTGTTGGCCGCGTGGCGCATCCGGGGAGCGATGCCGGCGGCGTCGAGTTCGGCCCCGACCCGCTCGAACCGCTCGAGTTGCTCGTCGGTGAACGGGTTCCCAGGCTCGTCCGCCACCGCGCAGTGAGTCCACAACGCGACCAGCTCGAGCTCTCGACGCCGAGCGATGTCCTTGGCCAGAGTGGCGATGTCGTCTGGTTCGGCCCCGACCCGGTTCATGCCCGTGTTGACCTTGAGATGCACCGGGGCCACCACCCCGACGGCGCGGGCTGCCTCGGCCGCCGCTTCGATGCCGCCCGAGGAGTAGAGGGTGAGCTGGAGTCCATAGCGCACCGCGGCGGCGATATCGGTGGTGCGCGGCTGGGACAGCAGCAGGATCGGCGCATCGATACCGGCCTTGCGCAGGACGGCCCCTTCCTCGACGAGGGCCACCCCCAGCCAGGCGGCACCGGCCTCGAACGCGGCCTGGCCGACGGCGATGGCGCCGTGGCCGTAGCCGTCGGCCTTGACCACCGCACACAGCTCGGCCGGCGCCACCAGCTCACGCAAGACCCGCACGTTGTGGGCGATGGCCTCCAGATCGACCTCGGCCCGGGCGGCACGCACGGCGACCTACCGGCTCTCGCCGACGCCCGCCACGATGGCCTTCACGATGTCCCCCCGGGCGATCAGGCCCACCAACCGACCGTCTTCGACCACCGGCAGGCGGGACAGGTCGTGATCGTGCATCAGGGTGGCGGCGTCCTCGACCGAAGCGTCGGCCTCGATGGTCACCGGAGCCGCGGTCATGACCTCCCCCACGCTGGCCCCCAGGGCCTTGGCCATGCTGTCGTCGAGCTCCAGGTGCTCGAACGGCCAGGTCACGTTCACCCCGAGGAAGTTGACCACCGTGGGGAAATGGACCCGGGCCTCTTCGACGATGAGATCCCCCGTGGACAGCATCCCCACCACCGCAGCGTCGTCATCGAGCACCGGCCCGGCGTCGACGTTGCGGGCCACCAGCTGTTGCATGGCGTCCTGCACGTTCTGGTCGGGGCTGAACGTGAGCACGTCGGTGGTCATGACGTCCGACACGGGCATCTCGCGAAGCGACATCGGTTCTCCTCGTCGATCATGGCGCACTCGGGCGCCGAGATCGCGTGGGTCAGGTGGGTTGGAGCCGGTCGAGCACGGCGGGCAGGTGGTCCAGCAGGTCTGCGGCCACGAGGCCGTGGCGCCAGCCTAGGGCTCCGGCGGCACCGTGCAGGAACGCTCCCGCGCCAGCTGCGTGCCAGGGCGCCACCCCCGCGGCGGCGAGGGCACCGATCACGCCGGCCAACACATCGCCGGTACCGGCGCAGGCCAATCGGGCGTCGCCGGTCGTCACCACCAACACCCGGCCATCCGGATGGGCCACCACCTCGGGACCTCCCTTCAACAGCACCACACAGCCGAGACGGACGGCCAGGTCGCGGGTGGCGGCGATCCGATCGGCGCCGGGGGCCGCCCCCGCCAAGCGGCCGAATTCTCCGTCATGGGGGGTGAGGATCACGTGGGGGCCGAGCGGCCCAGTGACGCCCTCGGCCAGGGCGGTCAGCCCGTCGCCATCGACCACCGTCGCCACGGTCGTGGCGGACACCAGCTCGCGCACCTGGGCCTTGGTCGCCTCCGCCAGACCCAGGCCGTTGCCCACGACCAGCGCGCCGAAGCGACCCAGTTGGGCGAGCACCGTGGCCGCCCACCCCGCGTCCTCCAGTGCGGTCTGCACCACCTCGACTGGCATCGATCCCCCGGAGGGGGCGGCGCCCGGGGTGCTGTGGCGGACGTAACCGGCACCCGTCCGCTGGGCGCCACCGGCGACCAGGGCGGCGGCTCCCGACATGCCTGGGCTCCCCGCCACCACCCACACCGCGGCTTGCCATTTGTGAGCGGTGGGTGATCGCCGCGGCAGCCACCCGACGACGTCATCGCTCTCGACGACGAACGCGGTGGGAGCGTCCACCGCGAGCCCGATGTCAGCCACCGACACCGACCCGGCCAGGGTCCGGCCTGGCTCGAACAGCAGGCCCGGCTTGAGCGCCGCGAACGTCACGGTCCGAGTGGCGGTCCAGGCCGCCCCCGGCCGCCCTCCGGTGAGGCCGTCCACCCCGCTGGGGATGTCGACGGCCAGCACCGGCGCGGGACGAGCCAACTCGGGCGGGCGGTAGCTGCCCCGAAAGCCCGTGCCGTAGGCGGCGTCGATCACCAGGTCGGCCACCGGCAACGTCGCCGGGGCGTCCTCGACCTCGATCACCTCGACTCGTACCCCTCGGCGAGCCAGTCGCCGGGCCGCGTCCCGCCCGTCGTGACCATTATTGCCCTTGCCGGCCAGCACCACGACCCGACGCCCGTAGGTCCCTCCCAACATCGAGATCGCCGCCCGGGCCACGGCCGCCCCGGCTCGGCTGATGAGCTCGTCGATCGGTTCGGTGGCGAGGCGGTCGACCTCGCCCATCTCCATCGGGGTCAGGACCGGAATCACGCCGGGGTCGCCTGCGGGCCGAGGGCGACGACCGTGGCCTGGGCCAGGTGATCGGTGTGACTGAGCGTCACCAACCAGCGGACCACGCCACGGGCCTCGGCCAGCGCGGCGGCCGAGCCATGCAGTTCGAGGCATGGGGCCCCCGAGGGAGTCCGGATCACCTCGATGTCGCGAAAGGCGACCTGGCCGAGACCCACGCCGAGCGCCTTCATGGTCGCCTCCTTGGCCGCGAACCGGCCGCCGAAACGCTCGGTGGGGTCATGGCGTTCGATGGCGTAGGCCTGCTCACTCTCGGTGAACAGCCGGGCCACGATCCCCGGCGTGCGGTCGAGCACCCGGCGCAGGCGGTCAAGGTCGACGAGGTCGGTCCCAATGCCGATCATGGCCACCCGGATTCAGGATCGCCAGTGATCGGCCAGGTCGGAGACCGGCTCAGTCAGCAGATCGACAACGGGCAACTCGCCAAGGAGATCCTCCCGGAAGGTCGGCTCAGTCTCCGTCACCGCGTCCTTGAGGGCGGAGAAGCGGCTGCGGTAGCCCTGGAGAACCGACCGCATCGCCCCGGGGGACAACTGGTCACGGAAGCGCACGTGGATCAACGTGAGCCCGGTCGCTTGTTTGTCCTTGACCTCCGGCACGATCAGGACCGTCCGGCCGTCACTGCGGCCGCGCGCGGCCAGCACCAGCCGCTCGCTGGCGACCCGGTGCTTGGTACCCCGCAGCTCGGGCTGAGCCTCGGTGCGGCTCGCCAGTTCCCGGCTGAGGCCGCCCCGATCGACGACGACCACACCCGCGGGGTTGTTCTCGTCGCCCACCCGGCCTTCGATGCGGTACCGGGTGAACCCGAGCACCTCGGAGACGGCAGCATCGAGGGTGGCCAGGGTTCGCAACGAGGCATAGGTGAGCCGGTCGCGAGCGACGCCGGTGGCCAGCACCTCCGCCACCAGAGGCACCCGCAGCAAGCTCTCGTCGCTGCGGGAGATCCCCACCGTGACCGTCTTGGCCTGGTGCTTGATGGCATCCACCGGACGGGTCAGCTCTTCGATGGCCCGGGTCAGCGACGCGGTGAGGTCCTCGATGACGACGCTCGGAGTTCCCACCTTGCCGTGCTCGACCTGGTAGCCCTCGAGCGGGACCACGCCCAGCGCGTAGCGGAACTGGGAGCCGAGACGTACAGCCGTGCTGGCCTCGAGCTGGCCGTCATAGTCGTTGCTCCGCAGGTCGTCGAAGAAGCGAGCGGCCGGCACCTCGAGCAGCAGACCGAGGCGGTCGAGGAGATCCCCCTGGGCCGGTTCGGCCGGCTCGGACACGACGGTCTCGATGGCGGCGCGCGCCTCGCGTAGCGGTCGGGCCAGCGCGTCGATGGCCAGGGCGGCCTCGTAGCCGAAGAGGTGGCCGGCCATGGTCGACAGCACGAAGGCGAGACTGGGATGAGTGGTCGGCACCAAGATTGCGGCCAGAGCGGACGAGAAGCGTTCCTCACCCTCGCTGGCGATCACGATCGGAGCGGCCTTGTGCGCCCGGTAGATGGCGATCTCCTTGGCCACATCGTCGGCCGTGGACCCGCTCAGGCCCGCGGCACAGACGAGGATCATCGGCTCGGCCGACAGGTCGATGTGCTTCTTGTCCTCGGTGGCGTCACAGGCGATGGACTTGTAACAGAGCTCCGACAACTTGATCCGGACCTCCTGGGCGGCGATCCGGTTGGCGCCGTTGCCCACGACGGCCCAATAGCGGCGGCTGGGAGCGAACCGTTGGGCGGCCTCGGCCAGGGCCGGCCGACAGGCCAGGGTCCGGGTCATCAGATCGGGGAGCTCGCGCAGCGCGGCCAGTACATCGGGCAACGGGTACTCGGGATTGAGCCCAACCTCCTCGGCGATGGCGAGCGCGAGCAGGTTCCCGGCTGCGATCTGGGCATAGAAGGCCTTGGTCGAGGCCACGCTCATCTCCACGTCGCGCCCGTCGGAGGTGTACAACACCCCGTCGGCCTTGTCGGTGAGATCGCTGTTGCGCCGGTTCACGATGGCGATGACCCTGGCCCCCCGGGACCGGACCAGGTCAACAGTGCGGTTCGTGTCGGTCGTCGTGCCCGACTGGCTGATGGCCACCACCAGCGTGTCGGTCATGGTCGCCCGCAACTCGAATCCGGAGAGCTCGGTTGCCGGCAGGGCTCGTGCCTGAACGGACGCGTCCCCGAGGGCGGCGGTGAGGGTGGCGGCCAGGCTCTGGCCCGCGACGGCGGCCGTGCCCTGACCCACCACGAGCACGTGACGGATCGACCGGGAGCGCAGGTCGGCCCGGATATCATCGGGCAACGTGTCAGCCGGCAAGACGACCGAGAGCTCACCGTCGCGTTCGATGAGCTTGCCTCGCAGGGTCTTGCGGAATGACGCCGGCGCTTCGGAGATCTCCTTCAACAAGAAGTGGGGGGAGTCGCCCCGATCAATGTCTCGCGTGGTGATCTGGGCCCGGACCACCTCGTCGGGGCTTATGGGCAGGGGTGTGCCGTCGTACGCGATCCGGTCGATGGCGGCGAGCTGACCGGCGCCCTCACCCCGGAGCCACAGGATCTGCCCACGGGTGGCGCTCGGGTTGGCGGGATCGGCCGGCGTCTCGCCGTCCATCCGCAAATAGCTCGACGTTTCTTCGACCAACCCGTAGGGCTCACTCGCCACCAAGAAGGCATCTTCGGCCAGCCCGACGTACAGCGCCTGACCACTTCCCCGCAGGGCGAGGAACAGGTCACCGGGCAGCGCCGCCGCGCCGGCCGCGATGGCCACCGATCCTTCGAGCACGTCGACCGTGCGACGCAGCGCCTCGAGGGGGGCCATCCCCCGGCCGAGATGGCGCGATGCCAACGTGGGGATCACCTTGGCGTCGGTGGTGATCTCGGCGGCGATCCGCAGCGCCTCGGTGGCCTTGAGGTCGGCGAAGTTGTCCACGTCGCCGTTGAGGACCGCGGTGACGTAGGGACCGGGCTCACGGTCGAGCTCTTCGGAGTTCAGCGGATGGGCGTTGGGCTGAGAGATGATCCCCACGCTGGCCCATCGGGTGTGGCCGAGGACCGCGGCCTCGGCTCCATCGGCCGCGACGGCCTGGCGTAAGAGGTCATCGCCGGCAATGGCGGCGCGCAGGGCACGAGTGTTGTCGCCCAGCTCGCCGATCTCGGCGGCCGCCTTGTAGACGAAGCCGAGACACCCTTCGGCGCGGCGGACCGCCAGAGACCCGAACAAGGGATCGGCGGAGCGCCGGGCGAGGATCGAGGCGACGGCCGGAGAGTCCAGGTCGAGGCAGTGGCCCCGCACCAGGACGTGGAGACCGGCTGAGTCACGGCCCCGTACCTCGAGGCGATCGAGGGCCGAGAGGGCCTGCTCGATCGACGTGTAGGCCCCGATAGGGCCGGTGCCGGTGTTACCACCGGTGAACTCGCCGACGGCGCGTGCCGTTCTGATCCGGTCACGGCCGATAGCCCACACGGCGTCCTTCAACTCGACGACCGCGGCGTTGACCGATTCCAGGTCGAGGCCCGAGCGTGCGGCCCAGGCATCGGCGTTGAGGGCGTCCCACTCGGCTTCTACCGCAGCCACCCGCTCGCTGAGCGCTCGGGCGTGATGCTCGACACCGACCAGCAGGGCCCGATCACCGACCAGGGCGGTGACGCCGGGGACCCCCCGCAACCGCGCATCGGCGCGGCCGACGAGCCGGGCGGCCTCGCGCAGGTCGTGGTCGTTGACCGCAACGTCGGGACCGCTCAGCACCCCCTCCGCCGCCTCGAGGAGCGGGAGGATGTCTTCCCGGCCGGGAGGGGTACGGGTACTGGGTTGGCGGACAACGGCGATGATCCCGCACATGTGAGCGCTGCCCCTTCTTGGTCGCTGAGGCGTCGAGTCTAAGCGGGAGGAGCGACGCGACTCACCGCACCGACCAACCGCTCGGCCGCCGAACGGGCGCGGGCTTCGTCGGCCGCCTCCACCATGACCCGCACCAACGGCTCCGTTCCGCTGGGCCGCACCAGAACCCGTCCCTGGTCGCCCAGCTCGGATTCCACCGCCGCGATCTCCTCGGCCAGGTCGTCCAGGAGTCCCTCCGAGCGCGCCGCTACCGGCACGCTGATGAGCACCTGGGGCAATCGGGTCATGGCCTCAGCCGCCATTGCCGACAAGGGCCGACCGGCCCGGGCCAACAGGTCGAGCAGCTGGACCCCCGTCAACAGGCCGTCACCGGTGGTCGCCAGCCGCCGGAAGATCACATGCCCGGACTGCTCGCCGCCCAGCGAGAGACCACCGGCCTCCAGGGCCTCGAGCACATAGCGGTCGCCGACCTGGGTCTCCACGACCTGGATGCCGTGGTCGGCCATGGCCAGCCGGAACCCCAGGTTGGTCATGACCGTGACCACCACCGTGTCGTCGACGAGGGTTCCCCTCGCCCGCATGTCGAGGGCGCACAGGGCGATGAGATGATCACCGTCGATCAGCTCGCCCGTCTCGTCCACCGCCAGCACCCGATCGGCATCGCCGTCGAAGGCCAGACCGATGTCGGCGCCCGCGGCCACGACGGCGGCTTGGAGCGCAGCGGGGTACGTCGAACCGCATTCGGCGTTGATGTTGCGACCGTCGGGACTGGCATGCAGGACGTCGACCACGGCACCGAGGTCGCGCAACAGGCGCGGCGCCACCTCCGACGCGGCCCCGTTGGCACAATCGATCGCCACCCGCAGGCCGCGAAGGTCTCGACCCTCCACCGATGCCATGACCGCCTGGCGGTAGCGCGCCACGTCGTCGATCGGGTCGGTCGATGACCGCTCACTGGCGGCGACCGGCGGTGCATCGGCGCTACCGAGTAGCCCGTCGAGCTCCGCTTCCAGATCGGCCTCGACCTCATCGCTCAACTTCAGTCCGCCCGGTGCAAAGAACTTGATGCCGTTGTCGCCATAGGCGTTGTGTGACGCCGAGATCATCGCCCCGGCGACGCCGCGATCGGCACAGATCCACGCCACCACCGGAGTCGGCACCACCCCCAGAGACTCCACCGCCGCGCCAGTGGTGGTGAGCCCGGCGACCAGGGCGCGCTCCAACCGCGGCCCCGATTCCCGGGGGTCGCGTCCGACCACGAAGCGTCCCCCACCCAAGATGGCAGCAGCGGCGCGCCCGAGCGCGGTCACGACATGGTCGGAGAGCTCGTGGGCGGGCCCCCGTACCCCATCGGTGCCAAACCGCAGAGTCACCGGTGCGGTCTCGGGGCGATCAGCGCTTCGAGTACTGCGGCGCCTTGCGAGCCTTCTTGAGGCCGTACTTCTTGCTTTCCTTCTCGCGGGAGTCGCGGGTCAGGAAGCCGGCCTTCTTGAGCTCGGGGCGGAGCTCAGGATCGAGCTCGATGAGGGCGCGGGAGATGCCATGACGCAGGGCGCCGGCCTGGCCCGATGGGCCACCGCCGTCCAGGGTGGCGTCGACGTCATAGGCCTCGGCGGTGTTGGTCAAGCGCAGCGGCTCGGTGAAGACCATCCTGTGGGTCTCCGACGGGAAGTAGTCGGTGACCTCGCGCTTGTTGACGGTGATCTTGCCGGTACCGGGACGGAACCGCACTCGGGCGACGGCGCGCTTGCGGCGTCCGGTGGTCTGCGTGAGTGGCTTCGACATCGAGATGATCCTTGTCAGCTGCGGGCTCGAGCGTGCTCGAGCTCGAGCGGCTGGGGCTGCTGGGCGGCGTGGGGATGGGTGGGGCCGGCGTAGATCTTGAGCTTCGACAGCTGGGCACGGCCGAGCCGGGTCTTGGGGAGCATCCCTCGAACGGAGCGACGCACCGCCTCGGCCGGCTTCTTGGTCATGAGGTCACCGAAGGTGCGCTGGCGGATGCCACCCGGGTAGCCCGAATGACGGTGGATGAGCTTCTTGTCCGCCTTGTCCGAGGTGAGGACGATCTTGTCGGCGTTCACGATGATCACGTGGTCGCCGGTGTCGAGATGGGGCGTGTAGATCGGCTTGTGCTTGCCCCGCAGAATCCGTGCCACCTCGGTGGCGACCCGGCCGAGGACGAGCCCTTCGGCATCGATGACGTGCCAGGCGCGCTGGATCTCGCTGGCTTTGGGTGAGTACGTGCGCACGCGCAGACCTTTGTTCGTGGAACTCAAACCGGTCCCCGGCGGCACATGGGCACACCGGGGCGACTGACCACGATACGGGCATCGGCCCCCAACGGCAAACCAGGGCGCTCATCCAGCCGGCACCTCAGTACCTGACCTCCCACAGGCACAGACCGTGGGGCGGGGCCAGCTGCCCCGCCGCCTGACGTTTGCCCGAACGCAGCACGGCGGTCAGTTCCCCCGCGATGCGCCGACCAGAGCCTGCCTCCACCAGCGTGCCCACGATGCTGCGCACCATTTGGTGGCAGAAGGCCGTTGCCTCGATCTGGAACCGGAGCAAGCCGTCATCGACTTCGTCCCACCGGGCATCGAGGACGCGTCGCACCAGCGACGCAGGGGCCTGGCCCTCAGCCACCTTGGGAGCACGACAGAACGAGGAGAAATCGTGGGACCCGATGAACGGGTCGCAGCCCAGCCGCAGCACCCGCAGGTCCAGCGGTGCGGTGAGGTGCCAGGAGGTGCGAGCCAGGAAGGGGTCCCCCACCGGGCGATTGAGAATGGTGTAGCGGTAGACCCGGGCCCGAGCCGAGAAGCGGGCGTCGAAGTCAGGCGCCGCCACCGCCACGTCGCGCACCACGATCGTCCCGCCGCAGAGACGGTTCACCGAGCGCTGGACCTCGGCCAACTCCAGGCGCTCGGACCGGGCGTCGAAGCTCACCACCTGGCCCCACCCATGCACGCCGGCGTCGGTCCGCCCCGCGCAGGTGAGCTCGACTGGATGGCGCAGCACTCGCTCGAGGGCTTCGGTGAGGGTCCCCCCCACGGTGGTGACCCCGGCGTTGGCGGCGAACCCACGGAAGCCGGATCCGTCGTAGGCCACCGTCATCCGCACCCTCACCGTGTCGTGGGGGGGCGCGACAGCGCCCGCACTCTCTTCGATGGGGTCGAAGAGAGTCACGGGCGCGGGTCGGAGTTCGGGTCGCAGCGGCGGGACCGCCCGACGTCAGACCAGCTCGATACGAGCCATCGGCGCGTTGTCGCCGTGACGGGGTCCCAACTTGAGAATGCGGGTATAACCGCCCGGGCGGTCCGCGTAGCGGGGCCCGATCTCCTCGAACAGCTTCGATGCCATGTCCTTGTCACCGATGAAGGCCACGACCTGGCGCTGGTTGTGCAGGCCGCCCTTCTTGGCCTTGGTGATCATCTTCTCGGCCACCGGCCGCAAGGCCTTGGCCTTGGCCTCGGTGGTGACGATGCCTTCGGCGGCGATCAGCGAGGCCACCAGGTTGGCCATCATCAGGCGCTGGTGGGAGGCGCTCCCGCCGAATCGGCGGCTCTTACGTGGGGTTGCCGGCATGATCGATCAGTCCCTGCTCCGGAGCGAGAGGCCCCGCTCGTCCAGCTTCTGGATGACCTCGTCGAGCGACTTCTGGCCGAAGTTCGTGATGGCCAGCAGATCGTCCTCGCTCTTTTCGAGCAGCTCGCCGACGGTGTTGACCTGGGCTCGCTTGAGGCAGTTTCGGGGACGCTCGGACAGGTCGAGATCCTCGATGGGGAGGTCGAGATCGGGCGAGCCGGTGCTGGTACCGCTGACCTCACCGAGCTCGAGGCCCTGGGGCTCGTCGCTCATCTCCTCGACGAGCTGGACCAGCGTGCGCAAGGTGGAACCGGCCGAGGCCAGCGCCTCCCGGGCCGTGATCGAGCCGTCTGTCTCGACGTCGAGCACGAGCCGGTCGAACTCGGTGGATTGCTCGACGCGGGTGGGCTCCACCGAGAAGGTGACCCGGCGCACCGGCGAAAAGATCGAATCGACCGGGATCACACCGATGGTCGAAGAGGTCTTGTTCCGGTCAGCCGACACGTAACCGCGGCCGCGGCCGACGGTGATGTCGATGGCCAGGCGCCCCTTGGCATTCAGCGTGGCGATGCGGAGGTCCTTGTTGAGGATCTCCACGTCGCTGGTGGTCTGGATGTCAGCGGCGGTGACGTCCTTGGGACCCCGGGCGTCGAGGCGCAGGGTGACGGGCTCGTCGGCGTAGACCTGCATGACCAGGTCCTTCAGGTTCAAGATGATATCGGTGACGTCCTCGGTGACACCTCCGATGGTGTCGAACTCGTGGAGGGCGTCGTCGAAGCGCACCTGCGTGACCGCCGCCCCGGGAATGGACGACAGCAGCGTGCGCCGCAGCGAGTTCCCGAGGGTGTGGCCGAAGCCGGGCTCGAGAGGGCTGATGGCGAAGAGTTGACGATCGCCGTCAGCATCGCTGAGAGCTTCGACCTTGGGCCGCTGAATGACCAGCATGTGCTTCTACCTCAGTGAATCGCGTGATTCTGTAGACCGAACAGGATGCGGTTGCCGTGACGGGAGGTGGTGACCAGTGGGCCTGGGCGCCACGGCGGGGTTACTTCGAGTAAAGCTCGACGATGAGCTGCTCACGCACGGGCACGTCGATGTGCTCGCGCAGCGGCAGGTCGCGGACGGTGACCGAGAAGCCGCCGTCACCAGCCTCGAGCCAGGGTGGCGGCGTGCGGTCGAGCACGTCGGTGTTCCACTGCACGACGACCATCTCGCGGGACTTCTCCTTGAGCGTGATCACGTCGCCCTTGCGGACCCGGTAGCTGGGGATGTTTACCCGTTTGCCGTTGACCTGGACGTGGCCGTGACCCACGAACTGTCGGGCCTGCGGCCGCGTCGCCGCCCAGCCGGCGCGATAGGCGATGTTGTCGAGGCGCAGCTCCAAGAAGCGGAGCATGATCTCGCCGGTCACGCCGTCACGGCGGTTGGCCTCTTGGTAGAGGTTGCGGAACTGGCGCTCGGTGAGGCCGTAGGTGAATCGGGCCTTCTGCTTCTCCTGCATCTGAAGCAGGTATTCTGAGACGTTGCCTCGGCGGCGGGTGCGCCCGTGTTCGCCTGGCGGGTAAGGGCGCTTCTCCAGGGCGATGGTCTCACCCTTGGTACCCCAGATGTTGGTGCCGAGACGGCGGGAGATGCGGGCCTTGGGCCCCGTGTAGCGCGACATGTCAGACCCTCCGACGCTTGGGCGGGCGGCAACCGTTATGGGGCACCGGGGTGACGTCTTTGATACCCGTGACCTCGATGCCGGCGTTCTGGATCGACCGGATGGCCGTCTCGCGACCGGAGCCCGGCCCCTTGACCAGCACATCGACCTTGCGAACGCCGTGTTCCATGGCTCGGCGAGCGGCTTGCTCGGCGGCCATCTGGGCGGCGAACGGGGTGCTCTTGCGCGACCCCTTGAACCCGACGTTGCCGGCTGAGGCCCACGACAGCACGTTGCCGTCCTGATCGGTGATCGAGACGATGGTGTTGTTGAACGAACTCTTGATGTGCGCCACGCCGTAGGTGACGTTCTTGCGCTCTTTGCGGCGGGGGCGACGGCCCCCAGGGGGCGGCTTCGCCATTATCGGGCCACCTTCTTCTTGCCGGCGACCGTCTTCTTCGGGCCCTTGCGGGTACGGGCGTTGGTGTGGGTGCGCTGACCGCGGACCGGGAGCCCCTTGCGGTGACGGAGGCCCTGGTAGCAGCCGATCTCCATCTTGCGTTTGATGTCCTGGGACACCTCACGGCGCAGGTCGCCCTCGACCTTGAGGCCCTGGTCGATCCACGAACGGATGCGGCTCACCTCTTCGTCGGTGAGGTCACGCACGCGGGTGTTGGGATCGATGCCGGTGGCCTCGCAGATCTTCTGCGACGTCGTCCGGCCGATGCCGAAGATGTAGGTGAGCGAGATCTCCAACCGCTTCTCGCGGGGGATGTCGACGCCAGAGATACGGGCCATCTAGCCCTGCCTCTGCTTGTGGCGGGGGTTGGTGCAGATGACCTGAACCCGCCCGTGACGACGGATCACCTTGCACTTCTCACAGATGGGTTTCACGCTTGGTCGTACTTTCATGGGTCTCGCCTGAATCCTTGCTTCAGGTACACCGGAGCAACTTCCCCCCGGCGGGCCGGCGCCCAGATGGCGTCCGCGCTCATTTGTGGTCGACTACTTGTATCGGTAGGTGATGCGGCCTCGGGTGAGGTCATAGGGGGTGAGTTCCACCTGGACCCGGTCACCAGGCAGGATGCGGATGTAGTGCATTCGCATCTTCCCGGAGATGTGGGCCAGCACCTTGTGCCCGTTCTCGAGTTCTACGCGGAACATGGCGTTCGGCAACGGCTCGGTCACGGTCCCTTCCAGGACGATCGCGTCTTCCTTGGGCTTCGGCAGCTTGCTACTCCCTACAACGTGAGTCTTGTGCCTGATCGGCTCCGGTGCGCGCCAACGCAGACGTGCTTCAGAGGCGAAGGGAAACAATAGCGTCCCGCGCCCCACACTCCAACTCGACAGCTCACGCTGAGCGGGTAAGGATCTCGGGACCGTTCTCGGTGACGGCGATGGAGTGCTCCCAGTGGGCCGAGAAAGCCCCGTCCGCGGTGACCACACCCCAACCGTCATCGAGCACGTACGTGTCGGGCCCCCCGGCGTTGATCATGGGCTCCACCGCGAAGACATTGCCCACGGCCAGGCGCGGGCCACGCCCCGGTCGCCCGTAGTTGGGGACCTCGGGTTGTTCGTGCATGGCCCGTCCGATGGCGTGGCCGACGTACTCGCGCACCACGGTGAACCCAGCCTGCTCGGCCACCGTCTGCACCGCGTGGCCGATGTCACCGATGTGATTGCCGGGCAGCATCTGCGCGATCCCGGCATACAGCGACGCTTCGGTCACCTCGATGAGTCGGGTGGCCTCCGGGGTGATCTCACCCACGCCGGCGGTGAACGCCGCGTCGCCGTGCCATCCGTCGACGATCGCCCCGCAATCGATGGAGATGAGGTCCCCCTCACGGAGCACATAGCCATCGGGGATCCCGTGGACGATCATGTTGTTGGGTGATGCGCAGATCACCGCCGGGAACCCGTGGTA
Organism: Candidatus Neomicrothrix sp. UBA4742; assembly: GCA_002403895.1. GTDB lineage: Bacteria > Actinomycetota > Acidimicrobiia > Acidimicrobiales > Acidimicrobilacustridaceae > UBA4742. The sequence goes on from DHIQ01000283.1 coordinate 19,062, forward strand.
GCCGAGAAAGTTCGACTGAGCCCCTCGCCGCTCGAGCACGTCGCGCCCCACCTGGTCGAGCTCGAGCGTGGTGACCCCGGGCCGGATGGCCTGGCGGATGCAGTCGTGCATCTCGGCTACCACACCCCCCGCTCGCCGCATGACCGCGATCTCCTCCGGGGTGCGGATGGTGGTCCCCGACGACCGGGTCACCGTCACCAGGCCACCGGCCTAGGAAGTACGGGCGTCGGTGGCGGCGATCAGGCGGGCCGACACGTCCTCGGGACGTCCCAGCCCGTCGACGCTCACCAACAACCCATGCTCGGCAAACACCGCGATGGCCGGCACCGTGTCGCGCTCGTAGGCCTCCAGCCGGGCGGTGATGGCCTCGGGGGTGTCATCGGCGCGCTGGACGACGTCGCCACCGCACACGTCACACACCCACGCCACGGTGGGAGGCTCGGCGGTCGAGTAGATGGTCCCGCAGTTGCTACACACCCGGCGGCTGGAGAGGCGCTCGAGTACGACCCCTTGAGGAACCTCGAGATTCACCGCCAGGTCGATGGGGGTGATCCCGACGAGCGCCTCGGCCTGGCCCACTGTCCGGGGAAACCCGTCGAGCAGGAACCCATCGGCGCGGACATCGTCGTGGTCGAAGCGCTCGGTAATGACGCCCAGCATGATCTCGTCGGGCAACAGGGCGCCCGATTCGATATAGGTCTTGGCCTGGAGCCCGAAGGCGGTGCCCTCGGCCACTGCCTCGCGCAGCATGTCGCCGGTCGAGATGTGGGGAGCCCCGTAGTGCTTGGACAGGAGCACCGACTGCGTTCCCTTCCCCGCACCCTGCCGGCCGAACAGCACGAGCTTGATCATCACTACTTCAGGAACCCTTCGTAGTTGCGCATCATCAGCTGGCTGTCGATCTGCTTCATCGTCTCGAGGGCGACACCCACGGCGATGAGGATCGAGATACCCGAGAACGAGACGGTGTTGCCGGGCAGGTAATGGGTCAACAGCAAGGACGGGATGAGGGCCACCGAAGCGATGAACAACGCTCCCGGCAGCGTGATGCGGGACAGCACCTTGGCCAGGTAGCGCTCCGTCTGAGGCCCGGGCCGGATGCCGGGGATGAACCCGCCCTGCTTGCGCAGGTTGTCGGCCTGCTTGGCGGGGTCGAAGGTGATCGCCGTGTAGAAGTAGGCGAACCCGATGATGAGCAGGCCGAACACCACGACGTGGAGGATGGAGTCGGGCTTGACCAGGTGGTTGTTCACGAACGACTGCACACTCGCACCCCAGCCGTCAGCGGGCAGCACGAACGACAACAGCTGCGGCAGGTACAGCACCGAGCTGGCGAAGATGATCGGGATGACACCCGACTGGTTCACCTTCAACGGGATGTAGGTGCTCTGGCCACCGTACATGCGCTTGCCCACGACCCGTTTGGCGAACTGCACGGGGATACGGCGCTGGCCCTGCTCGATGAACACGATCGCCGTCAGGATGACCAGGAAGACGAGCAGGGTGAGGACCAAGACCAACACCCCGGCCTCGACCTTGATCTTGCCCAGTTGCGACGGCAGCGTCGACACCACCGAGGCGAAGATCAGCAGGGACATGCCGTTGCCGAT
>DHIQ01000075.1:0-755 GCA_002403895.1 Candidatus Neomicrothrix sp. UBA4742
TGGTCGGGGCGTGCCTGACCATCGTGCAGTCCTGGGTCCGGAGGGGGTCACCGTCGGGCACGCAGTCCTTGGGGATGTACGAGTCCTGGGCGAAGGTGATCGGCGGACTTCTCGGCGTGGTCGGGATGGGGGAGGCCTTCCTGTCCAACATGACCAGCTTCTACGAGTCGATGCTTACCGAAGACGAGGGCTTCGCCGCGATGGTCGAGGAGTGGGCGGCGAAGCTCGGCGAGCGGCCGGTTGGAGCGGCGCTTCTGTTCGACCTGGCGGTGGCCTCCGGCATCGACCTCGGGTCCGGATCGGAGCGGAGCCAGCAAACGGTGTTCGGGAACATCCTCCGCCGCCACCGCGACCGGCGGTTCGGGGACTGGTTCATCCGCCGGGCTGGCACACGATCCGGGGCGGTGCAGTGGAGGTTGCAGGCCTGATGAGGCCCACGGGAGTGACTAGTCAGCTATGCCGGGTGGGGGTTGCAGACCCGACGAGGTTCACGGGCGCCAGCCATCTTTTGATTGGCAGTAGAAGGTTCACCACGTTCACTGACCTGCGGTTTTACAACGCCGAGGTTCACCATCCCGGCCCGGCACCGTGAACCTCGTGAACCTCGTGAACCTTCTCCAGCCAACTCAAAGGAGGGTGTCGGGATGAAGGCAGGCTACGGATACGCGATCGTTGGGACCGGAACGACCCGGGTGGGGTTCGAGGCCGACGTGGAGGAATTGTCGGACCGTGACCTCGACACCCTGGAGCGGCAG
>DHIQ01000075.1:984-2408 GCA_002403895.1 Candidatus Neomicrothrix sp. UBA4742
CCGGCTGGGGATCAGGACGACCGGGGGCATCTACCGCGGGGGCCCATGGACGGTATCCCTTGACTACGGTGCCGGGTACATCCCGGGGATCTCCTGGGTTGACCACCCGTACGCCGCGATCGTCGGGGGCCGTAAGCGGTTCGTGAGCGAACCGTACTGGCTCGACGGGCGTGACCTTCCCGACCTGATCGACCTGCAGGCCAAGGGCTGGACCGTGACCATCTCGGCGACCCGAGCCCGCTGGTTCCCCGGCCACACGCTGGCCATCGAGCTGGAACGGAAGGCGGCTAATGCCTGAGGTTCGGATTGAGAGATCCGGCGGCTACGTGCGCCGGCCCTGCTTCGTCTGTGGCGGGGAGACGGACAAGAGCGACGTCTTCGCAACCTGCGAAGTCGGGGTCGTCTGCGAGGAATGCTTGGAAGCCGGTTCCGAAGCGGTGGCCGCGAGGCTCACACATCGTGCCGAGCACCTGGAAGAGGCAGCTTCGGAGCTACGCCGACTCGCGCTAGAGGACTGGACCATGCCGACCCTCGCGGCCCTCAGGGAGGTCAGCGCCTTCGAGGACGCGTTGGACTACGGGTTCGACGCCGAATCGGGCGACGCTGGCTTCGTCAACCCGTGGCTTTGTTCGGTTTCCGGTTGCAACTACTACCGGGAGCCCGTGTCGCCGTACTGCCGTCATCACGTCGATGGGCATGCCGATGCCTAGGGAGGACGCGGGCACCAAGGCGACCCGCCTGCTCAACTGCGGAAGGCTGACGGTCGAATGGATCGACGCTTCCACGATCCGGGCGACGTGCCGGGGTGACTCGGGCGAGGTCTACGGCGTCGGATACGACCCCGATGCTGGCTGGCATTGCACCTGCCCGTCGTTCGGTCGCTGCTCCCATGTCCTCGCGCTGCAACGCGTGGCGCTGGTCCCGAGTCCTCGACGTTGGGCGGAGGTGGCGACGTGATCCGCAGTAGGTACGACCTCTTCCTGCTCCTTCGGGCGGCCTACGACCGTGAGGATGTGGACGCGCTGGCCGACCTCCTCGGCATGGCCTCGACCGCGGGGGACCGCGCGTGGCTCCTCCGGTATCTCCGCACCGCCTCGCTTGGTGCGGCGGCGATGCAGCCTGATGCAGAGTTCACTGACCGGCTCTTCACGTTGCTGCACCGAGAGGCGGCGACGTGACATGCCCACTCTGCGCCTTCGACTTCGCCGACTGCTACTTCCACACGAAGGCGCGGGCGAACCTGTGGCCCGGCGAGAAGTCCGGACTGTCCCGGGTCGAGGAGCTGTTCTGACGTGATATAGTCAACCCGCCTGACGACCTGACAGGACCGTCAAGCACCCTGACGATTTCTGACGGGGGGGGTGGGTCGCACGAATCCGTATCCCCTCCGCGCGAGGTCTTCCCCGCACAATCTGGGCTCGATT
>DHIQ01000075.1:2616-3506 GCA_002403895.1 Candidatus Neomicrothrix sp. UBA4742
GCATCCGCCCCAGCAGCAGAACGCGCTTCGGGCGATGCTCGCTGACGTGGGCTATGCTGACGCACTCCTGGCTCGGGAGACTGCCGCAGGGCTGATGCTCGTGGATGGACACCTTCGCGCCGAGACGACCCCCGACTCGTTGGTCCCCGTGCTCGTGCTTGACGTCGATGAGGTCGAGGCCGACAAGCTGCTCGCCACGCTCGACCCCCTGGCCGGCATGGCTGTCGCGGATGAGGAGGCGCTCTCTGAACTGATGGCGAGTGTCTCCATCCCCAGCGAGGACCTGCTTCGAGAGCTGGAACGGCTATCGGGACAGGACGGGCCGCCGCAAGGTTTGACGGACCCGGACGCCGTTCCTGCGGTGCCCGAGGAGCCCGTCACGAAGCCCGGCGACCTGTGGGTGCTGGGGAAGCACCGGGTGCTGTGCGGGGACGCGACGGACGCCAACGCCCTGGCTCACCTCATGGCCGGCGAGCGCGCAGGGCTGATGTGGACCGATCCCCCCTACGGCGTGGACTACGTGGGGAAGACCGAACGGGCGCTCACGATCACGAACGACGGCTCGAGCGGCCTCCCGCGGCTCCTCACCGACGCCTTTGCCGCGGCCGGCGCCATGCTGGCGCCCGGCGCCGCGATCTACGTCGCCCACCCGGCTGGCGCGGGCTCGGTCACCTTCGGGATGTGCTTCGTCGCCGCGGGCTGGCGCCTGCACGAGACGCTCGTCTGGGTCAAGAACAGGCTGGTGCTGGGCCATTCCGACTACCACTACCGCCACGAGCCCCTGCTGTACGGCTACAAGCCCGGTGGTGGCCGTAGGGGGCGCGGTGGCGCCGGCTGGTACGGCGACAACCGCCAGGACAGCGTCCTCGAGGTCGACCGCCCCGCCGCGT
>DHIQ01000047.1:0-2953 GCA_002403895.1 Candidatus Neomicrothrix sp. UBA4742
GTTCAAGTCCCAGGGGGCGTACCACTTTCTCCGGCCGGTCCTACCGACTTCTCGTCGACGGGGACGGGAGCGGATTTCACGTAGCCCTTGCGGATCCCCAGGGCGGCCAAATTCGACTTCGATGGGTGCGCCACCCCCGCCGGCCCGGCCACGAACGCCTGGAGCACGTTGGCGGTCATCTGGCGGATGTAGCAGGCATCGGTGTGATTGGTGTCGGTCCCGTCGCACAGCGCCCCCAGCTGCCGCTCCCACCACAGCGTGCCGGTGGCGAACACGCCCGCCCCCGACGAATCGGTGTAGTAGGTCACGTCGGCGAAGCTGGACTTTCCCCGACACACCACCGGCGAATGGCAGATCACCTCGATGTTGTACGGGGTGCCCTGCACCTCGGGGGTGACCCGGTCGTATTCGTTCTGGACCAGGTCCTTGAAGCGGTGGCCCTTGGTCAACCCCGTGCCTTCCAGGATCCAGGAGCCGGGGTTGACCACCACCATGTCGGCCTTGACCGGGTTGGATTCGTAGTAGTTGCCGATCAGGCCCGCTTCGGGATCGGCCGCGGGCGCCGCCCGCCACTCCGTCGTCACCAGTGATTGGTCGCCCTTGCCGTGGAGGGGATCGTCCTTGGCCACCCGGTAGTTCACCTCGAGGCGATGGGGACCGTGGGTCGACTCCTCCAGTCGGATACGGCGGAACCCGGCGTTGGCCCCCAGGAACATGAGATTCACCCCCGCGTCGCGAGCCGACTCGAGGGCCCGGCGGATGGGGACGGAGTAATACTCGTCGTGAGCGAGGGAGATCACCGCTTTGTAGCCACCGGCGGCGATCTGCTCCGGTCGGGCATGGAGATCGACGCTCGTCGTGTAGGCCACATCGATGCCCATCGACTCGATCATCTGGACGAGTTCGTACTCACCGCCGAAGAAATGGCCCGAGCCCGACTGGTGGTAGGGCCGGTCGAACGTGACCACCTTGGATCGGCCGTGCTCACCTTCGTACAGGCTGGCGCCGCCGTACAGGTTGTACGCGTTCCAGGTGGTGATGGCCGAAACGACGAGCACTGCCGCCTGACGATCCTCGAGGATGGTCAGCGGGACGAAGGTGTTGCCGCCGTCGTCACCGATGAGCCGGAACATGTACATGCCCGGCGGCCAGTCGTTGGTGATGTCGACGGTCAACGACGGCTTCCAGTGAGCGCACGAGCGCATGTTCGTCTTGGCGTCCACTGTCGGCGACTTCTGGACGAGCCCGGCGATGGGCGCGTCGGCCTGCCACACCCGCCGTCCCGTCTTGCCCCCGTACCAGCCGAAGCGGAAGGCCTCGGCCGTGAACGTCTTGGCCTTGGTGGTGGCGAAGATGGTGACCGTGTCACCTCGCCGCGCGCTGTCGTGATCACACCAGGCGTGGAGCATGTCGACGTAGGGCTTCTCCATGCGGACGGCGAACTCGCTCGTGCCGGGCAGGGCGTTCTCCGCGGCGATGAACCCCGTCAGCAGCGCTTCAACCGGATCGGCCGGCTGGGGCTGGCGGTCACTGGCCTGGGCCGTGCCCGTACCGGCCCGATCGCCGAGCAGGCGGCTGATCCCCATCGTGGCGCCCATCCCGACGGCGGCCACCATGCCGCCCAGCACCATCCGCCGGCGGATGTAGACGTCCGGGGGCAGCCGGGGCACCATCGGCCGCGGCGGGGATTCGCCGGGAGGCGTCAAGGTGTGGCTCGGGGCGGGCCGCATTTTGCCTTCCGTGCCGTACGCGATCTCCTGATCCACCCGACCTCCGTCTGCCCGCCGAGAGATTCTCGCCGAGCGGACAGGCGACTTGGGCGATGCCCCGGATGCACATGACCCGGATGACCAGGTCTGAACCGGGCCGTCTCAGGCCGTGGCCAGTAACAACGCCGGGTTGGACGACGCCGGAACCCCGCCTTGCACCTCTTCGGTGATGGCGAGGCCAGTCAGTCCCTCCGAGATGGGGAACGCGGCCAGATGAGGCTGCGCGCCGAGAACACCAAGGGAGATGACCTTGTCCCCGTCCAAGCCCCACAGTTGGTAGGTGCGGTCGTCGGGCAACGCCGGCATCGAGGTGGTCATGAGATACCCGGTGCCTTGACTGGTCATCACCGCCGTGGCCGACATGTCCTCGCCGGACGGCGACGTGAGCGTCATGGTGTGGTTGCCCGGATCAGCCATGGCGTCCACCACGAACCCCTCCAAACCGCTGCGAGCCGCCGCTTCCCGCTGCATCTGGTCGATGCGCCGGTCCTGGTGCATCACCATGGCGCCGAGAGCGAGGATGACGACCACCGCGGCGGCGGCCGCCAGCCAAAGCACGCGGCCGGCCCGAGATCCCCTTGGGGTCAACGGCACAACCACCGCGGTGTCGTCGGGCGACGCCGCACCAGGCGTCTGCGGCGGCGCGGGCGCGGGAGTCTCGAGAGGCCTCACCGACATGCGCAACGCCGGCGGTGGTTCCTCCAGCGAACCCACGATCTTGGACCACACCCCGGCGGGGGCGGGGGTGCCGGTGTTGGCCAACAAGGCAGCCACGGCCAGGTGGTCGGCCAGTTCGGCGCGGCATCGGGGGCACGATGCCAGGTGCTCTTCGACCAGTGCGCGCTCGTCGGGCTCGACGGCATCCAGGGCGTAGGCCCCGAGCAGCTCCTCGATCTCTTCGGTGGTGCGGGGCCTACTCATGACATCCCTCCGACGCCGCTGTCGACCAGATCGACCCGCATCTTCTTGAGCCCGGACCGGATCCGGCTCTTCACCGTGCCCTCCGGCTCCCGCAACATGGTGGCCACATCACGGTAGGTATGGCCCCCGAGGTAAGCCAGCTCGATGGCCCGCCGCTCGTCGTCGGTGAGCCGGTCCAGGGCGCCCTTCACCTGCTCGGCCACGGTGATGTCGAGCACCTCGAGCTCGAGGTCGTAGCCCGCCTCGGCGGTATGGAGCGCGTC
>DHIQ01000047.1:2996-6934 GCA_002403895.1 Candidatus Neomicrothrix sp. UBA4742
GGCGGGCTCGTGGCCTCGCTCATCGCGCGAACCGCGAGACGACCTCGACGTGGTGGCTCTGGGGGAACAGATCCACCAGTTCGGCGTCCTCCAACCGGTAGCCATGGCCCGCCAACAGGGCGGCATCGCGACCCAGCGAGGCCGCATCACAGCTCACCAGGACGACGACGTGGGCGTCGGTCGAGGCCAGCACCTCGACGGCTCGGCGCCCCAGACCGGCCCGCGACGGGTCAGCCACGACCACATCCGCGGCTGACGAGCGCCACGCGTCGACGTCGGACTTGATGACACGCACCGGCAGGTCCTGCAGGTTGTGACGGGCATCGGCCACCGATGAGCTCGAGCGCTCGACCGCCACCGCGGACACCGGCCGCCCTAGCCCGGGGGGGAGGTCGCCGGCCAACAACGAACCGGTGAAAAGCCCAACCCCGGCATAAGCGTCCACCAACCGGGCGCCGGCCAGGTCGTCACCCAGGGCGCGAGCGACCGCGTCCACCAAGGCGGCGGCCCCATCGGCGCGGGTCTGGAAGAACGACCGGGCCGAAATTCGCCAGCGGCGGCCGGCCACCTCGTCGTGAATCCAGGCCCGCCGACCTTCCTTGAGAGCCCGGGTGCCCACCACCAGGACATCGCGGGGCACGACCACACCGTCGGCGCTCGGGTCGACGACGGCCAGCCGCTCCCCCGTCCCCGGCGCCACCCGCAGGGTGACCTCGGTGGCCTCGGCGAAATCGCCCTCCAGGAGCAGCTCCTCCAGCAGCGGGTGAGCGACCAGGCACGACTCGGGCACCACCACCTCGTGGCGATGATGCCGGCGGTAGCCGGCCCGGCCCTCGACGACCGCGGCGCGCACGGCGGTACGGAAGCCCTCGGCCGCCGCCTCGATCCCCACTCGGACCGGCGGAGCCTCCAGCCCCCCGAGGCGGCGCAGGGCGTCGACGACCACCGCCGCCTTCAAGCCGGGCTGGGCCGACGGGCGGGCGTGTTGCAGATCGCAACCCCCGCAGCCCTGGGCCACCATGGGGCACGGCGGCTCGATGCGGTCGGGCGAGGCCTCGAGAATGTCGACGACCTCGGCTCGGACCCAGCCCTTGCGCTCGTCGGTGATCTGGGCCCGCACCGATTCGCCGGGCAGGGCGCCCCGAATGAAGACCACCCGCCCATCCTCGCCGCGGGCCAAGGCCTCCCCCCCGGCAACCAACAGAGTCGGCACGAGGTCGACGACGGAGCCGACAGCCTGGCCGGGGCCTTCGGTGGTCGAGGTGGGCTCAGGGGTCGTCATCGGGCCTGAGCGTAGGCGGGTATGGTCGTTTCGCTTCACCCTGCCCGCTCGATCGAGCCTTCCTGAGGACGTCATGCCCACCACGGCCAGCCCGACCCCGTCAATCGCCCCCTCCGACCGACCCATCGAGATCGCGCCGTCGGTCCTGGCCTGTGACCTCTCCAAGCTGGGCGAGGAGTGCGTCGCGCTCGAGAAGGCGGGCGTGGATCGGATCCAGTTCGACGTCATGGACGGGCGGTTCGTACCGAATCTCACGTTCGGGCCTGACGTCATCGCCTCGCTCCGACCGCACGTGACCGTGCCCTTCGAGGCCCACCTCATGGTCGAAGAACCCGACCGGCTGGCGCACCTCTACGTCGAGGCGGGGTGTGAACGACTCATCGTCCACGCCGAGGCCTGCCTCCACCTCCACCGCGTGCTAGGTGGTATCGCCGAGCTCGGCGCCCGCGCCGCGGTGGCGCTCAACCCCGCAACGCCGGCTGCCCATGTCGCCCACGTGCTCGACCTGGTCGACATGGTGCTGGTCATGACCGTCAATCCCGGATTCGGGGGGCAGTCCTACATCGCCAGCATGGAACCCAAGATGGCCGAGATCCGGCGCATGATCAGCGACCGCGGCTTGGACGTGGACCTCGAGGTCGACGGTGGGATCGGCCCCCAGACGGTGGCCGGAGCGGCGCGGGCGGGGGCCAACGTGCTGGTGGCCGGCTCCGCCCTGTTCCGGGACCCAGATGGTCTCGGCCACGCCGTGACCGACCTGCGCGAACGGGCCGAGGCCGCCCGCTCGACCTCGTGACCGACCGGGTCGAACCGAGGGAGGATCCGGACCACGACAAGCATCCCCAGCGGCTTCTGATCCGAGTGGCGGCCGGTGTGGTGGCGGTGGTCCTGGTGGCGGCCGCGGCATGGACCCTGCTGGCCAACCGGCATCCGACCCGCTCGGTCGGGGCGTACTGCCGCCGGATCGGAGATGCCCAGACCCTCAGTGGCGCGCTGGCCACCGGGGATGCCCAGGAGATCCGCGGCGCAGTAAATCAATTCCGCGGCGCGGCCGAGGTGGCACCGGTCGAGATCCAAGCCCAGACGCAGGTCTTGGTGGACTATGCCGACGAGCTGGCCTCCACCCTCGACACCAGCGGGGGGAGTGAAGCCGAGACCCGTGCTGCCCTAGCCGACGCCGTGCGCCGTCTGGATGATCGCTTCGAGGCTGTGGTGGCTGCTGGGCGCGCCGTCGACGCCTACTCGCGCGATGCCTGTCATCTCGACCCGGGCGCCACCACGGTGACGACGGGCTGAACTCGCCTCGATCGACCAGATCGAGCCCAGATCAATCGACGAGAAGTCCCCCTAGAGGAACTCATCTCGGCGGGTGCGGACCTGGTCGATGATGCCGTACTCCTTGGCCTGCGGCGCGGTGAACCAGCGATCGCGCTCGGAGTCGGCTTCGATCTGCTCGACCGGCTGACCGGTGTGCTCGGCGATCTTCTCGGCCATGAGGCGCTTGGTGTAGATCATCTGCTCGGCCTGGATGGCGATGTCCGAGGCCTGGCCCTGCAGGCCACCTGAGGGTTGGTGCATCATGATCCGGGCGTGGGGCAGCGAGTAACGCTTGCCCGGTGCGCCGGCACACAGCAGGAACTGTCCCATGGAGGCGGCCAGACCCATGCAGATGGTGGCCACGTCGGGCGCGATGAACTGCATGGTGTCGTAGATGGCCATGCCGGCGGTGACCGAGCCACCGGGGGAGTTGATGTAGAGCCAGATGTCCTTGTTCGGGTCTTCGCCCTCGAGGTAGAGCATCTGGGCGGTCAGGTAGTTGGCCACCTCGTCGGTCACGTCCGATCCCAGGAACACGATGCGCTCCTTGAGCAGGAGCTGGAACATGTTCTGGGCGGGATCGAGTGCCGTGGTCTGGGCCGTGAACGGCGGCATCGAGGGGAGGTCCATTGCGCTCCTAGGGGAAAGCTCGGTTCGGTCGGGCGGCGGTTCGGTCCTGGTCGCGAACCGTGGGCCAGAGGCTACCGTCACCAGCGCGAGGTGCGGTTGCCGCGAGATCGCCCACGGTGCGAGCTTGGGTCTGGGGCCGGAAAAGCTCTCCGTGCCGACACCGCCGGCTGGGTAGCGTGCGGTCGTGGCGTCCCCTACCTTCCTTGTCGAAGCGCGCTCGCTGGCCAAGCGCTTCGACGACTTCGTGGCCGTCGACGGCATCGACTTCCAGGTCAGGCAGGGCGAGGTCTTCGGATTCCTGGGTCCCAACGGTGCGGGCAAGAGTTCGACCATGCGAATGATCGCCTGCGTGTCGCCGATCAGCGGCGGCACATTGCGAGTATTGGGCGCCGACCCCGTCGCCGACGGCCCCTCGATCCGGGCTCGTCTCGGCGTCGTTCCCCAAGAGGACACCCTCGACACGGAGCTGAGCGTCGTCGACAACCTCGTCATCTACGGCCGCTACTTCGGCATCGCCAAGACGGTGCTACGCGAGCGGGCCGCGCAGCTCCTCGACTTCGTGCAGCTCGGCGACCGCGCCACCAGCAAGGTCGACCCTCTGTCAGGGGGCATGAAGCGCCGGCTCACCATCGCCCGGGCGCTGATCAACGAACCGGACCTCCTGCTGCTGGACGAGCCCACCAGTGGGCTCGACCCGCAGGCCCGCCAC
>DHIQ01000109.1:0-1776 GCA_002403895.1 Candidatus Neomicrothrix sp. UBA4742
GGACAGGACGGGCCGCCGCAAGGCTTGACCGACCCGGACGCTGTTCCTCCGGTGCCCGAGGAGCCCGTCACGAGGCCCGGCGACCTGTGGGTGCTGGGCGAGCACCGGCTGCTGTGCGGGGATGCGACGGATCCGGACACCCTGGCCCACCTCATGGCCGGCGACCGCGCGGGCCTGATGTGGACCGATCCCCCGTACGGCGTCGACTACGTGGGGAAGACCAAGCGGGCGCTCACGATCCAGAACGACGGGCACGACGGACTCGCGCAGCTCCTGTCCGATGCCTTCGCGGCGATCGACGGCTTCCTGACCGCCGGCGCCGCCATCTACATCGCGAGTCCGGCAGGCTCGAGGTCGGTGACCTTCGGCAACTGCTTCGTGGCCGCGGGCTGGCGCCTTCACGAGACGCTCGTCTGGGTGAAGAACACGCTGGTCCTGGGCCACTCGGACTACCACTACCGCCACGAGCCCCTGCTGTACGGCTACAAGCCCGGTGGTGGTCGTAGGGGACGCGGTGGGGCCGGGTGGTACGGCGACAACCGGCAGGACAGCGTGTTCGAGATCGACCGGCCGTCCGCCTCCCGCGAGCACCCGACCGCCAAGCCCGTGGAGCTGGTGGCCCGGTGCGTGGCATGCTCCTCGCCGCCCGGCGCGCTGGTGCTCGATCCGTTCATGGGTTCGGGCTCCACGCTCATCGCCTGCGAGCAGCTCGGCCGCAAGGCTCGGGGCATGGAGATCGACCCGCACTACTGCGACGTGGTCGTCCGCCGGTGGGAGGAGTTCACCGGCGGGAAGGCGGTGCTTGCCGAATGAGCCGCTCCAAGTTCACCGCCGAGAACCGGGACCTGCTCACCCGCTATCTCCAGCAGGGCAACACGCAGGAGACCGCCTGCCGAATGGTGGGGGTCCACAAGTCGCAGTTCTACCGCTGGCTGAACCGGGGGGAGACCGCCCGAGAGGGAACGACGTTTCGGGACTTCTACGACTCGGTGCAGAGGGCCGAGGGGGAAGCCGAAGTACGAGCGCAACTCTATATCCAGCAGGGCATGAAGGACGATCCGAAGTGGGCGGCCTGGTATCTGGAACGGCGCCACCCGGAGCAGTGGGGCAAGCGGATGTGGGTGGAGCGGAATGCCGAACCGATCGGCCCGATCGTGGTGAAGCTTGAGTTGCCATCCATGCCTTCGCGGCCGCGTTCCACGATTGAGCAGCTTCCCGCCGGGTGAGCCGAACCGCCAAGGTGGCACTGTTGCGTTGTGCGAAGCCCGGACATGGCGAGCCCAACTGTGCGTGTAGGTATCAGATCACCAGGGCCAGTTCGTCGAACGCGTCGGACAGACGGAAGGCCGGACGCACATCGGTCCCGAGATCGTAGAAGCCCCTCCGGAGGTTCTGAACGAAGGCATGACCGGCGACGATGACCCTGGCGGTACGGTCTCGCTTCAGCCCTCGCATCGGTCGAAGCCGAGCCTTCAGGCGTCCGTGGTCGGTCTCGATCGGGTTGTTCGCATGGACCTCCGTGTCATGCAAGGCCGCCGGCAGCAGCTCATCGAGCACGCGGGGGTAGACCCGGTATCGGTCGGTGGTGACCTCCACGGGTGAGATCCGGGTCCGGCCGATGGCCCGGTCGAAGAACCGCCGTGCTGCCTTGGCGTCCCGACGGGGTGAGAGGAAGACGTCGATGACCTGGCCGAACTGGTCGATGGCCCGGAACAGGTAGCGCCATGTCCCTCCGACCTTCAGGTAGGTCTCATCGACATGCCATCGATCCCCGAT
>DHIQ01000109.1:2082-5058 GCA_002403895.1 Candidatus Neomicrothrix sp. UBA4742
CGGTAGGAAAGACCGAACCGCAGGTACCACCGGACCGCCAGGGTGATGACCTCGGGCGGGAAGCGGTACCCGGAGAAGGCTGAGCTGGACACGGGTCGGAGGTGAGGGTACCGGGCAGATCTCATGACCGGAGTCTCCCCGATGAGGCGGCCTGGCTACCAACGCAACAGTGCCGCAAAGGATCTTCCCTAGCCTGGGCTGCCGACCTTGATGCGCCGGGCGGCCGCCCACCGGCGGTAGTTCTCGACGTGGGACAGGGGGACGGGCGAGTGCTCGCAGGCCAGGGGATCATCGCAGGCGGGGTTGCCTTGGAGCGTGAAGTAGTTGAACCGGCACGCCTCGCAGAACACGTCGAGCTCCTCCGGGAGGTAGGCGCACTCACCCCAGGCACATCCCCGCTCTCCCTCGCCGGTGCCGACGTCCCATCCGCATCCCAGGCACTTCTCGAAGTCCATCCACTTCCCCATGTCGGCCTCCTTGCGGGCCACCGTAGGGGGTGGCGCAGTCTATCGGGCAGGGCCGGAAGGCCCCTCCGGGGCGGGCCGCTCGGACCGGAAACGCCGGGCGAGTCTCGGAGCCAGCCCCTCGGACACCGGCCAGCTTGACACTGACGCCAGTCTCTCCGACGGGAGCCGGGGCCGACCAATGCAACAGCGCCCTTCCACAGGGTCAGGCTGTTGAATCTCTCCCGGATCGATAGCGCGCCACCGTGAAGGCGATGATCAGCGGAACGTCCACCGCGAAAAGGATCAGCATGAGCGTCACCACGACGAGCGGGCCGCCCCTCGTATGGTCGCGGACGAAGACGAACTCGATCATCCCGGCGGACACGATGTAAGCGACGAGGGCCCACCGACCCACGAGGAAGAACGTATCCCACGCGAACGTGAGCAGGCGCGCCAACATGACGACGTTGGCCGCCAGCAGGAGGCCGCTCGCGGCGACGAGCGCGATCGGGACGCCGAGGGGAGGCCGGCGCGGCACGTAGGACGCCATCACGATGCCCCCGATCACGACGAGCGCGAGCGAGGATACGGCCACCTGTGCGACCGGGGGGACATGGGGTCGCGGAGAGCCGGGGGCGGGACCGTGCTCAAGATCGTTCAATGCGTCGCCACCCGCGTCATGATGATGAGCGTCGCGACCTGCATCGCGCCCGTGATGCCCGCCGTGTAGATGAACCTGCGCATCAGCCCGGCGATGATCTCGCCGTCGGGGTGAGGCTTCCTCATCTCGAAGAGTACGGCGATGTTCGCGGGCTCGAGCACGCCCAGGGCGATCACGGCCATCACGCCGACGACGATGAACGAGGCGACCAACCACGCGTGGTTCGGGTTGGACGCCTGCAGGTTCCCGAGCTTCAGGGCCAGCTGGAAGCCGGAGGCTAGGGTCATCGCCACCACGGTTGGCATGATGAGCACCATCTTCGGCATGAACCTCGCCGAGAACTCCGCCCGGGCACGTAGCGAGAGGCGCCCCAGGATCGGGCCGATGACGAACCCGACGAACAGGTCGATCCCCGTCCACAGGCCCCCGCCGACGACGTGGTAGAAGTCAAGCGCCCAACGCCAGTTGCCCACGATCGACACGACCAGGAATACGAGGACGACTGCCACGACCGGCAGACCTCTGAGCGGCACGATCTGGATGGCCGGTCGCGGCGGGGGTTCGGCTCCTCCCGCTCCCATCGGCGGGGCGACGTGCGCGCCTTCTGTCATGGCCCCCTGCTCAAGTGCATGATGCCTGGTGCGCCTGGTTCCCGGACGTGCGCCAGTTTAGGCCCAATCCTCGGGGGTGGCGGCAGTCCTGTTGACGGTCGGTAGCGTCGCGCGAAGAGCAGCGCCGAAGGAAGGGCGTTGAAGTTCCGGGGTTCGCATGATCCACGAGTATTACGGGGCAGCAGCGCATTGCCGCCAGACCACAGCGGCTCTACGGTCGCGTCAGAACAGGTGTCTTCCGACGCGGGCACGGAAGACACCTGTTTCGTCGCTGAACCGCTGCCGCTACCCCGATTCCTTCGCCGCCTCTGTCGCCGAGTTCGCAGATGGCGCGCCCGACGTCGGACGCTCCAGATGGAGTAGCCGCGGGACGAACGTGTCCCAGGCCACCCGATGCGAAGACGTCGCGCATGCTTGGCCCGTGAGCCAACAGCGTGGGGCCGAGATTCCGTCCACGATTGGGAACCGGAGGGCCACCCAGAGCGACAGGGCAGCAGAGGTGAGCACCGACGAGGAGCTGATCGCTGCCATGGCCGCAGGAGACCGGGTCGCACTCGAACGGCTGTATCGGCGCCATGCGCCGTGGATAGCAGGCCGCCTGTCCACCCTTACCTCTTCGCGCGATCTGGCTGAAGAGGCGCTCCAGGACACCTTCGTGTCCGCCTGGCGGGGGGCGCGCCACTACCGGGCAGAAGGACCGGTGGGAGCCTGGCTGTGGGGGATCGCACGTCGGCGTTTGGTGAGCCTGGCACGGCGCCGGCCCGGGCGCTGCCCGCGGAGAGGGACATCGAGCCGCCTGGTCCGGAGGAGATCGCCATCTCGCACGAGGAGGCGGCGCGGGTGCGCCTGGCCGTGGCCGGACTTCCGGTCGACCAGCGCGCAGCGATCGAGGCCGTCGTGTTCGAGGGTCGATCCGTGGCGGAGGTCGCAGCCTCTCTTGGCGTCGCCGGCTGCACGACTTGACCCAGGCGACCGGTGGCCACGATCTTGCCGTTCACCCGAAGGACGACCCGCCCTCGTCGCCGCGCGTTACCGAAGGTAGCGGGCGAACCAGGCGGCTGCCTCGTCGGCGACCTGCTCCAGCGCGCCGGGCTCCTCGAACAGGTGGGCGGCGTCGGGGACGACGACCAGCTCGTTCGGACATCGAAGCAGACGCTGCGCCCCCCGGTTCAGCTCGAGCACCGCGCCGTCCGCCCCGCCCACGATCAGCAGCGTCGGACACCGGACCTCGGGGAGACGGGGACCGGCCAGGTCGGGC
>DHIQ01000239.1 GCA_002403895.1 Candidatus Neomicrothrix sp. UBA4742
GGCAGATGCTCGCGCGAGCCGGCCACCGGGCCGGGTTGGGCCTGGTCAAACCGCACGCCTTCCGGCACACCTGGGTTATCTCTCCCGGCTTCAGCCTGGTGAGGGACGTGGGTTACGGGGACGGCCGGTCACGTGCCTCACGAGTATCCGGAACTTGTCGGCACCGGTGGTTACGTTCGCCACGTGACCGAGTTGATCAACGTTCCGTTCCGGGCTGAGCGGGCGGTGTCGCCGCGGGACGGCGGCGTGTGGTGGGTGGTGCTCGACGCGGAGCTGGTGGTGCACCGGGAGGCGTCGGCGTTCCTGGCCTGCCTGCAGGGTGCGGACCGTTCCCCGCACACGATCCGGGCCTATGCGGGACGGGCGGCGCTGTTCCTGGGCTGGTGCGCAGCGACGGGGGTGGATTGGCGGCGGGTCGACCTGGCCCAGCTGGCCCGGTTCAAGCGCTGGCTCGAGGCCACCCCTAGCCGGGCGGGACGGGCCCGGTCGGGGTCGACGGTCAACGCGATCTTGACCGCGGTGTGTGAGCTGCTGCGCTTCTGCGCCCGGAGCGGGTTGGTCGAGACGGCGGTGGCCGAGCGGTTGTCCGAGCCGCGGTGGCTGCGGTTCACCCCGCCCGGGTTTGATGCCGGCGAGTCGGGCCAGTTCCGTGCGGTGCGGGCCCGGGCGTTGAAGGCCAGAGCCGAGACGCCGTTCCCGGAGGCGCTGACCGGTGAGCAGGTCACGGTGGTGCTGGGCTGCTGCCGTCGGCCCCGCGAACACTTCATGGTGATCTTGCTTCACGACACCGGCCTGCGGATCGGTGAGGCGTTGGGGTTACGCAGGCTCGACATGCACCTGCTGCCAGACTCGCGCGCGCTGGGCTGCATGGTGGTGGGCGCGCACGTGCACGTGCGGCATCGGGCCAACCCGAACGGGGCGTTGGCGAAGTCCCGGTTCCCGCGCACGGTGCCGGCCAGCGACGCAGTGCTGGCCAGTTACGCCGACTACCAGCATGAGCGGGACGGGCTGGTCGGTGAACAGGACAGCGAGATGGTGTTGGTCAACCTCTACCGTCAGCCGTTCGGCGCGCCGATGACCTACCGGGCGGCGAAGGGCTTCTTCGACCGGCTCGCCGGCGGGTGCGGATTCCCGGTTCGGCCACACATGTTCCGCCACTCGGCGGCCACGAACTGGGTCCGGGCCGGCACCGATCTGGACGTGGTGCAGGCGCTGCTCGGTCACGCCTCGTTAGCCTCGACGAGCGTCTACCTGCATGCCCGCGACGAGGACAAGCGTCGCGCGGTGGAGGCCGTCGCGGCGGGCAGGCAGTACCGGTGAGCGGGCGGGCGCTGCGTGTCGTCGGCGCGCAGGACACCGAGCGGCGAGTTGACGAGCCGGGGTGGCTGGAGTGGCTGCGGGCGCGGCTGGACCCGGCCTGGCGCGGCGGCGAGTGGGACGGTATGACGCTGCTGTTCACCGGCGATCTGGACAGCGCGCGCACTGCGGCGTGGCCGTGCCGCACCCCGGACTGCCCGACGGCGACGCGCCGCCCGTCGGGGCGCTGCGACGGCTGCCGCCGGGCCCGGGTGAGCACGGGCCTGCGTTGGGCGGACTTCGACTCGGCGCCACCGGCACGTGCCACCCGCCCGCTGCAGCGCGGCGTCTGCTCGGTGCCCGGCTGTGAGGGTGATCTGCACTGCGCGGGCCTGTGTTTCCGGCATGAACGTGCCTGGAGTAAGGACAGGACCGAGCCGGTCGCGGTGTTCATCGCCCGGGCCCGTCCACTGGCCCGGGCGGCGGAGTGTCGGGTGCCCGGCTGCGACCGGGAACGCATCACCCGGCGCGGGTTGTGCCGTTTCCACGACCAGCGGCTACACCGCCGCGGCGTGCTGGCCGGTGACGAGCTGGCGGCCTGGGTTGCCGCCGAGCGGCCCCGGCTCGGGATGCACCAGTTCTCTCTGGCCGGGCTGCCCGAGCTGCCCGGGGTCGAGTTGCTCTACGCGCTGCAACACCGTGATCAGGCGCCGCCGCCGCTGGATCCCACCGAGGTGCGGATCCTGCTGGCCCGCCTCGGCGATGCCGCCTCGCTGCGCGAGGCCGACCCGCAGCTGGTCTGTGAGTCCGGCGGCATGGTCTACAACGCGACGAGCAGGGGGCTGTTCCGCGACGTACGCCGGCACCTGGACCGGGCCTGGGCCCAGTACACCGGCACCGACCCGCTCGACGGCGACGTGTGGCAGGTGGCGCTGCTGGACCTGCGCATCAACGCCTCCCGCCGCTGGCCGGCCACTCAGGGCATCATCGACTTCCGGGGCATCGAACCGGTCTGGCTGCGCGAGATCGTCAAACACTGGACCCAGGACACCCGGCCCTACCTGCAGCGGCTACGCGAGACGCTGCGCGCCTGCCAGACCGCCGCCCACACCCTGATCGCCGCCGGCCGGACCGACCCGGCCAGCCTCGGCGCCGGCGACTTCACCCGCATCATCGACGCCATCAGCGGGCAGCGGCGAGCCGACGGCCTCCTGTATTCCGCCTCGCATCGCAACTTGATGCTCTACCAGTTCTGCCAGGTCATCGAACACGGCCGCGCCAACGCGCTGATGGCCACGGTGCCCGACCCGTTCCGCCCAGCTCACCGCCACCGGGTCCGCCAAGACCCCAACGAAGACGAGCTGGGCAAGGCCCTGCCCGACACGGTGATCCGCCAACTCGACGCCCACCTGCACCTGCTCGGCCCGACCGGGAGGGCCGGGGCGCTCACCGCCGCCGACCTACAGGCAATGCGTCAGGCGATCTACCGGATCCTGCGCGATACCGGGCGGCGCCCCGGAGAGATCGTCAGCCTGCACATCGACTGCCTGGAGGTCATCGACGGCCAACACAACCTGATCTATGACAACCACAAGGCCGCCCGGATGCGCCGCCGGCTGCCGATCACCACCGACACCGCCGAAGTGATCACCTTCTGGCGGCAGCGGCGACGACAGCTGCCGGTCCCACCGGTCCTGGACCGCTGGCTGTTCCCCAGCCCGCTGCTACGTGCCCAGCAGTCCCGCGGACACATCACCTCGCACGCCGTGAGCCGGGCGTTCAAAATCTGGGTCGCACAGATCGGCATCATCGACTCCGAGCTGCTCGGCCCCGACGGCACCCCGGACCCGTTCGACCCGGCCCTGATCACCCCATACGCACTACGCCATAGCTACGCCCAACGCCACGCCGATGCCGGGGTCCCGGTCGACGTGCTGCGAGAGCTCATGGATCACGTCGCGGTGGCCACCACGATGGGCTACTACTCGGTCGGCCTCAAACGCAAACAGCAGGCCATCCGCTCGGTCGGGTCACTGGCCATCGACGCCGCCGGCAACCCAGCCCCGTTCACCAGCCCCACCGCCTACCAGCGGGCCTCGGTGTCGGTGCCGTTCGGCAACTGCACCGAACCGTCCAACGTCAAAGCCGGCGGCGGCGCCTGCCCGATCCGCTTCCAGTGCGCCGGCTGCGGCTTCTACCGCCCCGACCCGTCCTACCTGCCGGCCCTCGAGCAGCACATCGCTGGCCTGCGCGCCGACCGAGAGACCGCCGAGGCGATCGGCGCCGCCGACTACGTCATCGACAACCTCACCGCCGAGATCGGCGCCTTCACCGGCGTTGCCGACACGATGCGCCGCCGGCTCGACGAGCTACCCCCGAGCGAACGCGACGAGGTCGAGCAGGCCAGCAAACTGCTGCGCCGCGCCCGGGCCGCCCGGCAGCTACCCGTGATCAACACGGCCTCGCTGCCCGGCGCGACCGGATGACCGCCGCACCCGACCGCACCGCCGGGCTGCGCGCCGCCCGCGCCCACGACAGCGCCGACAAACGCCGCCGCGCCCTGGCCACCATCCACGCCCTCGAAGCCGCCGGCAGCCCGATCACTGTCTCGGCCGTCGCCAACGCCGCCGGGGTGTCCACCTGGCTGCTCTACACCGACGGACTGCGCGAACACCTCGACGCCGCCCGCCGCCGCCAGTCCCAGCCCACCAGCAGACCGGCCCGCACCGCTGCACCAGGCGATCACGCGCCGGTCACCCCGGCTGGCCTACGCACCGACCTGGCCCTGGCCCGAGACCAGATCCGCCGGCTCCGCGCCGAACACGAAACCCTTCTGCACCGGCTTCGCCTGCAACTCGGCGCCGAGATCGACGGGCCCGACCCGGCCGGCCTGATCACCCGGGTCGCCGACCTCGAATCGCTAACCCGGCAACTGCTCGCCGAACGCGACGCCCGGACTACCGAAGCCGATCACGCCCAACGTCGCATCCACGAACTCGAAGACGACCTGAGCGCAGCCCGCGACAGCCTGCGCCGAGTCATCAAAGACCACAACCGGCCATGACCCACGACGTCGCGGTGGGAGTAGGCGGTGGCATCCTCGGCGACCCGGCTCACAGCACCGCCGAGACGGGGGATCAGGGTGTATGAGCGCGGCGAGGTGATCCGGCTCGTGTGCTCAACCAGGACCTCGATGAGGTCGTCCCCTTCAGGGCAGGTACGTCGTGGGACTTCCAGTAGTAGTGCCAGCCCTTGGGCACGGTCCGGGACGCCATCCTGGACATCCCGGATCCACGGTGCGGCCCCTTGACACTGGTCTGCGCGTCGGGGACTGCCGTTCACGCTGTGTCATTCAGATCATCGGCAGCACCAGCCACAACCACGGGAGGCAGACTGGCCTCGTCGACCACATCCACAGGACCTGACGGCGTTCCCTGTTTCAGCTACCGAAGCTTCGCTGTGCCCACGCCAGTAGTTCTGCGACGCTCATTCGCAGGCACTGGCCCGGCTGCCAGCGAAACCGCGAAGGTCGCTTCAGCCGATGGCTTCGGCCACGATCAGGCTCATCGGCCCTGCGAGCGGGTTTCGGTCCACCACCCGCCAGCCGGTGTGGTCGAGCCAGTCCTTGACCTGTTGCGCGCTGTAGACGTCGCCTTCGCCCGTGATGACCAAGAACTCTCCGGCCATCAGGGCAGCGAACGGCGGGTCGGTCCGCTCCGGGTTGGTCCAGAAGTCCGCGAGCAGCAGCCGGGCTCCCGCTGCGACGCTTTCGCGGGTGCGTCGTAGGAGGTCTTGATTGCGAGCTGGTGAGAACAGGTGCATCACGTTGGCGATGAGCACCACGTCGTGTTCCGCGGGTATCGCCTGCTGGAAGAAGTCTCCGTCCATCACGACAAGCCGCTGTGCAATCGGGTCTTCGGCCAATCGCTGACGGGCCAGACTCGCGGGCCCGGGAAGTTCGAACAAGGTGCCCCGCAGACCGGCATTGCGCTGCAGGACCGCTAGCAGCCACGAGGCGTTGCCGCCACCGAGGTCGAGCAGCCGTTCGTGCTGGCTGAAGTCGTAGCTGCCTGCAAGTGCGGCTGCCGGCGCTGCCTGGATCGCCGCGACCCCCTCGGAGTACAGGCGTTGTTTGTCTGCCGGCAGTTCCCCGGGGCTTCGACCTTGACCGGTCCGGACGGCGTCGCCGAAGCCGGTCCACATGGGATAGCTGAGTTGGTCCCAGAACCGCAGAACCGGCCGCAGGTCACTCTCGCCGCTACCGCTCAGGAACGCCGCGGCAGCCGCCCCGTTGCGGTACACCTCGCCATGGCGTTCCAGCACACCGAGGCTGACCATGGCGTCGGCGACGATCCGGAGCCGGTGCTCGGCGATGCCGGTGTCGAGTGCGAGCTCGTCCAGCCGACGTGATGTTCCCGCCAGGCTTGAGAACAGCCCCACCTCATTGGCGATGAACAGGTGCTTGGCCGCCATGAAGCCGCTGGCGATCTGAAAGAGCACCTCGGGGGTGGCGGCCGCGTCGTGGGTTGGAGTGGATTCCGGATCTCCGCTTTCCGATGGCGCGACGCCGGTCGCGGCGCCTCGGCTGGCGAGGACGCCGAGGGACTCGTTCATGTGGACCTCCGCTGATGCTGGCTTCGTGGTGGGCTCCGTCAGCGTGGCCGAGGTAGGTAGTCGGGACGGTCACTGCAGGATCACTGATAGGTCACTGCCCTCCGCCGGCGGTACGGTGCGCGTATCTCGTGGAGCGCCTCGAGCTGCTGGTGAAGAGGACCGGAGGCGGTCGTGGAGTTCCGCATCCTGGGTCCGGTCGAGGCCTTGGACGACGCCGGCGAACCAGTGGCCATCGGTGGCGTCCGAGAGCGCGCACTGCTGGCACGCCTGCTGCTGTCGGCCAACGAAGCGGTGTCCACCGATCGGCTGGTCGGCGATCTTTGGGGTGAACAACAAACAGCTGGGTCCCTGCACGCTCTGCGAGTACACATCTCCCGTCTTCGGCGGGCCCTGCTGGCTGCGGGCGGCGGACACCTGCTGCTCACCCGCCCACACGGATACCTGCTACAGGTCGACCCGCACACCGTCGACGCCTCTCGCTTCGAGGGCCTACTGGCCAAGAGCCGACAGCGAGCGACTCAGGATGACCACGAAGCGGCAGCGTCGAGCCTGCGGGAGGCGCTGGCACAGTGGCACGGACCCGCGCTGGCCGGTCTCGGCGACGCTCCCTTCGTCCGCGCGCACGCCGCCCGGCTGGAAGAGACCCGGCTGGCCGCCGTCGAACAGCGCATCGAGCACGACCTGGCTCGCGGTCGCCACACCGAGATCGTGGGCGAGCTCGACCAGCTCACCGCCGATCATCCGCTGCGGGAGGGAATCTGGGGAGCACGGATGCTCGCGCTGTACCGGTCCGGGCGTCAGGCCGACGCCCTGCGGGTCTACCACGATCTGCGTGACCTGCTGCGCGACCAGCTTGGTCTGGAACCGAGCGCGAAGCTCACCGGCCTGCACCAGTCGATGCTGCGCCACGAATCCTGGCTCGATGCACCGCAGGCACCCGCGCCGGCGGCCTGTCCAGCACCCGCCAAGCAGACTCCTCCCCCAACCCGCTACGCCAAGCGGGACGGGGTCAGCATCGCCTACCAAGTCGTCGGCGACGGGCCTTCGGACCTGGTGCTCGTGCCGGGTTTCGTCTCCAACGTCGACCTGTACTGGGAGGACCCCGGCTGGCGGCAGGTGATCGAGTGGCTCACGGTCGGCCGCCGCCTGATCCTGTGGGACAAACGTGGCACCGGCCAGTCCGATCCGGTGCACCGCGCTCCCACCCTGGACGAGCGGGTCGAGGACCTGCTGGCGGTCATGGACGCAGCCAGCAGCGAACGGGTCACCCTGCTCGGCATCTCCGAGGGCGGCCCGATGAGCTTGCTGCTCACCGCAACCCACCCTCACCGGGTACGCAGCCTGATCCTGTACGGCGTCACCCCCCGCTTCAGCCACGCGCCCGACTGGCCGTGGGGATGGACCCAGAACGTCATCGACGAGGCCCTCGTCGAGATCGACAAGAACTGGGGCAACGGGGCGCTCCTGGACCGGTTCGCACCCACTCGAACCGGCGACGACGTCGCACGCCGTGCCTGGGGCCGCACCCAACGAGCCGGAGCCAGCCCGGCGATGGCCCGAGCGGTCATGGAAGCCATGGTCGACATCGATTGCCGCGACATCCTGCCCGCGATCACGGTTCCCACCCTCATCCTGCACCGACCGGGCGATCTGATCAGCCCCCTGTCCGGCGCTCAGTACTTGGTCGACCACATCCCGGGCGCCCGGATGGTCCAGGTGCCCGGCGACAACCACCTCATCACCTTCGGGGCCATCGAGCCCATCATCGATGAGATCGAGCGCTTCCTCGCACAAGCACCGTCCTCGGCGACGTCAGACCCTGCCACCGTCACGGTCCTCCTCACCGTTCTCGTCGCGGAACTCCTCACCGGCTCCGCTCCTCCCGGTGATCAACCAGCTGCGCAGGGCTGGTCGGGAACGCACCGCTCCCGGGCACTCAGAGCTATCGAGCTCCATGGCGGGAAGGAGCTTCCAGGTACAGATGGTCGGCTACACGCCACCTTCGCGGCGCCAAGCCGCGCCATCGCCTGCGCGACTGCGCTACGGGCCGCGCTGCTCCCCCTCGGACTGCAGATCCGTGTCGGCATTCACACCGGCGAATGCCGACTCGCCGATGACCGGGTCAGCGGGCCGCCTGTCCTCATCAGCGGTCGCCTCGCGGCCATGGCTCGCGCCGGCGAGGTGCTGGTATCTGGCACCGTCAAGGACCTCCTCGCCGGATCAGCCATACCGTTCCACCCCCGCGGGCGCCACCGGCTTACCCCCACTTCGGAGCCCATGACTCTCCACACGGCAGCACAGACCTGACCTGCTGCTCGCGATCACACCCCACAGCCGTGGCCGCGCTCAACCGGGCCATCGCCGTCGGCGAGGTGAGGTGAGTGAGCCTGACCCGCTGCCAGCGACGTGCCCCACATGCCTCACACCTGCCAGCGAACAGAACCCCAGCAAATCAAGGGCTTTTCAAGATCAAGTACAGATAACC
>DHIQ01000076.1:0-15732 GCA_002403895.1 Candidatus Neomicrothrix sp. UBA4742
GAGGTTGCGGGCGATCTCGATCTCCTCGGTGGTCTCGAGCGTGTAGCTCGACAAGCCATCGACCTCGCTCGGATCGATGCCGGCATCGGCGAGGGCGGCGGCGATGGCCTGCAACGCCAGCACCTTCTCGGGCTCGTCGAGATGCTTGGTGAACCGGGTCTGGCCGATGCCCACGATGGCCGCCGCGTCGCGCCGGCCAGCGGCGTCGGTCATCGGCATACCACCAGGGCGTCGAGCGCGACCGCGCCGATGGGGGTGACGACGAGTGGGTTCACGTCGATCTCGGTGATCTCGTCGGCGAGATCGACGGCCAGCCGCTGGAGCTTCATCAACACGTCGACCACGGCCGACACCTTGGCCGGCTGGGCCCCCCTGGCGCCGGCCAGCACCCGGGCCACCCGGCACTCGTCGATCATGCGACGGGCCTCGTCCCGGTCGAATGGCGGCACCCGCACGGCCACATCGTCGAACACCTCGACCAACGTGCCCCCGAGGCCGAAGGCGATCACGGGGCCGAACAGCTCGTCGTGGCTCACCCCCACCATGGTCTCGACCCCGGTCGGCGCCGTCTCGCAGACCAGGACGCCATCGATGGGAACCCCTCTGGCCTCCACGATGGCGATGGCGATGAACTCGTGCCAGCAGCGCCGCATGGCGGCCGCGCTGTCGACGCCGAGCCGCACCAGACCGAGGTCGGACTTGTGGGCGATGCCGGCCGACGCGATCTTCACCACGGCCGGTCCGCCGAGCTCGCGCAGGGCCCGGACGGCGGCTGCGGCCGAGGTGCACAGAACGTCGCTCGTGACGGGGATTCCGTAGGCCGCGAGTACCGCCTTGGAGTCGTGCTCGGACAGCGTCGATCCCGGCCGGAGGAGCGGTCGAACCCGGGCCGCGGCCGGCGAGCGCCGGGTCACCGGCTTGGCGAACGGTGACTGCCAGCGCTGCTGGGTGTCCCAGAAGTCGAACCACGCCCGCGCCGCCATCACGCAGTTCGAGAACGTGCGGAACACCGGGACCCCGTTGGGCGCCAACACCTCGGAGTAGTAGTGCTCGAACAGGGGCGAGCCCCACACCACGAACACCGGCTTGTCCGTCGTGGCCTGCACGTCGACCAGGTCCTGGGTGAAGTTCTCCGACATCGACGCCAGCGCGCCGGTGATGGGGACGATCACGGCATCGATCTCGGGGTCGGCCACCATCGCATCGAGGATCTTTCGCCCTCGCTCGTCACCCGACGGCGCGCCGCCGCTGTCGACCGGGTTGGACACCCGCAGGTAGGCGGGGATGTGACGTCGGAGCTCGGCCTGGGTCTTCGGGCTCAACGGGGGCAAGGTGAGACCGGCCGCGGCGCACAGGTCGGCCATGTGCGCCCCGGTGCCGCCGGAGATGGAGTAGACGCACACCCGCCGCTCCGCGGCCCGACCCGGTGGTGGCGCCACGGTGCGGCAGAACGCGGTCGTGATCTCGCTGAGCTCGTCGAGACCGTCGACCCGGGTGATGCCGTATTGGCGGAACACGCCGTCGACCACGCGGTCCTGCCCGGTGAGGTGGCCGGTGTGACTGGCTGCCATCGATCGGCCTTCGGCGGTGCGGCCCACCTTCACGCACACCAGGGGCACGCCGCCGGCTATGGCGGCGTCGGCGGCCAGCTGCACGGTGCGACCATCCTTGAAGCCCTCGATGTAGGCGGCGATCGCCCCGGTGGCGGGCTGGCGGGCGAACCAGGCGGCGAAGTCGGCGCACTCGAGGTCGACCTCGTTGCCCGTCGGCGCCCAATGCGACATGGCGAAGCCGATGTCCTGGGCCTGGAACACCGGTCGCCCCTGGTGGCCCGACTGGGTGATCAGGCAGAGCCGCCGGCCGGGCAGGTCGTCGCGGAACGTCTCGAAGGCGTTGAGGTTGGTGTTGGGGCCGAGGAGACGGGTGTCGGACGCGGCAACCAGGCCGGTCAGGCGCTCCTGTAGGGCCACGCCGTCGCCACCGACTTCGGAGAATCCGGCAGCGAAGATCACCGCGAACCGGGCGCCGGCCTTGGCTACCTCCTCGAACGCGTTGACCGCGTCGCCCACGAGGATCACGGCCAGGTCGACCGGTCCGGGCACATCGGCGATGCTGGCCATGCACGCCAAGCCGTCGAGCTCGGTGCGGTTGGGGTTGACCGGCGTGACGGTCGCGCCGAACCGCTCGCCCCAGGTGCGGAGCTTGCGCCACATGGCCGTGGCCGGTCGGCGGGGCGTGTCGGATGCCCCGATCACGGCGACCGTCCGGGGCCGGAAGAAGGTGTCGAGGTCGACGTCGCGCAAGGCGGTGGGCCGGCCGGTCACATCCGTGGTCTGGGCCATGGGCAGGACAATACCTGACGCGCGTGTCAGCTAACCTCGGTCGCCATGGAGCTCCGCGAGGCGGTCATCGTCGACACCGTCCGCACGCCGATCGGCAAGCGGAACGGCGCGCTGGCCGGGTGGCACCCGACCGACCTGTTGGCCCACACCCTGCAAGCACTCCTCGGGCGCACCGGTGTCGATCCCGAACGGATCGACGACGTGATCGGCGGCAACGTCACCCAGGTGGGAGAGCAGGGTTGCAACGTCACCCGCAACGCGTGGGTAGCGGCCGGGCTGCCTCAGACGGTCCCGGCCACCACCGTCGACCGTCAGTGCGGCAGCTCGCAGCAGGCCATGCACTTCGCCGCCCAGGGCGTGATGTGCGGGAGCTACGACCTGGCCATCGCCTGCGGGGTCGAGTCGATGAGCCGCAGCCCGATGGCCTCGAACGCGGCCGGAGGGGTCGGCCCGTTCTCGCCCGAGTTCCTGGCCGCGTGCGATGGCCAGCTCATGACCCAATTCGAGGTGGCCCAGATCCTCGCCCGCCAGGACGGGGTCAGCCGCGAGGCGATGGACGCGTTCGCCGCCGAGTCGCATCGCCGGGCCCACGAGAGCTGGGAGAACGGGCATTTCGGCAACGAGACCGTGCCTGTGCCGGTCAAGGACGACCAGGGTCGGTCCACCGACGTCGTCCTCGACCGGGACGAGGGGATCCGCCCCGAGACCACGACCGAGTCACTGGCCGCCCTGGCGCCGGCGGCGAAATGGGACCTCGACCTCGCTCCCGACATCACCGCCGGGAACGCGTCGCAGATGTCCGACGGCGCCTCGGCCATGCTCGTGGCCGACCGGGAGACCGCCGAGCGCCTGGGTTTGGCGGTCCGAGCCCGTTTCGTCCACCTGGCGGTCGGCGCCGAGGACGCCGTGCTGGTCCTGTCGGCACCCAATAGGGTCACTCGCCGCCTGCTCGAGCGGACCGGGATGAGGATCGACCAGTTCGACAGCATCGAGTGCAACGAGGCGTTCGCCGCCATCGCCTTGCGCTGGGCCGGTGAGTTCCTGCCCGACGGGGACCTGAGCCGGTTCAACCGGAGGGGTGGGGCGATCGCCATCGGTCACCCACTCGGCGCATCGGGCGTGCGGCTGGCGACCACCCTGGTCAACGACCTCGAGGCCGTGGGCGGTCGCTACGGCCTGGTGACGATGTGCGAGGGCGGGGGCCAGGCCAACGCCACCGTCATCGAGCGACTCGGCTAGCCGCGCCTCAGCCAACATTCGAGGGGTCGTGGGTGCCTGGGCTCACGCCGTTCGACGGGTCGTGATTGGGCAGCGAGGTGAACTCCCGATGGAGGGTGGCTGGTGGCCTCGGTACATGGTGGACTCACCGCGGCCAAGCGCCGACCTGGGCGAGGAGACCCACATCGTCACGGCACGCCCAATGCTCGACGATTCGACCGTCGTCGCACCGCCAGATGTGGATGTAGGTCCAGGCAACCGGCGCGTCGTTCGGCTCGATGCCGTTGAGAAGAGGCATCGTGGAGTTGCGGTGAACGCCGGTCACCGTCATGTGGTGGGCAACGGTGTCACCTTCGCCGATGAAGGCGTGATGAGTAACGGAAACCGGAGCTGCCGGCGCGTGCATGAGGTGTGCCCGGCCTGTGACGACTCGGTCAGATGCCTGGAGGTTCGATGCGTTCGACGGCGCTGATTCGGTCGATCGACTTGTCGAACTCGATCACCGAGAGGCCGCCACGGCCGGCGACGGATTGGTCGTAGACGAGCGTGTCGTAGACCTCGATGAGGCCGACGGCGACCTCACCGCCGCATTCAACCCTGATCTGCATCTGGTCGACGCCGCAGATGCGGCTGCGTACGGCCGGGTCGTTCACGTCGTAG
Source organism: Candidatus Neomicrothrix sp. UBA4742 (assembly GCA_002403895.1). Lineage (GTDB taxonomy): Bacteria > Actinomycetota > Acidimicrobiia > Acidimicrobiales > Acidimicrobilacustridaceae > UBA4742. Next base: position 4,221 of record DHIQ01000076.1, read on the forward strand.
GTCTCGCCGCCCACCACTCCGTCGCCGACGTACATGCCCTGCCAGATGTCACCGTCGGGCGTGCCGCCATTGGGCCCCCCGTACATGCCGCATCGAAGGAAGGCGATCTGCTGACCGAACCGTTCGAAGGTGAGGTGCTTCTCGTCGCCCGAATCGAGCACGATGTCAGCTTCGCCGCCGACGAGCAGTTGGGTGTCAGGCTCGAATCTCAGCCGGTACTGCTGGGAGCGAACCCCCACCGTCCGGGGTCGCTCGTCCCCCAGGTTGGCCAGCGTGGTGTCGCACCACAGGGCCCAGTCGGAGAACTCGACGAACAGGCCCGAGATGGCGTGCTGGTGGCCCGACCAGTTCGCCGGCCCCCCCACGCCGTCGCGGGTCCCCCAGTGGTGGTCCCGGGTGCCGCAGTGCATGGCCGGCTCGAGATGGTGGCGCTCGCCGCCGATCTGCACCCACCCTTGCTGCGCCCCGAAGCCCTCGTAGCCGGCCACCCCCTCGAAAAGGCGCCCGGCGGCGATGGTCTGGGCGCCGATATTGCGGTAGCGAGAGCGCTTGGTGTCGAACCAGCGGATGTCGAAGCTGATGGCGTGATCGTTGTCGTCGAGGGTGAGGCGCCACTCGCGGAACGGCCGTACCGCCTCGAACGCCAACGGGCCGACGCGCATGTCCATGCGGTTGAAGCCGAGGCGTCGGTGGGCCCGGACCGTCGTGTGGGTGCCCCTGTGGTTCACGATGGCGAACGCCTCGGCCGTGTCGAGGTAGGGATAGAAGGCCACGCCGCACACGACCAGCAGTTCACCAGTGCGATCCTGGCTGGTGAACCACACCCGCTCGTATGACCGCGGGTCCGAGGTCCACATCACTCGCACGGGCAGGGGGTTGTTGTGGATCAGGTACTCGTCGAGCCCCGACATCGGCGCGTGTTCGGCACTGGCCTCGAAGTCAGTCACGCGAATATCACCGGCACCCTTGTCGGGCCCCGCACGAGGCTGGAGGGCAACCACTCGGCGTCGCCGGCGATCTCGTAGTCGGGATACCGGGCCAGGAGTTCGTCGAGGACGATCCGTACCTCGAGGCGGGCGAGGGCGGCGCCTAGGCACAGGTGCGCACCGAAGCCGAACGCCAGGTTCGGCGCGTCGATCGACCGAGTGGAATCGAAGCGGTCAGCGGTTGGGCCGAAGGCCTGTTCGTCGCGGTTGCCGGACGCGTACAGCATCATCAGGTAGTCACCCTCGGCCACGGGGTGCCCACCCAGCTCGGTGTCGCGGGTGGCGGTCCGGGCGAACTGTTGGATCGGTGTCACCCAGCGGAGCAGCTCCTCGACCGCAGTCGGCAGCAGGGCGGGCTCGGCGGCCAGGGCCCGGCGTTGATCGGGGTGCTCGGCCAGGGTCAGCATTGCTCCGGAGATCAGGTGCCGAGTGGTCTCGTTGCCGGCGACGAGCAAGGTCATCAGGAACGTGACCAGCTCGGACTCGGACAGACGCCGACCCTCGAGCTCAGCCCCGACCAGCAATGAGACGATGTCGTCGCCGGCCGCGCCGCCTCGTTCGGCCACGATCTGGCCGAGGAAGGCGACGAGCTCGAGGATGTCGCCCATGGCCGCGGGAGGCAGGGCCGCCCGGCCGTCGGAGGCGAGGATCGTGGCGTCGGACCACCGGCGGAAATCGGCGCGGACGGCGTCGGACACCCCGATGAAGTCGGAGATCACCAGCACCGGCAGAGGGGCGGCGAGCACGTCGACCAGGTCGACGACCTCACCGGGCGGGACGGCATCGAGGAGCCGCCTCACGTGCCCTCGGATCTGCCGCTCCATGGGCCCTACGGCTCGGGGCGTGAACCGGCGGTTGAGGAGGCGGCGCCACTCGCCGTGCCGGGGCGGGTCGAGGTGGAGGATTGATCCTTCGATGCGGCCCCCGTCGCGGAGGGGATCGTTGACGAGGACACCCTGGCCCGAGCAGAACCGCTCCGGGTCACGGCTGATCTCGCGGATGTCGTGGTAACGGCTGATCGCCTTCACGCCCGGCCCGCACTCGAAGACCGGCGCGTCGGCCCGCAACCGGGCCAGCACGTCGTAGTAGTCGGGACGCAGGGAGAATCCCGGTGTGATCGGGTCGATGTCGAGCTCGGCCAACGGGGTCACGAGCCACCTCGCGATGCCGTCTCAATACGACGTCGGAGGACATCGAGGACCGGGTTGTCGGCGATGGGCAGCACCGGTGTCCGGCCGGCCCGTAGGTGCAGCAAGGCGATCCGCGTCATGATGGCCGTGCTACGGACGAGGGCGAAGATCTCATACCAGTCGAGGTCTCGCACCGGCCGTCCGAGGTGGGCTTCGTAGTGGGCGACGGCTTCGTCGCGCGGGGGGAAGCCGGGCACGGTTCGACCGAAGAGCTCGCTCTGCATGGCCTCGAGCCCGAGGAACCACGCCAGGTCGTGCTCGGCCGGTCCGATGGTGGCCATCTCCCAGTCGAGTACCGCTACGGCCCGCCGATCGCCGTCAAAGATCACGTTGCCCAGGCGCACGTCGCCCCACAGCAGGCTGGGTCGTGGCTCGTCGTCGGGGCGGTGGTTGCGGCACCACTCGAGGGCGTCGACCAGCGCCGGCACGATCGGCTCCCCGTCGGCGTACCAGTCGAGGTAGGCCGACCAGTGGGCGAGCTCGGCTCCGAGATCGCGGGCCGGCACCACCTCGTCGAGGCCGTCGCGGCGCCAGTCGACCCGGTGGATGGCCGCCAGCATTTCGAGGAAGTGACCGTGGAGGTCGGCCTGGGCCTCCGATGACGCCGAGATGATCCAGTCATCGAGGAGCGTCACGTCGCCCGGGATGTGGCCGTCGATCGTGGGCATGACGAGGAAGGGCGCATCCAGCCACGCCGTGTCGCTTTCGAACTCGACCGGGACCGCGGTGGGGATGCCTGCGGCCGACACCGCCGTTTGGGTGCAGGCCTGCTGCGACAGGTCGTAGGACTCGAAGGTGCCTTCCGCCGACGGCGGGAGACGCAGCACCAGGGACTCGCTCCACGGCGCGCCGCCACGGGTGCCCACGGCGTCGAGCACGACCGTCTCGCTGGAGAGCCCCTCGGACGGTCGCGTGCAGCCGATGATGCGGACCTCATCGAGGCCGCGCCGAGCACACAGCCAGGGAGTGATCCCCCCGGCGATGGCATCGAGGTCGCGCTCGACCACCAGAGCCATACCGGTCATCCCCCCGATGGCCGGGCCGGCACGGACCCGAGCGTCGTGCGGCGAGCGAGGTCGGCGGCGGCGGCGGCTCGCTCGAGCACGACCCGCCCGAACTCCGCCATCTTCTCGTTGCCCTTGGGCTGGGCGACGTAGCGGGCGTAGCCACCCTCTAACACGATGGCAATCTTGAACCCGGCCAAAATCACGTAGTAGTCGATCTCATCGACGGGCCGACCACTTAGACGGTGGTAGTGGTCGAGCATCTGGTCACGGCTCGGCATGCCGGCCATGTCGACGTAGCCGCTGGTGGGCTCGGCGCCGGGGTCGGGCCAGCCCATCAGGACCCAACCCAAGTCGAGCAGCGGGTCACCGATGGTCGCCATCTCCCAGTCGATGATGGCGGCCAGCGTGGCGGGCGCGCCGTGGGCGTAGAGGACGTTGGCGAACTGGTAGTCGCCGTGCAGGATGCCCGGTTCGTACTGGCTGGGCTTGTGGGTGCGGAGCCAGTCGGCGGCCACGTCGAGGCCGGGGATGTCGCGGAAGCGGAACTGGTCGAGATGCGCCAGCCATCGGTCGACCTGACGCTCGTGGAAGCCATCGGGCCGACCGAAACCGTCGAGCCCGCGCGCTCGCCAGTCGCGCACCGAGGCCAGCTTGGCGATGCCCCCCACGAGCTCAAAGGCCAGGCCCCGCCGCGCCTCCAGGTCGATGTCGAACGGCGGGGCCCACTGGGGGAAGGCCATTGGCGACCAGCCCTCGACGTGGGCCATGAGGTAGAACGGCCGCCCGGCCACCGTCGGGTCGTCGCACACGGCGATGGCCTCGGGGTGGGGCACGTCGGTGCCCCGCAGCGCCCGCAGCACCCGGTACTCGCGCAACATGGCCGAGTCCCGGTCGGGTGGGGCGGTGTCGGGTGGGCGGCGCAGCACCATGCGCTGGTCGCCTCGCGCGACGGCGTAGACATCGTTGGAGGCACCACCCCCGATCGGCTCGAGCTCGATCGCCGCCCCCGCGCCGGGCACACCGTTGGCGTCCATCCACCGGGCCAGGCCGGCAGGCGAGAGCGCCGTCGAGGTGGCGGCCGGCACCAATGGAGGGTCGTTGTCAGGCACCGGCGTAGGGCTCCACGAACACGGCGTCGGCGGGGGCCACGTCGGCTAGGCCGGAGGCGGCCCGGGTGGGAGGCCGGCGCTGCCCGGACGGGTCGGTGGCGCGGCTGGCCATGATCCCGTGCTGCTCACGCAGCTCGAACATGCTGAACAGTTCACCGCTCACCTCGGCCGGCTGACCCAGGAGCCACACGATCCCCTCGGCCGCCACCTCGGGCGGTTCCCAGCTCGATTGGTCGGCCCCCGGGGCATTGGCGACGAACCCCTCGGACGCGACCGGGATGTCGACCCGAAACCCGTTCACCGCGATGCCGTCGGGGCGGAGCTGGCGGGCGGCATCGACCGTCGCCCGCTCGAGAGCGGCCTTCGACATGCCGTAGGCCATGAGTCCGGGGTAGGGGAACAGGGCGGCGACGGACGAGACGTTCACGATCGCGCCGCGATCGGAGGCCCGCAGGTGCGGCGCCGCCTGCTGCATGGCGACGAGCGGAGCGGTGACGTTGACTGCCATCAGCAGCTCGTAGCGCCGCAGCGGGATGTCGAGGTCGCCGACGAACGTGACCGCCGCGTTGTTGACGAGGTAGTCGAGGTGACCGAAGTGCTCGACGGTGTGCTCGACCATGGCGACCACCTCGTCAGTGACGGCCAGGTTCGTCGGCACCGCCAGAGCGTCACCCCCGGCGGCGCGGATGCGCTCGACGGTCTCGTCGAGCGTGCCCGGGGTGCGCTGGGGTGACGCGGCTGTCGAACGGGCCGCGCAGGCCACCGCGCAGCCCTGCGCGGCGAGGGCGACCGCCGTAGCCGCGCCGATGCCCCGGCTGGCCCCAGTTACCAGCGCGACCCGCCCGGCCCGCGGCCCGCCACTCATGGGGAATCGAACCCTTCGCCGAGCGTGTCGCCGTAACGCTCGAGTGCCTGCTCCTGGCGATACTCGCGGAACTCGGTGGGCCACGGTCGGTCGGTGGGCTCGTGGTCAGCCAACACGTGGCGGGCGAGGTTGGCCCGGTGCACTTCGGTGGGGCCGTCGGCCAGGCCGAGGGCGAATGACGCGGTGAGCCAGCCCATCAGCGGCAGCTCGGTGGTGGTGCCGAGCGCGCCGTGGACCTGGATGGTGCGTCCCACGATGTCGTGCAGCACCTTGGGGATCAGGGTCTTGAGCACGCCGATCTGGGTGATGGCGGCCCGCTCGTCGCCCTGATCGATGAGCCACGCGGTGTGCAGCACGGTGAGGCGAAACTGCACGAGCTGGGCGTACGAGTCGGCCACGAAGCCCTGTACGAACTGCTTGTCAGCCAGCCGGCCGTCACGTGTCGTTCGGCTCAGGGCCCGCTCGCACAGCATGTCCAGGGCGCGCTGGCACATGCCGATGGTGCGCATGGCGTGGTGGATCCTTCCGCCCGACAACCGCGACTGGGCGACGGCGAAGCCGCGACCCTCCTCGCCCAGCAGGGCGTCGGCCGGCACCCGCACGCGGTCGTAGCGCACGAGGGCGTGGCCGGGCTCGTGGCCCGCCGAACCGTAGAGGTGGTGGACGGCGTCGATCTCGATTCCGGGCGTGTCGGCCGGCACCAGGAACATCGACGTGCCCCGGTGCACCGCGACGTCGGGATCGGTCACGGCCATGACGATCAGGAACGTGGCCACGGTGGCGTTGGACGAGAAGTACTTGGTGCCCTCGATCACCCATTCGTCGCCGTCACGGAGGGCGCGGGTGGTGAACAGCGCCGGGTCGGAGCCACCCTGAGGCTCGGTCATCGAGAAGCACGAGAAGATCTCGCCGTCGAGCAGCGGCTGCAGGTAGCGCGCCTTCTGATCGTCGGTGCCGAAGCGGGCGAGGATCTCGGCGTTTCCCGTGTCGGGGGCCTGCGTGCCGAACACGATGGGCGACCAGCCCGATCGCCCCAGGATCTCGTTGAGCAGGGTGAGCTTCACGGCGCCGTAGCCCTGGCCGCCGAGCTCCGGACCGAGGTGGCAGGCCCACAGGCCGTGGTCACGTACCTGCTGTTTGAGGGGATCGACCACCGCCCGCCGGGTGTCGTCGAGGGGCAGGTACTCGCACCCCGGGAACAACACGTCGAGGGGTTCGACGTCGTCGCGGACGAAGCGGTTCACCCAGTCGAGGCGCTCCTGGAACTCGGACTCGATGGAGAAGTCGACGGCCATGTCAGCGCCGGGGCATCTTGAGGGCCTTGTCGGCGATGATGTTCTTCTGCACCTCGGTGGTGCCGGCCCCGATCGAGGTGTAGCGCTGGAACACGTAGAGCCGGTTCCAGGCGCCGCCGTCGACCGCGCCGGGCGCGCCCTTGGACGGGAGGGCCTGCGGGCCCAGCAGGTCGACGGCCAGCTCGGCGAGGGTCTGGGCCAGGTACGACCATTGAAGCTTGGCGAGGGGCACCTCCGGCCAGTTCTTCTCGTTGCGGAGGATCTTCGACAGGGCGCGGTAGTTGAGCAGCTTGGTGTACTCGATGCGGATGTGGGCTTCGGCGATCCGGGCCCGCAGCGAGGGGTCGTCGAGGGCGGCGGGGTTGACCGACCGGGCCAGGTTCACCATGGCATCGAGGTCGGCCCGCATGCCGATGGCCAACCCTGCGGTCCCCACCCGCTCCGAGCCGAGCGTGCCCATGGCGACCTGCCAGCCTTCGCCCTCGCCGCCGAGCCGGTAGGAGGCCGGCACCCGGGCGTCGTCGAAGAAGACCTCGCAGAACATCTCCTCGCCGGTGAGGTCGCGGATCGGTCGGACGGTGATGCCCGGCACGTCGAGGTCGACGATCAGGGCGGTGATGCCCTCGTGCTTGCGCTTCTCCTCGATGGCGGTCGGATCGGATCGCACCAGGAACAGGCCCCACTTGGCGATGTGGGCGCTGGAGGTCCAGGTCTTCTGGCCGTTGAGCACGTAGTCGTCGCCGTCGAGCACCGCCATGGTTCGGAGGTTGGCCAGGTCGCTGCCGGCTTCGGGCTCGCTGAAGCCCTGACACCAGTGGTCGTCGGCGTTCAAGATGTTGGGCACCCACCGCTGCTTCTGCTCGTCGGTACCCCATCGGATGATCATGGGGCCGATTTGCCACAACCCGTTGGCGTTGTAGATCCCGGGCGTGCGGTAGCGGGCCATCGTTTCGGAGTAGATGACGTTCTGGGTGACGGTGGCGTCGCGCCCGCCCCACTCGGCGGGCCAGGAGATGGCGGCCCAGCGCCCCTCGTTGAGCTTGCGCTGCCAGGCCCGGCGCCGCTCCATCTGGGACAGCACCCCGCCACTGCCGGCGCCACCGGTGCCGTCGGCCTCGCCTTCGGGGCTTTCTTCCTCGGACCACTCGGTCAGGAACTTGGGCAGGTTCTCGTCGAGCCATTCGACGAGCTCCTGACGGAAGGCCTCGTCCTCAGCGGTGTAGGCGAAGTCCATGCCCGCCGATACTAGGCGGCGAACCTGACGGGGGCGTCAGGTAAGCTGCGGGCGTGGAGTTCGCCCTCGACGACGATCAGCAGGCCCTGCAGACGACGGTGCGCGAGGTCCTCGCCAACCGGGCCCCCTCGACCTACGTGCGCTCCATGGTCGACGACGACACGGGCGTCACCGACGCCATGTGGGCCACCATGGTCGAGCTCGGCTGGGTCGGGCTGCTCGTTCCCGAGGAGCAGGGCGGCGCCGGCCGGGGCCTCCTCGAGATGATGGTCGTGCTCGAGGAGATGGGCCGGCTCCCGCTGCCCGGTCCGTTCCTCTCGTCCGCCGTGCTGGCCACCATGGCGGCCCGCCGACTCGGCCTCACCGACCGGCTGGCCACGCTGGCGGCCGGCACCACCCGCGGCACCGTGGCCGTCGACGAGGACGGCCACGGCGATGTGGTCGACCGCATCCGCACCCGGGCGTCACGCAAGTCGGGCCAATGGCGTCTCGCCGGCACCAAGTCCGTCGTGCTCGACGGGCAGAGTGCCGACTGGGTGCTCGTCCCCGCCCGCACCCAGCAGGGCCTCGGCACCTTCGTGATCGAAGCGCCCCGGGCCGAGCCGATGGCCGGTCTCGACGTCACCCGCCGCACCGCACGCCTCGAGCTGATCGATGCCCCGGCCATCCCCGTCGGTCCCGACGGCGACCACACCGCGATCTGGCAGCGGGTGGTCGACGACGGGGCGGTCGCCCTGTGCGCCGAGACGTTGGGGTCGATGGAGCAGGCCTTCGACCTCGCCGTGGACTACGCCAAGGTGCGGGTGCAGTTCGATCGCCCCATAGCGACCTTCCAGGCCATCAAGCACAAGGCGGCCGAGATGCTCGAGCGCATCGAACTGTCCAGGGTCGGGGTGCACTACGCGGCGTGGACCTCCGCTGCCGAGGAGCCCAACCGGGCCGAGGCTGCCGCCATGGCCAAGGCGTTCGTCGGGCGGGCGGCCAACGACGTGTGCGGCGAGTCGATCCAGATCCACGGCGGCGTCGGGTTCACCTGGGACTGCGACGCCCACCTCCACTACCGGCGGGCCAAGGCCAACGACCTGCTGCTCGGGTACTCGGGCACGTGGCTGCAGAAGGTGGCCGACGGCTTCCTGGCCACCGGCTGAGCGAGGACTACCGTCGTTCCATGGCGCTCGGCCCGGATTCGGTAGTGCTGACCGGACGGGTGGCGGTGGTGACCGGAGGCGGAGCAGGCATCGGTCGGGGCATCGCCCGGGGGCTCGCCGCGTTCGGTGCGTCGGTCGCCATCTGGGAGCGTGATGCCGACACCTGTGCCGCTGTGGCCGCGGAGGTCGGAGGACTCGGCATCACCACCGACGTCCGCCAGGCCGACCAGGTCGACGCGGCCCTCGCCCGCACGATCGACGAGCTCGGTCCGGTGAGGATCCTGGTGAACAACGCCGGTGGTGTGTTCGCCCTCCCGTTCCTCGAGGGGACCGAGAAGGGCTGGAACGCGCTGCACCGCGCCAACCTCACCCACGTGATGCTGTGCACCCAGCGGGTGGCGCGCACCATGGTGGCGAGCGGCGAGCCGGGCAGCATCATCAGCGTCACCTCGATCGAGGGAACCCGGGGAGCGCCCGGCTACGCGGCGTACGCGGCCGCCAAGGCCGGGGTCATCAATTTCACCAAGACGGCGGCGGTGGAGCTCGCCCCCCAAGGGATCCGGGTCAATGCACTCGCCCCCGACTTCACCATGACCGAGGGCCTGGCGGCGCTCGCCCCGCCGGGTCGGGCCGAGCGGTTCGGCTTCGTGGTGCCCATGGGGCGCGTCGGTGACGTCGACGAAATGGCCGGAGCTGCCGTGTTCCTGGCGTCTGACCTGTCCAGCTACGTCACCGGTCAGACCATCCACGTCGACGGTGGGTCGCACGCCGCCGGTGGCTGGTACCACGACCCCGACAGTGGCGAGTACATCCTCGGCCCGAACGCTTAGGCGGTAACCGGGCCGGGGGGGCCGGGCCAAACCTCAGGGGCTCGGAGCGGTGGAGCGTTCTGGGACGTTTGTCGCTGTCAGAGGTAGAACGCGGGGCTGGTGGCACCCTTGGGCACCCGCTCGAGCGGCACCGCCAGTTCGGCAGCGGTCGGCCCCACCTCGAGGGCCCTCGGCGTCAGCGCCTCCACGTCGAAGCCATACATCTCGGCCGCGGTGAACGTGAGCACCTGGTCGAGCTCGGCCGGGGTCCACTCGGGGAACGATCGGCGGAGGTGCTCGCGGGTGAAGGGGGTCACGCCCTCGTGGTGGGGGTAGTCGCTGCCCCACATCACCTTGTGGAGCCCGAGCTTGCGCATGGCCTCGGCGTCGCGTCCCCGGGGAAAGCTGGCGCCGATCCAGATGTTGCGCTCGAAGTACTCGCTCGGTCGCATCGGGAGGTGGGCGTCGGGGTCCAGCTTGAGCTCGCCGGTACGGCCGAACGACGCCGCCATGTGGAGGCCGTCGAGCTGGGCGAGGGTGGCAGGCACCCAGGCGCAACCCTGCTCGGTCAGCACGAACCGCAACCTCGGGAAGCGCTCGAACACCCCGCTCATGACCATGTGCCAGAGGGGCCGGTGGGCCATCCACTCGGTCTCGATGGCCCAGATCATCGACGACGAGGGGTATGAGCCGTAGTCGGGATGGCCGCTGCCGGAATGGGAGTTGACCACCAGCCCGAGCTCCTGGCAGACCTGCCACAGCGGGTCGTAGGTCTTCGAGTACAGCGGGTCGAGGTCGGAGTCGTCGGGCACCGCCGGGATCAGGATGCCGCCCCGGAGCCCACTGTCGACCACCCATCGGGCTTCGGCCACGGCGGCATCGACGTCGTTGAGGAAGACCTGGGCGATCCCCGCCCGCCGCTCGGGCTGGGTGGCGCACCAGTCGGCGAGCCAGCGGTTGTGGGCCCGCAGACCGGCCCAGCGGAGCTCGAGATCGGCCCCGGAGGGGGGCCGGGCCACCAGCGCGCCGGTGGGGAAGAACGGGGGAACGGTGTTGGGGAAGATCACCTCGGCCACCTGGCCGTCGGCCTCGAGCTCGGAGATGCGTCGGTCGCTGTCCCAGTTGCGCGTCCGGCCGTCGCCCTGGAGATCGCGAAACGGATTGCGGTAGGCGCTCCGCCAGGCGGCGAAGTCGCTCTGGTAGCGGGACTCGAGGTACTCGCCGTAGGTGTCCATCGACCCGCCCGCGTGGCAGTCGGCGGAGATCACCACGAATCGCTCATCGGCCCCGACCGTCATGGATGTCCCCCGTGTGTCTCCCGGTGCCCGGTGGCGCGTGGTTGCCGGGCGGCGAAACCTGACATTAGCGTCAGATCCGTCGGCTACCTCTCCTGGGTGCCGGTCTTTCGGGGGGACGCTACGTGGACGATGACGTCGTGGACATCTGGGTCAACCTCATCACCGCGCAAGGGGCCGCCCAGTTCCTGGGCCAGGAGGGAAACGCCAACATCCCGGGGTACCTGGGAGGCGACGGTGAGAAAGGGGTCGGGGTCGACGAGCTGCTGGCCCGCATGGACGCGGCGGGGGTGATCACGGCGATTCTCACCCCGGGCCTGACCCGCGGTGGCGTAACCCAGGCGCTCGAGGTGGCCGACACCCACCCCGGACGGTTCCTGGTGGCGGCCATGGTCGTCGATCCGGCCAAGCCGACGCGTAACGTCACCCGCATCCGCGAGCTCGCCGCGCACCCCCGCCTGTCGATGATCCGCGTGGCACCGCTGTTCACCCAGGTCCCGATCGACGACGCCCGCCTCTACCCGATCTATCAGGTGTGCGAGGAGCTCGGGCTCCCCGTCGGCATCAATGTCGG
>DHIQ01000076.1:15871-21435 GCA_002403895.1 Candidatus Neomicrothrix sp. UBA4742
GCCCACATGGGTCATCCCTACGAGGAGCTGCTGGTGAACTACATGCGGAAGTGGGACCGGCTGTACCTGTCGTGCACGGCCTACGCCCCCCGCTACATCGCCCCCGCCCTCCTGGCGTACATGGCGTCGTCGAGGGGGCGGGGCCGGGTGCTGTGGGGGAGTGATGACCCGTGGTTCCCGATACGGCGCTCGATCGACGAGGCCCGCAACCTCGACCTCGATGAGGACGCGATGGGACTGTTCCTGGGAGGCACCGCCCGCCGGCTCCTCGATCGCACCGGTTCCTGACGCTGGTAGACGTCACGGCAGCCGGAGCGAGAGCTCCGCGCTTGCCTCGGCGAGCCAGGCCCGGTCGGGCGGCGCGGGGGGCGGGTCGATGCCGTAGAGCTGTGCCGCATTGGCGCCGAGGATCCCTTCCTTGATCTCCGGGGAGAGCGCCGGGTAGCCGTAGCGCTCCTGCATCCATTCGGGGATGGTGAACACCCGGAACGCGTCGATCAACGATTGCGGCGGGCCGTACCACACCGAGTCGGTGCCCCACAGGATCCGTTCTGGTCCGACCGCACCGAGCAGCTTGCCGATCACGTGGGCGGCCTCCCGTGGCCGTCGCAGCATCAGGAACCAGGTCGACCCGAGCTCGGCCCACACGTTGCCACCGGGGCCAATGCCCGACGCGCCGAGGCTGGTGACCAGTCGGCTGACGCCCCGCGTCGGGTCCTGTTCGTGCGACCCTTCCTCGCCGGAAGGGTCGATGTCGTAGCCCGAGTGGTAGACGACGAACTGGATGTCGGGGAACATCGCCGCCGCCGGGCCGATATCACGGGGCGACGAGGTGGCCGGTGCGGCCGAGGGGATCGGTCCGGCGATTCCTTTGTGGGCGCACACGATGGGCGGGCCCAGGGCAGCGACCCGCTCCAGGAAGGGCAGCCCGTGGGCCTCGCCGTCGAGGAACCAACCCCGGCCCGGCCGATCGGGCGGGTCCCACAGCGTGTAGACCTTCCACCCCGACGGTCGCAGCTCGTCGCGCCAGCCGACCATGGCGTCGAGTTCGGCGGGCCCCAGGTTGGGATGGACGATGGTGTGGGTGAGGACGCGGCCGGTCCCGGCGTAGCGGTCGACGATTTCGCGGGCCGCGGCGATGTCGTTGTTGTCGATAGCGTTCTCACCGGGCCGCCCGGGCGTCGAGGTCAGCAGGGCCACCGCCGTCTCGCTGCCGCCGAAGAGACATGCCGCCCAGGACGGCGCGGACAGCAGCGCGATGTCGATCGGGTCGGACCATCGCTCGGGGTCGACCATTCGCAGGAAGCCGAAGAGGGCGCTGGCACTGGCTGTGCCAGCCCGGCTGGGCCGGACGAGGTGGGTCTGGACGTCGATCACCGGTGCGGTGCTGGCGAAGGCTGCCTCGGCGGCAGCCCGGTCGGTGGCGGCTTCGGGCGGAACGTTGTAGAAGCCGCCGCCGTGGGCCTCGTCGAGCGCCCGCAGGGTGGCGGCGGTTCCCATGCGACTGTCGAGGTACGTGGCGGGATCGATCCCCAGGCGGACGGCGGCGATGGCGGCTCGCTCGGCCACCGAATGATCGACCCGGTGATCGATCGAGCGCCACGGGACGGCGGCGTATTCGTCACTCGACCGTGCCGCGAGCAGGGGAGCGACGGGGTGCATCGGCGCTCAGATCACCCCGTCGGCGGCCAGCGCATCGAGCTCGTCGGCGCCCAGCCCGAGCAGGTCGCCGAGCACCTCGCGGGTGTGGGCGCCCAGACGGGGTGCGCCGCTGGGCACGGACCGTTGCTCGCCGACGAAGCGGGGGAACGGTGCCTGCTGGCGGAGGGGCCCGAGCACCGGGTCGTCGACCGATACGAGGTCGCCCCGCGCCGCCATGTGGGGATCGCCGGCGATGTCAGCGGCGGTGTAGGCGGTAGCGACCGGGACGCCGTGGGCGATCGCCGCGGCCTCGACCTCGGCCGCCGATCGGGCCTGGGTCCACTCGGCCACGATGCCGTTGATCTCGTCGGAGCGGGCGGCCCGCTCGGCCAGCGACGCGAACCGGGGGTCGGTGACCAGCTCCGGCCGCTCCATCGCCTGGCACAGCCGGGCGAAGTTGGCGTCGCTCCCGGCCACGAGGCATACATAGCGCCCGTCGGCGGTCGGGTAGTTGTCGAGCGGCGCCGAGTTGGCCAACCGGTTGCCTTCGCGCTGGCGGATCGTGCCCAACTGGTCGTAGGCGGCGAGCGTCCATTCCAGGATCCGTAGCACCGAACCGTAGAGCGCGGCGTCGATCACCGCCCCCTTCCCGGTGGCGCCCGGGCCGGCATCGCGGCGGTAGAGGGCAGCCAACGCCGCCTGGGCGGCGAAGACACCGGTGAGGTAGTCGCTGGTGGTCACCCCCGGCCGGACCGGCGGCCGGTCGGGGTAGCCGGTGAGGTTGAGCAACCCGCCGTAGCCGATGCCGAGGCGGTCGAGCCCGGGCCGGGGCGCGTAGGGGCCGTCCTGGCCGAAAGCCGAGATCCGCACCACGACCAGGTGGGGGTCGAGGTCGGCCGGGCCGATGCCCCATCGCTCGAGCGTGCCGGGACGGAAGTTCTCGCACGCGACGTCACAGCAGGCGGCGAGGTCGCGCAGCAGGTCGCGCCCGGCCGGCTTGCGGAGGTCGATGGTGACGCTCTTGCGGCCCCGGCCCTCCACCGCCCAGAACAGCGAGTAGTCGTCGACGAATGGGCCGATCTCGCGCATGAAGTCGCCAGTGCCGGGCTGTTCGATCTTGATGACCTCGGCGCCCTGCTCACCCAGGAGGCCGGCGCAGAAGGGAGCGGCGATTCGGGTGCCGAGGTCGAGCACTCGCAGGCCGTCGAGCGGCCCGGTCACGAGCCCCCATCCGCGTCGGCGGCGCCGGCCCCGTCAGACGGCGCGTCCGGCGGCGGAGCTGCCTGCTCGCGCTTGACGTGGTCCATCCCTCCGGCGGCTCGCTCCCGGGCCAGGCCCAGGGCGGTTTCGGTGTTGGACACGAACTGGTGGACCATGAAGTGGTGGCGCCACGACTCGCGCTGGCCCATGCCGTCGACCATGGCGTTGATCGATTGCTTCACCGCCCGGGCCGTCACCGGGGGCACGAGTGCGACCTCGTCGGCCATGGCCCGGGCCTCCACGGCCAGGTCGGCTCTCGCCACCACCCGGTTCACCATGCCGATGCGCTCTGCCTCGTCCGCGGTAAGAGTGCGGGCGCACAACAGGAACTCCTTGGCTCGGCGGGGGCCGAGCTCCCACGGCTCGACCAGCAGCTCGACTCCGGCTCCCGACATGCGCAGCACGGGGTTGGAGAACTGGGCGTCGTCGGCGGCGACGATGAGGTCGCACATGCACGCCAGCATCATTCCGGCCGCCGAGCACACGCCCTGCACGGCGGCGATGGTCGGTTTGGGGAAGTCACGGATGCGTACGCACTTGTCGAAGTACATGACCTGCTCGTGGTGCCACTTGCCCTCGGGCGTGTCACGCATGGCCGCCCACGGATCGGTGCCCTCGAACAACTCCTTCAGGTCGTGACCGGCGCTGAAATGCCGGCCTTCGGCGGCCAGCACCACGACCCGGACCGTGTCGTCGGCCTCGGCCCGGTCGAACGCGGCGTCGAGCTGCTCGATGGCGGCGGAGTCGAGGGCGTTGGCCTGGGCCGGTCGGGCCAGGGTGATGGTGGCGACCATGCCGCTGGTGTCGTAGGTGATCCGTTCGATGCTCATGTCAACCCCCTGGAGGCATCGGCCGGCACCGACTCGCGGGGCAGACCGAGCACTCGCTCGCCAATGATGTTGCGCTGGATCTCGTTGGTGCCGGCGAAGATCGAGGCGGCCTGGTAGTAGAGCCACGAGCGTTGCCACTCGCCGTCACCGGGGTTGCCGTCAGCACCCTGGGCGAGCGGGGCGGCCGGACCCAGCACGTCGAGCGCCAGGCGGTGGAGGCGCTGGCTCATCTCCGACCAGTAGAGCTTGAGGGCAGAGCCCTCCGGCCCGACCGCTTGTCCGGCCTCGAGGCGCGACAGCGATCGCCAGTTGTGCAGTTGGAAGAGCTTGACTTCGACAAAGGCCTCGGCCAGCCGGTGGGCGGTGCGCCGGTCGTCGAACCCGCCTTGGCTGAGGGCCAAGCGCAGCAGCTCGTCGAGGTGCTGGGCGTGGATGACGAGCTGGCGGGGGTTGGTGCCCCGCTCGTGGGTGAGGGTCGACGACGACACCCGCCAGCCGTCGTTCACCTCACCGATCACGCAGTCGTCGGGGACGACCACGCCGGTGAGGAACACCTCGTTGAAATCGGATTCACCGGTGAGTTGACGTAGCGGCCGGACCTCGACACCGGGGGCGCTCATGTCGACGACGAAGGCGGTGATTCCCGCCTGTTTGCGCACAGCGGGGTCGGTGCGGGCGAGGCAGAGTCCCCAATCGGCGAACTGGGCATATGAGGTCCACACCTTCTGGCCGTCGAGCACCCAGCCACCGTCGTGGCGGGTGGCGCGGGTCGCCAGTGCGGCCAGGTCGCTGCCGGCCCCCGGTTCGCTGAACAGCTGGCAGAACAGCATGTCGGCCCGCAGGATGGCCGGCAGCCAACGGTCGCGCTGGCCGGGCGTGCCGTGGGTGAGGAGCGTGGGGCCGACCAGGTTGACCCCGATGCGCCCCACCAGCTCGGGGGCCCGGGCCCGGGCCAGCTCTTCCTGCACCACGTAGTGCGCCAGCGCGCCGGCGCCACGTCCGCCGTAGGCCTCGGGCCACGTGACGCCAACCCAACGGCCGTCGGCCAGCTGGTGCTGCCAATCACGTCCGAAGGCGACCTCCTCGTCAAGGGTGGCGAACCGCGGCGGCAGGCCTGACCCGTACTCCCACGGCAGGCGGTCGCGCAGCCAGGCCCGGCACTCGGCCCGCAGCTCTTCGTGCTCGGCGGTGGGGGTGAGGTCCACGCCTCGCATCGTAGGTGACGTCGGTGTCAGGTACGCTCGCCGACCGTGGACTTCGAGCTGTCCGACGAACAGCAAGCGCTGCGTTCCGCGGCGGCGAACCTTCTGGCCGGTCGCTCGTCGCTCGCCGTCGCCCGGGCCGCGACCGAGCGCGGCGGCGCCCCCGACGAGAAGCTGTGGGCCGCGATGGTCGAGCAGGGCTGGTGCGGCCTGGCCGTCCCCGAGGCGCTCGGGGGCGTGAGCCTCGGCTGGGTCGAGGCCGCAGTGGTACTCGAGCAGGTCGGGGCCCAGGTGTCGCCGGCGCCGATCCTGAGCCAGATGGTGGCGCTCGAGCTCCTCGGTGAGTCGCCGTGGGGCCCGCTGCTGCTCGACGGAACGTCGATCGCGGCGGTGGCCTGGCGACTCGAGGAACCGTGCGTCTACGCCCCGATCGCCGAGGTCGTGGTGGTACCCGAAGCCGACCGGCTGGTGGCCATCGACGTGCGCGACCACCGACCGCCGGCCGAGCCGGCGATGGACCTCACCCGGCAGCTCGGCTGGCTCCGCTCGGCCGATCTGGTGGGCGCCCCCCGCCTCGACCTCGGCGGAGCGGAGGTCGTCAAGCGCTACGGACAGGTGGCCGCCGTGGCCT
>DHIQ01000057.1 GCA_002403895.1 Candidatus Neomicrothrix sp. UBA4742
CACGGCTCGCTCATGGGGGCCCGGGGAAATTCCGGGGTCATCCTGTCGCAGATCCTTCGGGGCCTGGCCGACGCGTTCCGTGAACTCGACGCCGGCGACGGTCAGGTCATGGCCCAGGCCCTCACTGCGGCCAGCGAGGCGGCCTACGGCGCGGTGATGCGCCCCGTCGAAGGCACCATCCTCACCGTCTCTCGCGCCATCGCCGAAGCTGCCGCGGCGGCTGCCGCGTCGGGCGCCGAGCTGGCCGACGTGCTCGACGCCGGGCGGGCGGGTGGCGCCGACGGGCTGGCCCGGACCCCGGAGTTGCTGCCCGTGCTGGCCGAGGCGGGCGTAGTCGACGCCGGCGGCGCCGGGCTGTTGTTGTTGATGGACGTGCTGTTGCACGTCGTCGACGGCCGGGCAGTGCCTGAATCGATCGAAGGCGAGGGGGTGCTCGATCCGGACCTTCTGGCCGAGATGGCCCACGCCCACGATCACGATCACGGCGGGACGAACGGCGACCACGGTGGCGGGGGCATCGCCGACCTGCGCTACGAGGTCATGTACTTCCTCGAGGCCTCCGACGAGACCATCCCCGCGTTCAAGGACGTGTGGGCCGGCATCGGGGATTCCATCGTGGTTGTGGGGGGCGACGGGATCTGGAACTGCCACATCCACACCGACGACATCGGCGCCGCCGTCGAAGCAGCCATCGACTGCGGCCGGCCTCGCAACATCCGGGTCACCGATCTGCTCGAACAGGTCGAGGAAGAGCGGTGGGTGCGGGAGGCCGATTCCGACGCCGCCCTCGAACACAACGAACCGGCCGAGACCGCGGTGGTGGCGGTGGCCACCGGCGACGGCATCCGGCGGATCTTCCATTCGCTGGGCGTGCAGCGGATCGTGACCGGCGGCCAGACCATGAACCCGTCGATGGCCCAGTTGCTCGAGGCGGTGGAGGCGGCGCCGGCCGACCAGGTGGTGCTGCTGCCTAACAACAAGAACATCATTACGGTGGCTGAGCAGGTCGATGCCCAGACGACCAAGACGGTCTACGTGGTGCCCACGCGAGGCGCGGCCGAGGGGTTCGCGTCGCTGCTGGCCTATGACCCAGAGGCGGCTGGCATCGACAACGCCAAGACGATGGCCGAGGCTGCCGCCGCGGTGGTGGCCGGCGAGGTCACCCAGGCCCTGCGCGACTCGAGTTGTGACCTGGGCACGATCACCCAGGGCGACTACCTCGGGATCAGCCGCGAAGGCATCCGGGCACTGGGGAGCGGCCTGGACCTCGTCTGCACCCAGCTCCTCGACCTGCTGGTCACCGACGACCACGAGATCGTGACGATCATCGAGGGTGAGGGCTCGTCGGCCGCCGTGACCCGCCACATCACCGGGTGGCTGAGTGACCACCATCGCGACGTCACCGCCGAGACCCACCACGGCGGCCAGCCGCTCTACCCCTACCTCTTCGGCATCGAGTAGCGGGCGAGGCGGCGGGGGAGCGGGTAGAACGGCGGGGACATGGCTCGCCGACTCGTGCAACTTGCTGCTGTCCCCGTCACCGAGCTCGAAGGTGTGGGGCCAAAGCGCGGCGAGGCGCTGGCCAAGCTCGACCTGCACACCGTGCTGGACCTGTTGACCTTCTACCCGCGCCGCTACCTGGACCGCACCAACGAGCGCCGCATCGACGAGCTCGCCTTGGGGGAGGAGGCCATGGTCCTGGCCACCGTCAAGGCGGTCACGGCTCGGCGGACCAAGACCCGCAAGACCATGGTGGTGGTGGACGTCACCGACGGCTCGGGCTTCTTGAAGGTCACGTTCTTCAACCAGCCCTACCGCGAGCGCCAGCTCAAGCCGGGCATGAGCGCAGTGCTGTTCGGCAAGGTCGAACTATTCGGTGGCCGCCGCCAGATGACCAACCCCGTCGTCGACCTGGTGGGAGACAAGACCGGTCGCATCGTGCCGCTCTACCCGCAGTCCGAGAAGGCCGGCGTCATGACCTGGGACGTCGACAAGTGGATGACCGAGGTGCTGCGCCGCGCCGGCGAGTTCGCCGACCCCGTCCCCGAGCTCATCCTGCGCCACTGGGACCTGACCGATCGCACCACCGCCTTCCGGGGGATCCACAAACCCGAGACCATGGCCGAGGCCACCGAGGCCCGCCGGCGGTTGGTGTTCGACGAGTTGCTGCGGGTGCAGCTCCGCCTCGTGCAGCGCAAGCGGGAGTTGGAGCGCACCACGCCGGGGATCGCCCACGACATGGGTGGTCAGCTGGTCGCCCGCTTCCATGATCGGTTGCCGTTCCCCTTGACCGGCGCGCAACGGCGCGTCATCGGCGAGATCGAGGCGGATCTGGCGTCGCCTCACCCCATGCACCGGCTGTTGCAGGGCGACGTCGGGTCAGGCAAGACCATCGTGGCGGTGAGTGCGCTGCTCGTCGGCGTGCAGGGGGGCTACCAGGGTGCCCTTATGGCCCCGACCGAGGTCTTGGCCGAGCAGCACTACCTCGGCGTGCGCGACCTGCTGGAGGGCTTCCGTGTGCCCGACACCAACACCGACAGCCTGTTCGGGGGGGCGGGGATGGATCGCGACCTGCGGGTGGAGCTGCTCACCAACCGCACCACCGCCGCCGAGCGGCGCCGCATCCTTGCCGGACTTGTCGCTGGTGAGATCGACCTGGCCATCGGTACCCACGCACTGATTCAGGAAGGCATTGAGTTCCGCTCCCTCGGGGTAGTGGTCATCGACGAGCAGCACCGC
>DHIQ01000097.1 GCA_002403895.1 Candidatus Neomicrothrix sp. UBA4742
CGCCGAGGTGGCCGACTTCTTCTCGTTCGGGACCAACGACCTCACCCAGATGGTGTTCGGGTTCAGCCGGGACGACGTCGAGGGCCGGCTGATGGAGCGCTACCTCGAGGAGGGCCTTCTCCCCCGCAACCCGTTCGAGACCATCGACCATCGGGGCGTGGGCGAACTGATCAAGACCTGCCTGGACCGGGGCCGGGCCATCAATCCCAACCTGGTGGCGGGGGTGTGCGGCGAGCACGGTGGCGACCCCGAGTCCATCGCCTTCTTCACCGCCATCGGGCTCGACTATGTCTCGTGCTCGCCGTTCCGGGTGCCGATCGCCCGGCTCGCCACCGCTCAAGCGATCCTGGCCCAAGAACAGGCCGGGGTGACGAGCTAGGGGTCTCTGTCGCGTTTTGGCGGCACGGTCGGGCCGCCATGTACCAAGCCAAGGCCCTCGGGGGTGGGCAGGTCGTCGCCGGCCCTGAGGAACGCACCGACCGGGCCGGGAGACCTACCTGGATCGGGTCGCCCGCCTCATGCGGCGTCAGCGCGCCTTCGGCCAGAGTGAACGCAATGGGGATGTAGGGGATGAAGAGAGGTCGAGTGTCACGAAGCTGGCTTCTGCCATTTGGCACGGGGGCTTCGGGCGCGGTGCTGATCGCGGTCAGCCCCCACTCGGTCGCATCGCTGGCGATGACGATCGTGCTCCTCTCCCTGACCTGTTGGCTGTGCCTGCACCAGCAAGGCCGCAGCCGATGGTCGCCCCGGCTGGGCCTGGGCTCGTCGGCAGCCGTGTTGGAGCTGATCGTCCTCGCCGGGCTGGGTCTCGGCCAAGGTTCGTGGTTCACCACCGTGGTCCCGGCACTGATGGTGGTGGCAATCCTGGCCAGCGGGGTCGTGATGTGGCGCCTGCTCCAGGAGCGGTTCTCGAGCCGGGCGGCGCAGCAGATGCTCATCGCGCTCGTCGCCGCCACCAGCGCGCTCGTGCCGATCTGGGTGATCCTGATCGAGCCGCACCTCGCGCCGCTCGACGCGAGGGGCTACGCCCTCGCGCTCGGCACCACGGTCGGCGCAGGACTGGCCCTCGCCATCGCCATCGGGGCGTGGATGCTCGATAGCACCGCCGGGGGCAGCCACACGCTCCCCCTGCTCCGGGCGGCGGTGTCGGTCCTACTGATCGGTCAGGCCATCGCCATCGACAACCTGGCCAGCAACAAGCCGTCGGGCACGGCCGAGCTGGCGCTCCTGCTGCTCACGGCCGCGCTGATCGCCGCCGCCGCCGCCAACCCATCGCCCGAGATGCGGGTGCTCCCGCCCCTGGAGTCCACCGGCGTGACCCGCTCGGCCGTCTCCGTGTTCGTGGTGGCCCTGGCGGTCGGTCCGGCGTTGACCGGGGTCAGCCTCGGTTCGGGGCTCGAGCTGTCGCTCGGCGCGATGGCCATCGGCACCGGTCTGCTGTCGGTCGCGGTCGCCGCCGCGCTCGGGTTGGTGCTGCGCAACTTCAACCACGCCGACTTCTGGGTGCAGCACGATCACCTGACTGGGCTGCCCAACAAGGAGGCGTTCCGGTCCAGGCTCGAAGAGGTGATCGCCGGGATAGAGCTTTGGGGTGGCGAGCTGGCGGTCATGTTCCTCGACCTCGATCGCTTCAAGGTGGTCAACGACAGCCTCGGGCACAGCGCCGGCGATCAGCTGCTCGAGGGTGTCGCCCAGCGCCTGTCGGGCCTCTGCCATGCCGGCTTCGACATCGCCCGGCTGGGGGGCGACGAGTTCGGGATCCTCGTGCACGGTGCGGACGGGAACGAACTCTCGCGTTCCCTTGCCGACGAGATCGTCAGCCAGTTCAAGGAGCCGTTCACCGTTGGCAACCGGGCCCTGCACATCGCGCCCAGCATCGGCGTGGCCCGCTACCCAACCGACGGCCGCGACGTCGAGGAGCTGCTGCGTAGCGCCGACTCCGCCATGTACCGGGCCAAGGAAGCGGGCAGCTCGCAGATCCGGATGTTCCGCCCCGAGATGCACCTGAGCGCCGTCGGTCGGCTGAACCTCGAGTCGGCGATGCACGACGCCATCGAGGGCGAGCAGCTCGAGTTGCACTACCAACCCCAGGTCGACGGGTCCACTGGTGCGATCGTCGGCGCGGAGGCCCTGTTGCGCTGGCGGCACCCGGCGCTCGGCCTGCTCGGTCCCGGCCGGTTCATCCCGATCGCCGAGGAGACCGGGCTCATCGTGCCGATCGGCGAGTGGGTGCTCGGCCGGGCCGCCGAGCAGATGGTGCGGTGGCTGCCCCTCGTCGATCCCGGCTTCGCCATGGCCGTCAACCTGTCTCCCCGCCAGCTCGAGTTGCAGAACGTGGTGGACATGACGGCGCACTGGCTGCGCGTGTCCGGGCTCGACGCCGAGCGCCTCGAGCTCGAGGTGACCGAGAGCGTGGCGATGGCCAGGCGGGTTGACCTCGAGGGGACGCTCCGCGGGCTGAGCGAGCTGGGGGTGAGCCTGGCCATCGATGACTTCGGTACCGGTTTCAGTGGCCTCGGCTACCTGGACCGGCTGCCCATCGACCGGATCAAGATCGACGGCTCGTTCATCCAGGCGATCGATGCCGAGCGGCCCGACTCGCGGCTGGTCGTGGCCATCCTCGGTCTGGCCCGCACGATGGGGCTGCAGGTCGTGGCCGAGGGGGTCGAGACGGCGGCTCAGCGGGACTTCCTGCTGCGGCACGGCTGCTACCTGATGCAGGGGTTCCTGTTCGACCGGCCCATGCCCGCCAGCGAGTTCGGACGCTTGCTGTCCACTTCGCCTACCGCCGCGCTACTCATCGAGACGGCGTTCTCGGGCTGACTTTTCGGGCTCTTCGCGTTGAGGTGGGGAGCACTCCTCAAGAAAAGGTTCAGAGCGCCTTGGCTCCCAAGGCGATGTCGAAGCCGGCG
>DHIQ01000228.1:0-5003 GCA_002403895.1 Candidatus Neomicrothrix sp. UBA4742
AGCCAGGCGGTCCGTAGCCAGGCGCGCCGTAGCCAGGCGGTCCGTAGCCAGGCGGTCCGTAGCCAGGCGGTCCGTAGCCCCCCTGACCTCCGTAAGGCGTCGATGGGTACCCGGGTGCCGACCCGTACCCGGCGAACGGGGGCGGACCGGACTGCTTCTTCCACCGGCTGCGCCGCACGGCGGTCACGATGATGAGGATGAGGCCGATCAGGACGCCGACGGCGCCGACACCGACCGCGCCCAAGATCTGCCCGGCGATGGATAAGTCGATGCCCTTGCCCACCGTGACTTGCACAAAGCGGGATGACCCCGTCGCCGATTGCGCCACGCTGACGTGGTACGACCCCGATGTCGCGGCCACGAACTCCCCGATCGACCTGCCCTCCCTCCCGTTCCAGCTATAGGTTTCGCGGAAGTTGGGGGAGGTGACGGGCACGTTCTGATTCTGCGGCCCGGTCACATCGACGGCCCCCACCCCGACCGGGATGCCGAAGTCGATACCGGCCCCGGGGTACTCGACGAAGACCTTGTAGGTGCCGGCTTTGAGCGACATGGTGCTCTCCCCGGGCACCGGAACGCGGGGGTAATTCTCCACCGCGCCGAACACTCCCAAGATGGCGATGACCATCCACACCATGCCGCCGATGCCGCCGGCGGCCAGGATCAGCGCCCCGATCCAGTACCCCGCGGCCGATGGCCGCTTTGTTGTGCCGGCGACAGGACCCGGCGCGGTGGCGGGACCGGCCGCACCGGGACCGGGGGCTCCGAAAGGTGCTGCACCAGTCGGCTCGGTAGGGAAGGTCATGACCTCAGTGTGGCCTACCGGACCCGGGGCCGGCGGCGATCATTCAACCCCGAGGCGGCGAGCCACCAGATCGAGTTGTTCGTCGGGACGAACCATGGCGAACCGGACGTGGTCGCGGCCCGCGTCACCGTAAAAGTCCCCGGGACTGGCCAGCACTCCGGCCTCGCTGGCCAGCCGGCGGGCGAAGGCCCAGGCGTCACCGTCGGGGGCAGGAACCCACAAATAGAACGCCCCCTGCGGAAGCGGTGCGTCGATGTCGATGCCCGCCAGGATCCGTTGCGTACGGGCCAACCGAGCCTTATAGCGGCTCCGCTGGAGGTCCACATGCTCGTCGTCCTCCCAGGCGGCCACCGCCGCAGCCTGCACTGGTCCTGCCACCATGAACCCGGCGTGCTTACGCACCTCGGAGAGGTAGGTGACCAGCTCGGCGTCACCGGCGTAGCAGCCGACCCGGGCTCCGGCCAGATTCGAGCGCTTGGACAGCGAGTGCACGGCCACGACCCCGGCCGTGCCGTACTCCAGGATCGTTCGCGCCGGACCGTCCCACGTGAACTCGACGTAGCACTCGTCGCTGAAGACCGGCACGTCGTGGGCCCGCCCCCACGCCGCAGCCGCCGCCAGGTCGTCGAGGCCGCCGGCGGGATTGCCCGGGGTGTTGACCCACAGGCACAGCGCCCGCTCGGCGTCGCCGGGACCGATGGCCGAGCAGTCGAGGCGGAAGGCCTCGTCCACCGGGACAGCCACGGCCCGACAGCCGGCCAGCGTGGCCCCCATGGCGTAGGTGGGGTAGCTCACCGCTGGATACAGCACCGTGTCGCGACCCGGACGACGCAACCGCAACCACTGGGGCAGCCCGGCCACGAACTCCTTGGAGCCGATACAGGCCGCCACCTGGGCCGGGTCGATGGCCACGCCCAGCCGGCGCTGCATCCATCCGGAGGCGGCGGCCCGGAATGCCGGCGAGCCGATCGAAGGGGGGTAGCCCCGCTCGGCACCAGAGTGGGCCAGGGCCTCGACCACCGCGGCCGGCGGCGGGTCGGTGGGCGTGCCCACCGAGAGGTCCACGCAACCTCCGGGATGCTCGGCGGCGAGGGCCTCGAGCTCCCGCAACCGGTCATAGGGATACGGGGGCGGCACGAACCCGCCAGGCTCGGCGCTCACGCGCCGGCCGTGCCCACGACGAAGGCTCGGAGCCGGGTGGTGGCGGCCGCGTCGAGACGGGCGCGGAGCCGCATGCCGTCGGGCTCGGCTTGTTCGACCAGCACCTCGCCCTCCCGATGGACCGAGGCCAGCACATCCCCCCGGTCGAAGGGCACGTGGAGCTCCACCACCGAGGTGAGGGCCCGCAATCGGTCGCCAACGGCGCGCAGCAGCTCGTCGATGCCTTCACCGGTTCGGGCTGAGAAGGCGACCGAACCCGGATGGGTATTGAGGTACCGGGCGGCGGCCTCAGCGGCGAGGTCGATCTTGTTGAAGGCCACCAGCTCGGGCACGTCAGCCGCCCCGATCTCGGCCAGCACCAGCCGTACGGCCTCGATGTGCTCGTCAGGCTCCGGGGTGGAGGCGTCCACGACGTGCACCAGCAGATCGGCGTCGGCCACCACCTCAAGCGTGGACTTGAACGCCTCGACCAGCTGGTGGGGTAGCTTCTTCACGAATCCCACGGTGTCGGTCACCAACACCGGCTCGCCGCCCGGGAGATCCCGCCGGCGGGTGGTGGCGTCGAGCGTGGCGAACAGCCGGTCCTCGACGAGCACCCCGGCGTCGGTGAGCCGGTTGAGCAGGGTCGACTTGCCGGCGTTGGTGTACCCGACGATGGCCGCGGTGCGCAGGCGGGACCGGCGCTGGGCCTTGCGCTGGGTGTCCCGGTGCTTGGCGATATCGCGGAGATCGGCTTCGAGTTTGTGGATGCGACGGACGAGCCGCCGGCGGTCCACCTCGAGCTGGGTCTCACCCGGGCCACGGGTGCCGATACCGCCACCTTGTTGGCTGAGCGTGCCCCCCCTGCCCCGCAGCCGGGGCAGGCGATAGCGGAGCTGGGCCAGCTCGACCTGCGCCTTGCCCTCCTGGCTGTGGGCGTTCTGGGCGAAGATGTCGAGGATGACCGCGGTGCGGTCGAGCGCGCTACGACCGAGCAGCTTTTCCAGGTTGAACTGCTGGGCGGGGGTGAGCTCGTTGTCGAACACGACGGTGTCGGCGTCGACGTCCTCGGCCAGCTCGCGCAACTCCTCGGCCTTGCCCTTCCCGATGAAGGTCGCCGGCACGATCGCGGTGCGGCGCTGGACGACGCGGGCGGCCTCGTCAGCCCCGGCGGTGTCGACCAATTGCGACAACTCGTCGAGCGAACGCTCCGCGTCGTCTTCATGGGCGGGCGGCACCGTCACGCCGACGAGCACGATGCGCTCCCGGAAGGTGCGCTCGATGAGGCCACCGGAGGCACCGCCCAGCTCCCCGAAGCCACCCCGGTGGGTCTCCTCGGCGGGATTGCGTTCGCGCCGTCGACCGTTGCGCTCAGACATCAGCCAGCTCGATGGTGGCCACCTTCACGGCCGGTCCGATGAGCGTGATGGAGTCGCCGAGTTGCACCTCAGCGGTACCGCCGGGCATCTCCACCCGGACCCGGTCACCGACCAGGCCCCACTCATGAGCCACCCGGGCGGCGGCGCAGGCGCCGGTGCCGGACGCCTCCGTGATGCCCACTCCCCGCTCCCACACCCGCAAGGCGAGCGTGTCCTTACCCGCCGGGGCGATGAACTCCACGTTGACCCCGTCAGGGAAGCGACCCTCGAGCCAGGAGCCCTCGATGGCCACGTCGACCTCATCCGGGTCGTCCACCAGCACCACCAGGTGGGGGTTGCCCATGTCGCCGGTCATGACCCGACGCTCACCCAGTCGCTCGGCCACGTCAGCCGGGATCGCGGGACCGGGAGCGAATGGACCCATGTCCACGCTCACCAGGCTGGTGCACTGATCGTCGCTGACTTCGACCTGGAGGCGGCGTCGACCAGCATCGGTCGACACCACGAAGATCCCCTCACGCAGATCCCGGGCCTCGGCCAATGCCTGACCCAGGCACCGGATGCCGTTCCCGCTCATCTCGGCGCGGCTCCCATCGGCGTTGTAGAGGCGCATCACGACATCCACATCCGAGCCCGCCAGCGGCGCTTCACCATGAATCAGCCCGTCAGCCCCGATCCCCCGGCGACGGTCGCACAGGCGCTGTGCCAGGGCCCCGTCGATGGCCGGGACGCGGCCGTTGACCTCGTCGAGCACGACGAGGAAGTCGTTGGCCAGGCCGTGGTGTTTGGTGAGCTGCACGCGGTCAGTCTCCCAGGAGGTCGTCGATGGGGGCGAAGGCATTCTGCCCCGCTTCCACCCAGACCAGGCGTGGATCGCGGCGGAACCACCGCTGCTGGCGGCGGGCGAAGCGACGGGTGCGGGTCACGGCTTCGTCGATCGCCTCGTCGAGCGAACTGGCACCGACGAGATGGTCGAGCAGCTCGCGATAGCCGAGGGCTTGGCCCGCGGTGCGGGACAGCCCGCCGGGCCGAGCTCGGAGGGCCTCCACCTCAGCCAGGAACCCGGCCTCGAGTTGCGACTGGTAGCGAGCCTCGATGCGCTCATCCAGCTCGTCGCGCTCGCGGTGCAGCCCCACCATCGGGAACGACAGTGGCGGGTAGGTCGCCATGCCCGGGCCATACGACGAGAACGGCCGGCCACTCCCGATGGTGACCTCGAGCGCTCGCAGGACGCGTCGGCGATTGGTGGGTTCCATCCGGCCGGCCGCCACCGGATCGAGGCCGACCAGGCGGCGGTGGAGCCAGCCCGTGTCGGCCTCGCCCTCCAGCTGGGCGCGAACATCCGGATACTGGGCGGGGATCTCCAACCCGTCGACGGCGGCTCGCAGGTAGAGCCCGGTCCCTCCGACGAGCACCGCGCGGTGATGGCGCGATGCGATGTCCGCCAGCGCGACAGCCAGGTCCTGTTGGAACCGCGACACGGTGTAGTCGTCATCGGGATCGACCAGATCGATGAGGTGATGGGGCACCTCGGCCTGCTCGGCTGTCGTCGGCTTGGCGGTGCCGATGTTCATGCCCCGGTAGACCTGCATCGAGTCCACCGATACCAACTCGAGGTCCCGATGGCGGCGGGCCAGGTCGAGGGCGATGGCCGACTTGCCGGTGGCGGTGGGCCCGAC
>DHIQ01000228.1:5146-5597 GCA_002403895.1 Candidatus Neomicrothrix sp. UBA4742
CTTGCCGGTGGCGGTGGGCCCGACCAGAGACAGGGCGATCACCCCCGTCGCCATCATCGGAGGAGCTGGTCGACGAGGACGTGCCAGTCGAGGCGCACCACGTCCGGGTGATCGACCCCGTAGGCGTCGAGGAACGGGGCGAGCGCCTCTGGACTGATGGCCGAGGCGAGATCGACCGCCATGGTGGCCAGATCTCGGTAGGGATCGCCCAGGCCACAGGTCCCGACGTTGGCCCAGCGGAGCTCGCCGGCGTCGAGGCGCAGCGCCGACAATCGGGCCGTGCCATGAATCACGACCGGATTGGCCGAGGGGTCCGGGATGCAACAAACCACGAGGTCGAGCAGGCCCGCCGGGGTGTAGCGACGGTAGGGCGGATCGAACCGATCGGGCCGCACCTCATTGGCGGCCACCCGGGCCGTGGCGTCGACCACCAGCTCGGGGACCCCTCGAT
>DHIQ01000250.1 GCA_002403895.1 Candidatus Neomicrothrix sp. UBA4742
AAGCAGGAGCTGTTCAACCTGCGCTTCCAGCACGTGCCCGGGCAGCTCGACAACTCGGCCCGTCTGGGCCAGTTGCGCAAGGACGTGGCTCGCATCAACACCGAGCTGCGGGCCCGCGAGATCGCCGCGGCCGAAGCCCTGGTGGCCAGCGGGACGAATGAGGAGACGGCCTGATGGCTGACGAGAACGCAACCGAAGACCGCCCGAACCCCCGCAAGGTGCGAGAGGGAACGGTGCTTTCCAACGCCATGGACAAGACCGCGGTGGTCGCTGTCGTGGACCGGGTGCGTCACCCCCGGTACAACAAGACGGTCCAGCGCACCACCAAGCTCTTCGTGCACGACGAGGACAACGACCTCAACGTTGGGGACAAGGTCCGCGTGCAAGAGACCCGGCCGCTGTCGAAGAACAAGCGCTGGCGGGTCCTGGACGTGCTGGAGCGGGCCCGATGATCCAACAGGAAACCCGTCTGCGGGTGGCCGACAACAGCGGGGCCAAAGAGGTGCTGTGCATCAAGGTGCTGGGTGGCTCGCGCCGCCGCTACGCCTCGATCGGCGACATCTTCGTGGCCACCGTCAAAGACGCTATTCCCGGCGCTGCGGTGAAGAAGGGTGAGGTCGTCAAGTGCGTCGTCGTCCGGGTGAAGAAGGAGAAGCGTCGTCCGGACGGCTCGTACATCAAGTTCGACGAGAACGCGGCGGTGCTCATCACCGATCAGCAGCAACCGCGCGGGACGCGCATCTTCGGTCCGGTGGGGCGCGAGCTCCGGGACAAGAAGTTCATGCGCATCGTGTCCCTGGCACCGGAGGTGCTCTAGTGAAGATCCGTAAGGGAGACCGGGTACAGGTGCTCGCGGGCAAGGACCGGGGCAAGACCGGCACCATCACCTTCGCCTATCCGGCGACGGGCAAGGTCGTCGTAGACGGCCTCAATGTGGCCAAGAAGCACCAAAAGGCCCGGGGCGCCACCATGCAGGCCGGCATCATCGACAAGGAGATGCCGATGCCCGCGTCCAACGTGGCCATCGTGTGCGCGGCGTGTGGCAAGCCGACCCGGGTCGGCTATCGCTTCGAGCCCGACGGCACCAAGGTCCGCATCTGCCGCAAGTGTGAGGGCGATATCTCATGAGCACCGCCACCATCGAGTTGCCGCGGCTGAAGCTGCGCTACAACGACGAGATCCGCGCCCGGCTCAAGGACACCTTGGGGCTGGACAACATCATGCAGGTGCCGACGCTCGAGAAGATCGTCATCAACATGGGCGTCGGCGCCGCCACCGATCAGGCTCGCCTCCTCGAGGGGGCCATCAAGGACCTCGAGATCATCTCTGGACAAAAGCCGTTGACGACCCGAGCCAAGAAGTCGATCGCCGGCTTCAAACTTCGCGAGGGCAACGCCATCGGCGCCAAGGTCACGCTGCGGGGTGACCGCATGTGGGAGTTCCTCGACCGGCTCATCAGCCTGGCCATCCCCCGCATCCGCGACTTCCGTGGCCTACCGGCCAACTCGTTCGATGGCCGAGGGAACTACACCTTCGGCGTCACCGAGCAGTTGATCTTCCCGGAGATCGACTACGACCAGGTCGACACGACCCGGGGCATGGACATCACGATCGTCACCACCGCCCATACGAATGCCGACGGCAAGGCCCTGCTTGATGCCTTCGGCTTCCCTTTCAAGCGTGAGGGGCAGCAGTAGCCATGGCCAAGAAAGCGCTCATCGAGAAGCAGCAGCGCACTCCGAAGTTCAAAGTAAGGGCGTACACCCGTTGCCGCCGTTGTGGCCGGCCGCGGGCCGTCTACCGCAAGTTCGGCCTGTGCCGGGTGTGCCTGCGCGAGCTGGCCCACGCCGGTGAACTGCCGGGCGTAACCAAGGCCAGCTGGTGAAGGGAGGCATTCGACCATGACCATGACCGATCCCATCGCCGACATGCTGACCCGAATCCGCAACGCCAACGTGGCGATGCACGACGAGGTCCGCATGCCCTCGTCCAAGGTGAAGGAGTCCCTCGCCGAGTTGCTCCGCA
The DNA here is from genome assembly GCA_002403895.1 of Candidatus Neomicrothrix sp. UBA4742. Taxonomy (GTDB): domain Bacteria; phylum Actinomycetota; class Acidimicrobiia; order Acidimicrobiales; family Acidimicrobilacustridaceae; genus UBA4742. The sequence continues at coordinate 2,026 of DHIQ01000250.1, forward strand.
AGGAGGGCTACATCGAGGGCTTCACCCTGGCCACCGCCGAAGGTCGCCCCGGCAAGGTGCTGACCGTCACCATGAAGTACTCGCCGGAGCGGGCCCGCGTGATCTCCGGAGTCAAGCGCGTGTCCAAGCCCGGTCTGCGGGTCTACACCAAGGCCGACCGCGTGCCGCGGGTGCTCGGTGGCCTCGGTGTCGCCGTCCTATCCACCAGCCAGGGACTCATGACCGACCGTGAGGCGCGCAAGCGTCGCATGGGCGGCGAAGTCCTGTGCTACGTCTGGTAGGAGGTTGCCATGTCCCGCGTAGGCCGTTCCCCCATCGCCGTCCCCTCCTCGGTGGACGTCACCATCGCTGACCGCCACGTCACGGTGAAGGGCCCCAAGGGTTCACTCGAGCTCGACATCCCCGGCGAGATCACCGTGCGGCGCGACGGCGAGGAGCTCCTCGTCGAGCGCCCCAACGACGAGCGCCAGAACCGGGCCATGCACGGTCTGGTCCGATCGCTGCTCAACAACATGGTCGTCGGCGTCACCGACGGCTTCCGCAAGGATCTCGACATCGTCGGCGTCGGCTACCGAGCCGCAGCGCCCAACCCCACCAAGCTCGAGCTGGCGCTCGGGTTCAGTCATCCGGTGAACGTGAATGCCCCAGACGGCATCAGCTTCGAGGTGGCATCTCCGACGACGATCGGCGTCGTCGGGATCGACAAGGAGCTCGTCGGTCAGGTCGCCGCCAACATCCGGGCGATCCGCAAGCCTGAGCCTTACAAGGGCAAGGGCGTGCGCTACCGCGACGAGTACGTGGCCCGCAAGGCCGGAAAGACAGCGAAGTAGGCACCATGAGCTACAGCGCCAAGCAGAAGCGGACGGCCCGACTGCGCCGCCACCTCCGAGTCCGCAAGAAGGTTCGCGGCACGGCCGAGCGGCCGCGCCTCGCCGTCTTCCGGTCCAATCGCCACATCAGCGCGCAGCTGATCGACGACCGCACCGGTCGGACGCTCGCGGCCGCGTCGACCACCGAGGATGGTCCGCGGACCGACTCGACGAGCAACATCGAGGCCGCCACCAAGGTGGGGACCCTGCTGGCCGAGCGGGCCAAGTCCGCCGGCGTCTCCCAGGTCGTATTCGACCGGGGCGGCAACCTGTACCACGGCCGAGTCGCCGCCGTGGCCGAAGCGGCCCGTGAAGCCGGACTGGAGTTGTAATGGCCAACAATGTGAGCGATGCGCAACTGCGTGAGTCGCGTGTCATCAACATCAACCGGGTGGCCAAGGTCGTCAAAGGCGGCCGCCGCTTCTCGTTCACTGCGCTCGTGGTGATCGGTGACGGCGCTGGCCGGGTCGGTCTGGGCTACGGCAAGGCCAAGGAGGTACCCCTGGCCATCCAGAAGGGCACCGAAGAGGCCCGCAAGAACCTGTTCTCCGTCCCGCTGGCCGGCAGCACCATCGTGCACCCGGTCATCGGTGAGATGGGAGCCGGACGGGTGCTGCTCAAGCCCGCCGCCCCTGGTACCGGGGTCATCGCCGGTGGCGCGGCCCGTGCCATCCTCGAAGAGGCCGGCATCCACGACGTGCTGTGCAAGTCGTTGGGCTCGGCCAACCACATCAACGTGGCCCGTGCCACCATCGCCGGTCTCAAGGCGCTGAAGCGCCCCGACGAGATCGCCCGCCTCCGTGGCCTGTCGGCCGAGGAGTTCGTGCCCGCCGGCCTGCTCAAGGCCTATCGCGAGAGCGAACGCGGTCCGCTCGTGCCCGACGAGGTGGCCTGATGGCCCAGCTCAAGGTGACCCAGGTCCGTTCGACCATCGGCGCCAAGCCCAAGACCCGCGGCACCATGCGCGCGCTGGGCTTACGCGGCATCGGCCAGACCAACACCCTTCCCGATCGTCCCGAGATCCGCGGGATGATCGCCCGGGTACCGCATCTCATCTCCGTCGATGAACTCGACGGGGCCACTGAAGGGGACGCATCGTGAAGGTCCACGACCTCAAGCCCGCCGCCGGCTCCACCAAGCACCGCAAGCGCGTCGGCCGTGGTATCGGTGGCAAGGGCGGCAAGACCGCCGGCCGCGGCACCAAGGGCCAAGGCGCCCGTGACACGATCCCCACCGGGTTCGAGGGTGGCCAGTTGCCGCTGCACATGCGGATCCCGAAGCTCAAGGGCTTCAAGAACCCGTTCCGGGTCGAGTACCAGGGGTTGAACCTCGATGTCCTCGATGCCAGCGGGCTGACCGACATCACCCCCGAGTCGCTCCATGAACTGGGCCTCACCCATAAGGGTGCCCTGGTCAAGGTGCTGGGCCGGGGCGAGATCACCCGCGCCGTGCAGGTCCAGGCCCACGGGTTCTCCAAGTCGGCCGAGGCGGCCGTCGTGGCTGCGGGGGGTACGGTTACCGTTCTCCCGCTGCCGTGGGGCGACCGTCGTCCGCCGGCCAAGGGCAACCACCTCACGAACCGTTAGTCCCGCAAGCCCCCTTCCGCCCGGTCGCCGTCAGGAGCCATTCCGGTGCTTTCGAGCCTGCGCAACATCTTCAGGGTCCCCGACCTGCGCAACAAGGTCGTGTTCACACTGCTGATTCTGGTGCTCTACCGCTTCGGCGCCTACATCCCGGTCCCTGGCATCGACGTCAGCGCGCTGAAGACCCTCAAGGCGTCGGCCGACCAGGGCGGGGCACTGGCCTTCCTGCAACTCTTCTCCGGCGGGGCGCTCACTCAGTTCGCGGTGTTCGCCCTCGGGATCATGCCGTACATCACGGC
>DHIQ01000093.1:0-2745 GCA_002403895.1 Candidatus Neomicrothrix sp. UBA4742
AAGGCGGCCAAGGCGGAGCCCGGGGTGGAGGCGGTGGCGGGGGCTGAGCTCGGCAACGGGTTGGCGTCGTTGGCGTGGTCGCTGCGCGACACTGGAGGACCTGCCCTTGTAGCTCAACTGGATAGAGCACCCGGCTTCTACCCGGGCGGTTGGGGGTTCGAGTCCTCCCGGGGGCGCTCGTCAAGCCGTGACGAACGAACACGACCAGCAACAGTATTGTCGGAGGGCGGCCGGTCCCGTCGAGTGGACTCGGTCCAACAAACACACGGGCATCCGCCACCTCCCGGTGCGGATGACCCGAACTGATCCCTGGCCGCGTGTCGGCCAGCCGATTCGGAGACCGCCCATGGCCACCACCCTTGCTCTCGACCACCTGGTTCTCATCTCCGACGATGTGGAACGGACGCTGACTTGGTACGGCCGTCATGCCGGGCTCGTCGGGGTGCGGGTCGACGAGTGGCGGGCGGGGAGCGCTCCTTTCCCGTCACTGCGGGTGAGTGAGACGCTGATCATCGACGTGATCCCCGGTGGGGTGCACGAACGCGGTCACCTGGACCACCTCTGTTTCGTGGTCAGCGCCCCTGACCTGGAGGTGTTGCGGGCCGACCCCGACCTGGTGGTGGAGAGCGAAGGCGAACGCTTCGGCGCCCAGGGAGTGGCGCAGTCCATCTACGTCCGCGATCCCGACGCTCTGCTGGTGGAGTTCCGGGCCTACCCGTCCTAGGGGGCTTTCGGCGCGGGCGTCGGCCGGCTCTGGTACGCAGCGATCCCTCTAGCCTGCAACTCGTGCCCGAGGAGCCCACGTCCGATCCCGCGCCCCCGGAAGGGGAGCGCTCGCCGCCCGCGGGGGCCGGCGTGTGGGTCCCCGGGCGGCGGCTGCTCACCGTCGGGCTGATCCTGCTGATCACGTTCGTGGCCGCCGAGGCGCTTGCCGTCGCCACCGTCATGCCTACTGTCGAGCAGGATCTGGGCGACCTGGGGCTGTACGGATGGGTCTTCTCCGGGTTCTTCCTGGGCAGCCTGCTCGGCATCGTGGCGGCAGGGCGAGCGTCGGACCGGATGCGCCCGGTGGTGCCGTTTGCCGTCGGGCTCGCCCTGTTCCTCCTCGGGCTCGCCATCGCTGGTGCGGCCGGGTCCATGCCGGTGCTGGTGGCCGCTCGCGTGCTGCAGGGAGTGGGGGCGGGGGCCCTGCCCACCGTGGCGTACGTGGCCATTGGGAGGGAGTATCCGCCCGCGGCGCGGCCTCGCATGTTCGCCCTGTTGTCGACGGCATGGGTGGTGCCCTCGCTGGTCGGCCCGGCGGCCGCTGCCGTAGTCGGCGAGCAGTTCGGCTGGCGGTGGGTGTTCCTGGGCCTGATCCCGCTGGTGGCCTTGTGCGGCATCGGGGTGATGGGCTCGGTCTCTCGCATCGGCACCCCCGCTCGCCCCGCCGAACCGCCGACCGAACCGCTCTCGGATGGATCCATCGAGGCGCCGGTCGCCCCGGGCGGCAAGGCCGATCTGCGCGACGCCGTGGTGCTGACCCTCGGCGCCGGGTTGACCTTGTGGGGGCTCGAGCGGGCCCAACCAGTGCTGGCAATCGCCGCCACTGCCGTCGGACTGCTGTTGCTGGTGCCGGCCTTTCGTCGTCTCACCCCGCCGGGCACGCTGTCGGCCCGACCTGGCTTGCCGGCAGCGGTGCTGATCCGCGGCGTGCTCACGTTCGCCTTCTTCAGTGCCGACGCGTTCGTACCGCTCAGCCTCACCTCCGTGCGGGGCACGACCCCCCGCTTCGCCTCGCTGGCCATCACGCTGTGCGCGCTCACCTGGACCGCCGGCTCGTGGACTCAGGAGCGCTACGTGGCCCGCCACGGGCCGCGCCCGCTCGTGCGGGGCGGCTTCGCCTTCGTGGGAGCCGGGGTCGTGCTGATGATGGTCACCCTGGTGCCCGGGGTGCCGGTGGCCCTCGGCGTCCTGGCTTGGGGGGTGGCTGGGCTGGGTATCGGCATGGCCTATTCGCCGCTGTCGGTCACGGCTCTGGCCGAGGCCGGCCACGGCCACGAGGGCATGGCCACCGCCGGCCTGCAACTGTCAGACGTTCTCGGCATCGCCCTGGGCACCGGAATCGCCGGGGTCGTCGTGGGTGCCGGTGACCGGGCCAGCTGGTCGCCCCGCCCGGCGCTGTTGATCGTGATGGCGATGTCGCTGGCCATGAGCATGCTGGGCGTGCTCCTGGTCGGGCGTTTGCCCCGCCGGGTCATCTCGGCCGAGGGAGCCGAGCACCATCCGCTGGAGGACATCATCTCCGGTGCCGCCCAGCAGCCCCCGGCGCCGGTCGACGACGGCGCACCGCGCCCTTGGATGTGATCGGAGGAATCGGCCGAGCGACGTTGTGTTCGGCACGCCATGGGCCGACACTCCATAATGGACAACGACGTCCAGGAGGTCCCCATGACCACGTCACTCGACGACCCAGCGATAGTGGCTGGGTCGGTCACCCCGGTATTCGAACCCTTCGTGGAGCCGGTTGACGACCCGCCCGAGGAGGTGGTTGTCGTCCACGACCGGGTATCCGGGTTGCGAGCGGTCATCTCGATCCACTCGACGGTGCTCGGTCCCGCGCTCGGTGGCTGCCGTTTCCATCCCTACAACACGGTGGCCGAAGCGATGGCGGACGCCATGCGGCTGGGTCGGGCCATGACGGCCAAGGCATCACTGGCCGGCCTTGATCTCGGTGGAGGCAAGGCCGTCATCATCGGCGATCCG
>DHIQ01000093.1:2965-3329 GCA_002403895.1 Candidatus Neomicrothrix sp. UBA4742
AAGGCCGTCATCATCGGCGATCCGCACACGGATCGGACCGAGGCGCGACTGCGGGCCTTCGGCAAAATGGTCGAGCGGTTGGACGGTCGATACATCACCGCCGAGGACGTCGGGACCACGGTGGCCGACATGGACCTGATCGGCCAAATGACCGACCACGTTGCGGGGCGATCGCCGGAAGAGTCCGGGTCGGGCGACCCGAGCGGCTCGACTGCGCTCGGCGTGTTCGAGGCGCTGCGGTCGACCGTCGGCTTCGTCACGGACTCCAGCGACCTCGACAGCGTGCGGGTCACCGTGCTGGGTGTGGGCAAGGTGGGTCGGCCGTTGGTCGAGCTCCTGGTCGACGCGGGGGCCGACGTGACCA
>DHIQ01000184.1:0-947 GCA_002403895.1 Candidatus Neomicrothrix sp. UBA4742
CGGCCCAACTGGAGGAGCTATGGCAATGGCGCAGCTGACAGCAGGCGGAACGTGTGCGACCGTCACCGATTCCGTTGTCGCCCAATGCCGGCTCGTGCGCAAGCCTGGATCTAACGGATGACCGAGCTGTCGACACGCGATCTAGCGGTGCGGGTTCTGCGGCAGCAACGAACCGCGATGATGGCGATGCTCGGCGAAGCACTGGATGCCTACAAGAGTCCAGTCGACAGCTCGCCCCGATCAGCAGACGACGACTGGATCAACACTCAGCCGCGGGTTCGGCGCGAGGCGCTCAACGGCATTCTGGGCCTCGCCACCGAGCAAGTTGCCGAACTGCTGCGCGTCGCCGACGAGCATGCTGTCGCACTCGAGGTGCTCCTCAAGGCCGACGAGGTGCTGCCGATCCCGATGACCACCCTCGTCCGATCGATCCACGAAGCGTTCATCGGTGTGTGCTGGTCGGTCGACCCCACGCTCACCTGCGAGCAACGTATGACCAGATCAGCCGCCGGCACCCTGGCCAGCAGTCAAGGAAATCTCGGCCCGCTCCGCCAGCTGCAGAACCCGCCCGCAGCGCACGTCGTCCAAGTCGAACAGGCCGTTCAGGGAATGCAGGACTACCTCGAAAAGCATGGATTCAAACTGAACTACGACAAGCAGACCTCGAAGATGGCGACCAGCGTCGCCTATGGCACCAGCCGCGCCGCGCTCAAGCTCAACGTCACCGAGGCAAGCCTCAGATACATGCCCGGCTCGCACCACATGTGGTCGCTCGCCTCGGGCGCCACACACTCTCGCAACTGGTTCACCGCCGGCCTGGCCGGCTCTCGCAGCCAGCTCACCATCATGGTCACGGCCCCGCTGCTCGACTTCGCCGACGCCCTAGTCGACAACGTCTCGGACTACGTCGGACTCGACACGCAGCAGTTTCACCAGAAGGCACACCT
>DHIQ01000184.1:1197-4425 GCA_002403895.1 Candidatus Neomicrothrix sp. UBA4742
CCCGGGAGCGTGCCACCGTCCACCCCGACCTGCCCGGGCAGGAGTCGAACGGATCCATGAATGCGGCCAACCGCGCTGGGTAGCACCCCTGACCGGGTGGCGTTCGCCAATCGGGACTCACTCTCAAGTGGCCGATGAGCGGATGACTCCGGTGTCGTTCCCGTCTTCTCCAGCGGCTTCGGCTAATTGTGCTACCCGATGAGGTCGAGCTCGGAGTGGACCTCTGGCGGGTGCCGGAGGCCGCCGCGCTGTGCGGCGGTGCCGGCGAGGACGACGAGGCCGATGCCGACGAGCTGGATGGGCGACGGCTTCTGGTGCAGGACTAGGACCCCGAGGATCACAGCGATGGCGGGTTCGAGCGCCATGAGGGTTCCGAACGCGGTAGGGGTTAGCCGGCGCAAGGCAACCAGCTCGAGGGCGTACGGCAGCACGGGGAGCAGCATGGCCAGTCCAGCTGCGGCCGCGACGACGCCGACAGTGAGGTGGCCGGCGGCCTGAGGGACGCCCAGGAGTGCGGCGGTGGCGGCGGCGATCGGGACGGTGAGTGAGAGTCCTCCCAGACCGGTGAAGCGGTCGCCGATGCGTTGGGTGAGCAGGATGTAGAACGCCCAGCCGCTCGCGGCGAGGGCGGCGAACGCGAGGCCGGCCACGTTCAAGTGCCCATGCCAGGGTTCGGTCAGTAGAACAACTCCGAGCAATGCCAGGGCGGGCCAGATGAGAGCTCGGACGCTACGGCTGCGGACAGCGACGACGGTGAGGGGACCGAGGAACTCGACCGCGACCGAGGTGCCGAGCGGGATGCGGTCGATGGCGGCGAGAAAGGCGATGGTCTGCACCCCGGTTGTGACGCCAAGGCCAAGCAGAACGGGCACGTCACTTCGGCGCACCGAACGTAGTGGTGGGCGGGCCAGTGCCAGGAAGATGAGCGCGCCGAAGCTGAGTCGGAGCCGGGCCGTGCCGGCCGGGCCAACGGTCGAGATGACGCCCACCGACAGAGCGGACCCCAACTGCACCGACATCATGGCGGCCACGGCCAGCGCCCACGGTGGGACGGCGGTGGTGCGGGCCGAGCGTGCGGTCACTCCTGGCCCCGGTGGGCGCGCCACTCGCCGATGGCGGCTAGGCGTCGTCGCTGCTGTGCCGCCGCTGCGGCGTCCAGGCCATGGCCGCGCTGCTCGAGGCGGCCGATGACACGTTGACGGTGCTCGACGGGGTTGGAGTCGTCGTACTTGAACTTCGCATCCACCCGCAGAACCTGAAGTCTGACGCCGCGGATCCCGGACAGCATGGGGCCGTACGGGGCGGCATCGACGGCCACGGCGGCGTGCCCGCCTTCAGGTTGGAAGTCGGCCAGCTGGGCGGTCAGGATGTCGGCCTTGCCTTGCGGATCGTCGACGATCGTGGGACGGCAGACGAACTGGACTGCGCTGTAGTAGCTGGTCGGGACTCCGTCCTCATCGGGCCCACCCGCCTTGGCCCGCCAGTAGGTCGGGATGTACGCGTAATCACCGAAGACGGCCATCCGAACTTCAGCGGCAGCCTCCAGGTGCGGCCAGACCGGGTTGGGTCGGGCCAGGTGGATGAGCAACTCGCCGCCGGCGACGGTGAAGTGCGTGGGCAGGACCAGCGGGGCCGCTCCCGGGTCGGTGTTGTTGACGGCGAGCATTCCGAACCGGTCGGTAGAGGCGAGCCAGTTCTGCCATTCGGCGGGTTCGAGGGCGGCGTCCCAGGGGTGGATGAGCATGTCGGTCTCTTTCAGGGGGCTGCGATAAGGCGGCGGGCCACCTGGACGTCCGGGTCGAGCCGGGACAGGTGGGTGACCAGGTCGTCGGCGGCGGTGTGGAGCGCCTCGTCGGTCAGCGGGTCGAGGGCGTCAAGGATGAACAGCGCGGTGGTGGTGTCGTTGCGCAGCTGGGTGCGGCGGGCCTGCCGCCAGTTCCAGCGCCGACAGGTCACGCCGGCCTGGTCGCACCAGATCACCTCGCCTGGGTCGGGATGCTCGACCACGTCGGCACCGTCGGCGATCGTGTCGAAGGGTTCATCGCCGGTGGCGCGCACCAGCCGCGGAGGACCGACGTAGCGGGACAGGTCCTCGCCGCCGACCGGGAGCTGGTGCAGCACGGACACGGCGTTGTACAGGTCGGTGAGCCGGTTGACCCGAGGCAGTCCGGCGCCTGCGCGGCGCAGCAGCGCCTCCAGGCTGTTGCGGGTGCGTTGCGGCTTGGCGCCGAACGCCCGGTACGCCTCTCGCCACGGCGCCACATGCGGCAGGTCCTCCAGCCGCTGGTCGCCGATCCGGTCACGTGCTGCGGCCTCCGCCGCTTGGAGAAGCCTTTCGCTCGCCTGGTCGCTCGGACCCGGCAAGAGGCCGTCGACGGCAAGGAGCAGCGCCCGGTAGTCCGGACGCAAGGCGAACACACCGGCGTCCACCTCGGCGCCGGTCAGAAACTTCTTAAGTGTTCCGAGGTCAGACATCGCCGACCCCCGACTGTTGCGCTCCGGCACCCGAGCCGGCTCTTGTGCCACCTCCTTTGCCCACCCCCGGCTCGAACACGGCCAGCGAGAACCTCGCCGACTCGGCGTCGTGGTTGGCGTACGAGTGGGGGAGATCTCCGGAGAACGCGACCGCGTCGCCGACCTGCAGGGTGACCATCTGGTCGGCGACCTGAACCGTGACCGTGCCCCGCAAGACGTGAACGAGCTCCTTGGTGCCTGGGGTGTGTTGTTCGCTCACGTGTTGGTCCCCCGGCCCCAGCGTCCAGTCCCACAGTTCCATCACGTCCGGTGGTTCGGTGCCGGCCACCAGCACCCCACGCCCACCGAACTCGCCACTCCACAGGGCCGCGCCCTCACCCTGAACAGTGACTTTCACAGGCTTGGCCTGAACCGGCTGGACTAACGTCGGCAGCCCGATGCCCAGCGCATCGCTGATCTTCAGCAGGGTCCCGACACTGGGGTTAGCGGCACCCTGCTCTACGTTCACCACCATGCGTCGGCTCACCCCGGCGGCTTCCGCTAACTGGTCCAGCGTCCAGCGGCGCGACTGCCGCTCATGCTTGACCCGGGCACCGATCGCCGACGCCAGAGCCGTCGTGGTCTCATCCATAAGTGCATGATACTGCACCAACAGTGCATCAGCGAACTGCGATGGGCCGGCTAGGTGCACACACTCTCATCAGCGATGGGGTGTGAGTTCCGGTCCCGGTGAGGGATCCGCTTGCGGCCTAG
>DHIQ01000268.1:0-1805 GCA_002403895.1 Candidatus Neomicrothrix sp. UBA4742
GGAACGGGCTGTAAACCCGTCGGCATTGCCTACGGAGGTTCAAATCCTCCCCGGCCCACCAGCAGCAGTACGTTTGTGTTCGGTAGGTTTCTGTCATGCCTAGTTTTGATGTCGTCTCCGAGGTCGACTCCCAGGAGGTCCGCAACGCGGTGGATCAGGCGGCCCGTGAGCTCGCCACCCGCTACGACTTCAAGGGGACCGACTCTTCCGTCGAACTCAAGGACACCGAGATCGAGCTCCGGTCCGTCAGCGAGGACCGACTCAACGCGGTGCGCCAGGTGCTCGAGGAGAAACTGGTCAAGCGGAAGGTCTCGCTGAAGGTGCTCGACTACGCCAAGGTCGAGGATGCAGCCGGTGGCACCGTCCGCCAGGTGACCACCCTGCAGGCCGGGATCTCGAGCGACAAGGCCCGCGAGCTCAACAAGCACATCAAGGGACTCGGCCTCAAAGGGATCCAGTCCCAGACCCAGGGGGAGCAGCTGCGGGTCATCGGCAAGAAGCGGGACGACCTCCAGGCCGTCATCGCCGATCTGAAGGCGGGCGACTTCGGCATCCCCCTCCAGTTCAACAACTTCCGCGACTAGCCAGTTTCCTATTCGTAGTAGCCGGAGTGGATGTAGACGCAGGGAATGCCCTCGGCGTGGAACATGTCGTAGTTGCGGCGGTCGTCCTCAAAGGCGAGGCGCAGGTCGAAGCCGTACGCCCGCAGCTCGGCCACGGTGTTGCGCTTGAACTCCCGCGACGACTCGTAGTCCCCGAAGTCCCGCATGATGAGCAGGTCCCACCGCAACTGGTAGCGGTCCAGCCAGCCCAGCGTCTGGCGCTGAACCCGAATCGGGCGCGCCGTCAACAACACGATCTGGTAGCCGGGGTCGATGACCTCCAGCAGCCGGGCCACCTCGTCGATGACGGCGTCGTCGCCGCAGGCCTCGAAGAACGCTTCCCAGTCGCGGAACGGCCGCTCCAGATAGTGCTGGCGGCCGGCAGCATCGGAGAGCACCCCGTCCATGTCGAAAACCACCGCCGGGCCGGGCTTCACCGGGGCAACTCGCCACTGCCAGTTGCCGGGATCGTAGGGAAGGGGCACCCCGTCAATCTTCCTGGGGGGCCGTGGCGGCCTGCTGGCGGATCGCCTCCACCACGTTGACGTCGGCCAGCGTGGTGGTGTCACCCAGGACCCGGCCCTCGGCGACGTCGCGCAGTAGACGGCGCATGATCTTGCCGCTTCGGGTCTTGGGCAGATCGGGCACCACGAACAGCGCCTTGGGACGCGCCGTCGGCCCGATCTTGGCGGCCACGTGCTGGCGGATCTCCTCGACCAGGTCGGGAGTGGCGTCCACCCCGCCCCGAACGATGACATAGCCGATGATGGCTTGGCCGGTGAGCGGATCGTTGGCCCCGACCACCGCAGCCTCGGCCACCGACGGGTGGTCGACGAGGGCTGATTCGACCTCCGCGGTGGACACCCGATGGCCCGACACGTTCATGACGTCATCGACGCGACCGAGAAGCCAGAGGTACCCGTCGCCGTCCACCTTGCACCCGTCGCCGGCGAAGTAGCGACCTTCGTAGGTGCTCCAGTAGGTGTCGAAGTACCGCTCCGGGTCACCCCAGATGCCCCGCAACATCGACGGCCACGGTTTGGTGATGGTGAGATACCCGCCGCCCTTGGTGATCGGCACCCCGTGGTCGTCGACCACCTCGACGGAGATGCCCGGCAGGGGGAACGTGGCCGAACCCGGCTTGGTGGTGGTGACCCCGGCCAATGGCGTGATCATGTGGGCGCCGGTCTCGGTCTGCCACCA
>DHIQ01000268.1:2051-2377 GCA_002403895.1 Candidatus Neomicrothrix sp. UBA4742
GGGCACCGTTCGCCGCCGATGTGGGTGTGGTACCACATCCACGCCTCGGGGTTGATCGGCTCCCCCACCGTGCCCAGCACCCGGAGGCTGGACAGGTCGTGGCGGGCCGGCTCCTCGTCGCCCCACTTCATGAACATGCGGATGGCGGTCGGGGCGGTGTAGAGCTGGGTCACGCCGTAGCGCTCGACGATGGACCACAGCCGGTCCCTGTCCGGCGTATCGGGCGTGCCCTCGTAGATCACCGAGGTGGCCCCGTTGCTCAGCGGCCCGTAGACGATGTAGCTGTGCCCGGTCACCCAGCCGATGTCGGCCGCGCACCAGTACAC
>DHIQ01000268.1:2665-11280 GCA_002403895.1 Candidatus Neomicrothrix sp. UBA4742
TCGGCCGCGCACCAGTACACGTCGGTGTCGGGGTGCAGGTCGAAGACGTACTTGTGGCTGAAGGCGACCTGGGTGAGGTAACCGCCGGTGGTGTGCATGATGCCTTTGGGTTTGGCCGTCGTCCCTGACGTGTACAGCAGGTACAGCAGGTCCTCGCTGCCCATGTGCTCGGGCGGGCACTCAGCCGATGCCTCGGCCATGAGGTCGTGGTACCAGTGGTCGCGGCCCTCGACCATGGTCACGTCCCCCTTGGTCCGCTGGACGACGACCACGGCGGTGACTGAAGGCGTGGCCGTGACCGCCTCGTCGACAGCCGGCTTGAGGGGAGCGGCGGCGCCCTTGCGAAAACCACCGTCGGCAGTGACGATGACCTTGGCCTCGGCGTCATTGACCCGGTCGATGATCGAGTCGGGTGAGAACCCACCGAAGATGCAGGAGTGGGCCGCGCCGATGCGGGTGCAGGCCAACATCGCCACCGGCAGCTCCGGGATCATCGGCATGTAGATGCCCACCCGGTCCCCCCGTTCGACACCGAGCGAGCGCAGGACGTTGGCGAATCGGCAAACCTCCTCGTGTAGCTGCGCGTAGGTGATGGTGCGGGTGTCGCCAGGCTCGCCCTCCCAGTGATAGGCGATCTTGTCGCCCCGACCGGCTTCGACGTGACGGTCCAGGCAGTTGTAGGAGACGTTGAGCGTGCCGCCCACAAACCACTTGGCGAAGGGCAGCTGCCAATCGAGCACCGTGTCGAAATCGTCGAACCAGGACACCAGCTCTCGGGCCTGGCGAGCCCAGAACGCCTCGTAGTCGGCCTCGGCCTCGTCGTAGAGCGCACGGTCGGTGACCAACGCCTGAGACTGGAACTGTGGCGACGGCGGGAACGTCCTCTTCTCGATGAGGTAGTCCTCGATGGTGGGCTCGGCCATGCGCGTGCGCTCCCGTTTCGTTCGGCTGGGACTGCTCGGACTGCTCAGCTGGGACGACTGCCGAGCCTACTTGCGAGCGACCAATCGCCGGGGGGCCTCATCGACCGCCTCCCGGTGGCCTCACCCCACCACCCACTGCAGGACCCGGAACCCGCCCAGACCGGCCGGGTCGACCAGCGCCTTGGACTCGGCCACACGCGACCGGGCGCGCAGGGCCTGAAGATCGCCGATGTGGGCTCGTTCCGACCACAAGCGGCGACCCTCGGCCACCAGCTCGGCCAGGCCGTGGGCCTCGAGGAAGGCGGCCTGGTCGAAGACGGTGTCGGGCTCGCGCACCAGGGACAGCTGGGTCTGGTCAACCTCGCAAGTGATGTCCTGCGAACCGAGCTCCTCCCAGGGCGCGGCGCCGGGCGTGTGCTCCCGGTAGGTGCGCACCCATTGCACCCAGGGGCGGGCGGCCAACTCCGGCGCCGTCGACGCGTAGTCGATGACCACCACCCGACCCCGCTCCACCCGGGCCAGCGCCTCGCCCAACCAGTCGGCGGCTGCCCGCTGCAGCGGGATCCGGGCACCGGGACCGGCATCGGGAGCAAGGCGATCGGCAAGAGCGGCGTCGGACTGACGGGCAGGTACGAGCGTCTCGACCAACGGGAGATCGTCACCGGTGAGCGACAGACGGACCTCGAGCCAACCATCGCGACCCCGCTCGACGAGCCCGAAGGCGAGGTTGTCCAGCAACTCGTTGGCCAGCACCACCCCGACCACGGCAAAGGCGGGGAGCTCGGCCAGCGACACCACCCGAGGGCCGGTGCCGGCTGCGCCCTCGCCGGCTGCGTCCTCATCATCGTCGTCCCCGGCGCGAGGGGGGAAGGCCAACGACGGATCAGTCACCGGGAGGTGCACGCCATGCTCGGCCCGCAGGGCCGACGACCGCTCCACCAACAGATACGTGAGCGCGGGCGCGCAGCGCGGTTCGGCCAGCAGCACAGTGCGGGCCAGCATCCCCCGCCCGGCCGCCGCCTCGATCACGGTGAACGGATCGGGGCGGCCCAATTCGTCCCACCAGGTGTCGAGGGCACGGGCCACCACCGCGCCAAAGAGGGGGCCGACTTCGGGGCTGGTGAGGAAGTCGCCACGACGACCGGCCCCACCCGCGCCCGAGCCGTAGAACCCATGGTCCTCGTCATAGAGCGCGAGATCGATGACCGGGGCGCAACTGATCGGCCCGTGACGATGGATTCGGGCGGCCACCTCGCGGTCGAGGGGCGTCACCATGTCAGGTCCGCGGCAAGGCTCAGCGCCCGAGCGTGACCAGGTTCACCGAGTCGGTGAAGTGGGCCACGACCCCGGGCAGGACGCCGTAGATGAGCGTGATGGTGACGGTCAGGACCAAGGCGATGGAGATCGAGGCCGGCACCCGGATAGGGGCGAGGTCGCCGTCGGGGGCATCCTCCATGAACATCTCGCGCACCACTCGGAGGTAGTAGAAGGCGGCAATCACCGAGTTGACTCCCACCAGCACCGCCAGGGCATAGCCCTGGATCGTACCCGGCGCGACGAGCGAGCCGAAGATCACGAACTTGGCGAACCACCCACCCATGGGCGGGATGCCGGCCAGCGACGCCAGGAAGATGCCCATGCAAACCGCCAGGCCGGGGGCGTACTGGAACAGGCCCCCGAAGCTGGTGATCTCGGCTGAGCGGGTCTTGCGGGCCACGGCGATGACCACAGCGAAGGCCCCGAGGTTCATGATCACGTAGATCACCAGATAGGTGACGATCGCCTTGAGGGCACCGACGCCCACCGAAGCGCTGGACCCGGCCACCGCAAACGGCGCCAGGATGTACCCGGCTTGGGCAATGCCCGAATAGGCCAGCATGCGCACCACGTTGGTCTGGCGTAGAGCGATGAGGTTGCCGACGGTCATGGTGGCGGCGGCCAGAGCCCACATGAGGGGCTCGAACACGTCGTGACGACCGTAGAACCCGACGAAGATCAGCTCGAGCAGGGCCACGAACCCGGCGGCCTTGGAGGCGGTGGACAGGAAGGCGGTGATCGGGGTGGGGGCGCCCTCGTAGGTGTCGGGCGCCCACGTGTGGAACGGGACGGCCGAGACCTTGAAGCCGAAGCCCACCAGCACGAAGACGATGGCCAGGGTGACCATGGCTTTGCTGTCGCCCAGGTCCCCGCCCACCTTGGCCCCGATCTCCGTCAGCACCGTCGTGCCGGTGAAGCCGTAGATCAGCGACATGCCGTAAAGCATGATGGCCGAGGCGAACACGCCCATCAGGTAGTACTTCAGCCCGGCCTCGTTGCCCTTCAGGTCGCGCTTGCGCCACGTGGCCAGCATGTAGGCCGGAATGGACAGCAGCTCCAGGGCCACGAAGATGCCGATGAGGTCGCGGGTCGAGGCCATGACCATCATGCCCAACACCGACGAGAGCACGAGGATGTAGTACTCGCCCTCCCAATAGTCGCCCTCGGCGATCACGTTGGTGGACATCAACACCACGATGTAGCCGGTGAGGAGGAACAGGCCGGTGAGGACCAGGGTGAACTGGTCCACGACATAGGCCCCGCCGAACAGCACGCGAGGGGTGCCGTCGATGGCCAGGGTGATCACGGGGATAGCGGCACCCAGCAGGCCAATACCGGCCAGCGACGACAGGGCGCCCTTGGCCCCTCGAGGGGCGAACAGGTCGACGAGGATCATCACCACGATGACGCCGACCAACACGATCCCGGGGGCGAGCGCGTGATAGTCGACGGGCGGCGCCTCCCACGTGGTCGAGCTCAGCTGGGCAAGCATCGCCGGGTCAGTCCCCCACCGGGACGACGTGGGAGATCACGTGGGTGATGACGGCCGGGTCCGTGACCTTGAAGATGAGGTTCGGGAAGAAGCCGAGGACGACGATGCCCACCAGCATGGGTAGCCACGCCACCCACTCCAGCACGGTGACGTCATGGAGATGGGAGTCGTTGGCGAACTCTTCGGGCGGGGTACCGAACGCGGCGCGTTGGTAGAGCCAGAGGAGGTAGCCGGCAGCCAGCACCGTGCCGATAGCGGCGACCACCATGTAGCCCCGGAACAACCCGACATTGGCCACGTTGGCCTGCCAGGCGGACAGGATCGCCGGGAACTCACCCCAGAAGCCGGCCAGACCGGGTAGACCGAGCGAGGCCATCGTGGTGATGCCGAGGATCCACCCCAGGTGGGGCATCGACGTGAGCATGCCGCCCAGCCGCTTGATCTCCAGCGTGTGGTAGCGCTCCTTGACGCTGCCGGCCAGAAAGAAGAGCATCCCGGTGATCAGGCCGTGGGCCACCATGCCGAACACGGCGGCGTTGATGCCGAAGGTGGTGAGCGACGCGATGCCCAGCATGACGTAGCCCATGTGGGCCACCGAGGAGAAGGCGATGAGCCGTTTCATGTCCGTCTGGGCCAAACAACAGAGGGCGCCGTAGATGATGCCGATCACGGCCAGCGCGCCGATGTAGGGCGCCCAGGTCCGCGCCGCGACAGGGAGGATGGGCACGGCGATGCGCACGAAGCCGTAGGTGCCGAGCTTCAGCAGGACGGCGGCCAGGATGACGGAGCCCACGGTGGGGGCCTGGGTGTGGGCATCGGGCAACCAGGTGTGGAACGGGAAGATCGGCACCTTGATGCCGAACCCCATGAACATGCCCCCGAAGATAAGGATCCCCGCCGTCGTCGACAGCGTTCTCGCTCCCACCGAAAGGAGTTGCATGTCGAAGGTGTGGACCACCTGGCCGTCGATGCTGACCGGGGCCAGGAAGTAGAGGGCCAGGAAACTGACGATCATCAGGGCTGAGCCGAACAGGGTGTACAGGAAGAACTTGATGGAGGCGTACTGGCGCTGCTCGCCGCCCCAGATGCCGATGAGGAAGTACATCGGGAACAGCACGAGCTCGAAGAAGACGAAGAACAAGATGAGGTCTTCGGCCAGGAACGTTCCGATCATCCCCGTCTCCAAGATGAGGACAAGGATGAGGAACGCCTTGGGGTTATGGGGCTCGGGGAAGTGGTTCCACGAGTAGATGATGCAGAGCGGGACCACCAACATCGTGAGGGCCAGCAGCGGCAGCGAAATGCCGTCCAGGGCCAGGTGGTAGTGGCTGTTGATGAACGTGATCCACGCCTTGTCGATCACGAACTGGAAGTCGCCGGAGCCCTGCGGGTAGCGGGGCGACGCCGTGTAGGCGAAGTTGGTGAACAGCAGCACACCCATCACGCCGACGGCCAGGCTGGTGACCAGGGCGACGACCTTGTGCAACTGCTCCTCGGCCTTGGGGATCACCAGCATGATCGCGACGCCCACCACCGGTAGGAACGTGGCGAGCGTGAGCCCCCAGCTGTCGAGAAACGATTTCATCGGATGTCCCAAGCTCCTAGACGAAGAAGACCAAGATGGCGGTAAGAACGAGCAGCCCGGCGAACAGAAGGGCGGCGTACTGCTGGACCCGGCCGGTCTGGATGTGGCGCAGGGCCTCACCGGACTCCTCGGCGCCGGCACCGGTCGACAGGACGATCCCGTCGACGACCTTCTGATCGACCTGGGTGTAGACCACCCGTCCGGTGGCCACCGAAGCGGCGGCGGCGGTGTTGACCACACGGTCGATGACCTGGTTGTTGAACCAGTTCGAGCCCCGGGCCAGCGGACCCTTCACGCCACCGACGATGATGTCGGTGTAGAGGTGGTCGAGGTAGTACTTGTTCTCGAGCACCTGGTAACCCCAGGCCAGGGCGCCGACCCGGTCCTTCAGGCCGAGGAACACGCTCTTGGCCTTCCAGAGGTACTGGTAGGCGAGGAAGATGGCGATGGCCGCCAGCGCGGTGGTACCCAGGGCCAGCCAGATGTTGAACTCGGCATGGTTGATCGCCGGGAAGGCGAAGGTGGGCTCGACGAAATGCTCGAACCGGGTCGTGTAGTCCACGTTGCCCAGCTTCCAGGCGTTGGGGAGGTTGACCAGGCCGAGGAACACGGCCCCGCCGCCGAGGACCCACAACGGGATGGTCATCACCTTGGAGGACTCATGAGGGATGCCGTGACCCCGGTACTCGCCGAAGAAGGTCAGATAGATGACCCGGCTCATGTACAGACACGTCATGACTGCACCGACGAGGCCGAGGACGAGCATGAACGTATAGGCGTGCCCCTGCCCCGACAGTGAGCCGGCCAGGACCTCGTCCTTCGACCAGAACCCGGCCAGCGGGAAGATGCCCATGAGCGCGATGGTGCCGAGGATGAAGGTCCAGAACGTGGACGGCATGTACTTGCGCAGCCCGCCCATCTTGCGCATGTCAAAGGTGTGGTGGGCGGCGTGGCTCATCGACCCGGCCCCGAGGAACAGGCAGGCCTTGAAGAAGGCGTGCGTGAAGAGGTGGAAGATGGCACCCGTCCACGCCCCGACACCCAGGGCCATGACCATGTAGCCCAACTGGCTGATGGTCGAGTAGGCCAGCACCTTCTTGATGTCGGTCTGGACAAAAGCCAGCAGCGCCCCACCCACGATGGTGATGCCGCCGATCACGGCGACGTAGTTCACCCAGTTGTCGCCGATGTTGAGGCCCTCGTAGAACACCGAGTAGAGCCGGGCGATCAGGTAGACGCCAGCCACGACCATGGTGGCGGCGTGGATGAGGGCCGAGACCGGCGTGGGTCCGGCCATGGCGTCGGGCAGCCAGGTGTGCAGCGGGAACTGGCCCGACTTGGACGTCACCCCGCCGAAGAGGCACAGCGCCCCGACCAGCAACAGGGTCTGGTTGGCTGCCGGCGAGAGGGCGTACTGGTTGATGTGGAGCACGTTGAAACTGGTGGCACCGGCGGCGAAGAAGGTGATGACCACGCCGATGATCAATCCGACGTCACCCACTCGGTTGGTGAGGAACGCCTTGAGGGCCGCGTCGGCGTTGTTCTGGTCTTCCCACCAGTGGCCGATGAGGACGAACGAGCACACGCCCACCAGCTCCCAGCCGGTCAGCATCTGGATGGTGTTCGACGAGGTGACGTAGAAGAGCATCGCCGCCGAGAACAAGCTGAGGAAGGCGTAGTAGTGGGTGAACCGCACGTCGTCGTGCAGGTACTCCTTGGAGTAGATGTGCACCAGGAGCGAGATGGCGGTGACGGTGAACAACACGAGCACCGACAGGCCATCGGCGATGAAGCCGAACTCGAAGGTGACGTCGCCCCACTGAAACCAAGTCCAGCGGCTCACGATCGGGGAGGCCTTTGCCTCGTGCTCGGTCGTGGTCGATTCGGTGGTGCCGACCTCGGTCGGCGTGGTCTCGGTGGTTCCGGCCTCGGTGGTCGGCGTCTCCCCCGTCTTCACCGCGTTGTCGGCGGAGGCTTCGGCCGGACCCCGGTAGGCGCCGATCACGGCGTCGGCGTCGCTCTGCCCGGCGATGGGAGCCGGACGTCCATCGGGCTGGGTGACCAGGGACTGGGCAGCCGACAGGTTGGGCACCGGGTGATTGATGCGTTGGATCCAGTTCACCGCCGCGGTGCACGACAGGACGAAGCACAAGCCGATGAAGAAGATCCCGATGCCCGACGTGACCCGCTCGGAGAAACGCTTGCCGAAAAACAGGATCAACAGGAACGACACGACCATGAGGCCGGGCACGATCCAGACATGGGTAAGCATGAACGGTTGGCCCATCGAGGCGATCAACCCTTCATCAGATCGACATCGTCGACGTCGATGCTGCGACGGTTCCGATAGAGCATGAGCACCAACGCCAGGCCGACCCCGACCTCAGCGGCGGCGATGGCGATAACGAACAATGCAAACACCTGACCGGTGATGTCGTGTCGGTAGGCCCCGAAGGCGACCAGGTTGATGTTCACGGCGTTGAGCATCAACTCGACCGACATCAGCACCATCACGCCGTTGCGGCGGGCCAGCACCCCGTACACGCCGGTGCAGAACAAGATGGCGGCCAAGAACAAGAACTGGTTGAGCAGCATCAGTCGCGCCTCGCCAGGACGATGGCCCCGATCAGGGCGGCCAGGAGCACGACCGAGATGATCTCGAACGGGAGCACGTAGGTGGAGAAGACCGAGTTGGCCACGTCGTTGGTGGTCTGCACCTGGAGATCCACGAACTGCACGTCGCGAAAGCCCCGCCACAGGCTGTAGCCCATGACCCCCAGCAGCAGGGCGGCGATGGCTGCGCCGACGGCGCGTTGTTCGTTGTCAGTGTCGTACATAGGACCCATCGGTGCCCGGGTCAACATGATGCCGAACAGGAAGAGCACGATGATGGCCCCGATGTAGACCAGCACCTGGCTGATGGCGATGAACTCGGCGGCCAGCAGGATGTATAGGGCGGCCACCCCCGCCAGGACGAGCACCAGGTACAGGGCGGAATGCACGATGTTGCGGGCGGTCACCACCCGCACCGCGGCGAACACCATCATCGCGGCGATGAGGTAGAACGCGATGTTCTCGGCGACCATCATCTGGGCCAGCATCAGCTCGGCACCTTCTTGACCTTCTGCTCCGAACCGGCCTCGTAGGCCTCGAAGTCGGGGACCGTCTCCATCCACTCCCCCAGCCGGCTCTTGTCGTGGAGCAGGTCGGCGATCCGGGGCTCGGAATACTCGTACTCGGGGCTCCAGAAGAGCGCTTCGAACGGGCACACCTCGACGCAGATCCCGCAGTACATGCA
>DHIQ01000031.1:0-254 GCA_002403895.1 Candidatus Neomicrothrix sp. UBA4742
CTCACTCCCCACCGCGACGCCGGCAAGACCACGCTGACCGAAAAATTCCAGCTCTACGGCGGGGCGCTCACCAGCGAGGCGGGCTCGGTCAAGGCCCGCAGCGGTCGGCGGTCGGCCACGTCGGACTGGATGGCGCTCGAACAGCAGCGGGGCATATCCATCACGTCCACCGTCCTACAGTTTCCGTACCACGACCATGTGGTGAACCTGCTCGACACCCCCGGTCACCGTGACTTCTCCGAGGACACCTACCG
>DHIQ01000031.1:508-637 GCA_002403895.1 Candidatus Neomicrothrix sp. UBA4742
GCCGCGGCCGATGCGGCCGTGATGGTGCTCGACGCGGCCAAGGGCATCGAGCCTCAGACCCTGAAGCTGTTCGACGTCTGCCGCCAGCGGGGCCTGCCCTTGCTCAGCTTCATCAACAAGTGGGACCGC
>DHIQ01000031.1:832-8886 GCA_002403895.1 Candidatus Neomicrothrix sp. UBA4742
TCATCAACAAGTGGGACCGCCCGGGCCATGAGGCCCTGGATCTGCTCGACGAGATCGAGAAGCAGATCGGGCTCACACCGACGCCGGTCACCTGGCCGGTGGGTATCGCCGGCGACTTCCGCGGCGTGATCGACCGTCGGAGCGGCGAGTTCACCCGCTTCACCCGGGTGGCCCGTGGCGCCACCGAGGCTCCCGAGGAGCTAGTGGGACCAGAGCGAGCCGAGGTCGAGGAGGGCCCGGCGTGGACGGCGGCGGCCGCCGACCTCGAGCTGCTCGACGGCACCGTCGCGGATCTCGATCCCAAGGCCTTCCTGGCCGGCGAGGCCACCCCCGTGTTCTTCGGCTCGGCGTTGACCAACTTCGGCGTGCGAAAACTGCTGGACGCGGTGATCGCACTGGTTCCGCCACCGTCGCCACGTGAGGACGTCGACGGGGTACCCCGACCACTCGATGCACCGTTCTCGGGGTTCGTGTTCAAGGTCCAGGCCAATATGGACCCGTCGCACCGCGATCGCATCGCCTTCCTTCGGGTGTGCTCGGGCCGATTCGAGCGGGGCATGGTGGTGACCCACGAGACCACGGGAAAACCGTTTGCCACCAAGTACGCCCATCAGGTGTTCGGCCAGGAGCGCGAGACCATCGAGGAGGCGTACCCCGGGGACGTGATCGGCCTCGTCAACGCCACCGACGTGAAGGTGGGCGACACCCTCTACGTGGACGAGGCGGTGCGGTTCCCGGCCATCCCCAGCTTCGCTCCGGAGCACTTCAGTGTGATCCGCGTGCGGGATACCAGTCGGTTCAAGCAGTTCCGGCGGGGGATCGCCCAGCTCGACGAGGAAGGCGTGGTCCAGGTCCTGCGCGATGCCGACGTGGGGGACCAGGCACCGATCCTGGCCGCGGTGGGCCCTATGCAGTTCGAGGTGGCCGTCCACCGGCTGGAAAACGAGTTCGGGGCGCCGGTGGAGCTGAGCCCGACGTCGTACCGCTTGGCCCGGCGTACCGACGATGCCGGGGCCGAGGCGCTCAAGGGCATGCGGGGGGTGCGGGTGGTGCACCGGGCTGACGGCACCACGTTGGCGCTGTTCGAGAGTCAGTACTGGGTGGAGCGGCTCGAGCAGGAACAGCCGGACCTGCTGCTCGAGCGGCTGGTGGCCGAAGGCAGCGTGGGCTAGCCGTGCCGGCGCCCGCTTCCGCCCGGTCGATGAGCCCGCTGGTCGTCGCGCTGCTCGCCGTGGCGCTCATCGCCGGCGCCTGTTCGAGTTCGAGTCCGTCTGCCGCGCCCGACACCACACTCCCGCCCCTCCAGGGCTCGCTCTCCGACGTCACCCTCGGCGGGACCGACTGCGAGTTCTTCAGCCAGGGCAACTGCCTGTTCCCGTTCCCCTCCAACCACTTCACCCGTGAGGACCCGTCCACCGGCACCGGCCTGCGGGTCGCGTTCACCCGCGACGCCATGCCGGTCAACGTCGACGGCGTCCGCATCGATCCCACCGAGTGGAATCGCAACGACGGCTTCAGCCCCGGCGGTCCGATCATCGCCCAGGTCACCGGCCTCGATCTGGCCGCCACCAACGCCCCACCCATCACCGACATCGCCCGCTCCCTCGATGCTGACTCCCCCATCGTCGTGATCGACGCCGACACCGGTGAGCGGCGGCCGTTCTTCGCTGAGCTCGACGGCCACGCCGCCGCCGATAGCCCCCAGCAGGCCCTGCTCATCCACCCCGCAGTGAACCTGACCGACGGGCACCGCTATGTGGTGGCCCTGCGCAACCTCAAGCGAGCGGACGGGTCGGCCATCGATGGACCCTCGCCCGCCTTCCATGCCTACCGGGATCGCCTACAGACCGACGTGCCCGCCGTCGAAGCCCGCCGCCGCGCCATGGAATCGATCTTCGCCACGCTGCAGGCCGCCGGCGTCGACCGCGGCGACCTCTACGTGGCCTGGGACTTCACCGTGGCCAGCACCGCCAACCTCACCGCCCGGGTGCTCGCCATGCGCGATGACGCCTTCGCCTCGCTCAACGCCAAGGCGCCCACCTTCACCATTACCTCGAGCGAGGACAACCCCGACCGTTCGGCCTCCGGATGGCGTCGGGTGGTCAAGGGGACGCTCGACGTGCCCAGCTACCTGACGGGCACGGGCGAGCCCGGCACGGTCCTGAACAACGGCGCCGACCCCAACGGCATCCCCACCCGCAACGGCACCATGGCCGTGCCGTTCACCTGCGTGATCCCCCGCAGCGCCACCGCGGGGGCCGAGCCCACCGTTCTCTACGGTCACGGCCTGCTGGGCAGCCAGGAGGAGGGCGAGGGCGTCGGCAAGGAGGTCGGCGACCAGCTGAAGGTCAACGTGTGCGCCGTCGACTGGATCGGCATGGCCGGTAGCGACACCGGTCCGATCGTCACCATGCTCAAGGATCTGAGCGGCTTCCGGGTCATCCCCGACCGGCTCCAACAGTCGTTCATCAACTTCCTGTTCCTCGGGCGGGCCGCGAAGTCACCCGACGGCTTCGCCAGCAATCTCGCGTTCCAGACCTCAGATGCCACCGGACAGCTCACCCCCGCGATGAACGACGAGCTGGCTTACGTGGGCAACAGCCAGGGGGGTATCTTCGGCGGCTCGCTCAGCGCCGTGGCCCAGGACTGGACCCGCTCGTTCCTCGGGGTCCCGGGCATGAGCTACGCCACCTTGCTCAACCGCAGCGTCGATTTCGACGAGTTCGACCCGATCTTCACCGGGCCCTATCCCGACAAGCTGGTCAACCAGCTGAACCTCGGCCTCATGCAGATGCTGTGGGACCGGGGAGAAAACGACGGCTACGCCAATCACCTCACCACGGACCCCCTCCCCGACACGCCAACCAAGCAGGTCCTGCTGTTCGCCGCCTTCGGCGACCACCAGGTGGCCAACGTCACCACCGACGTCTTAGCCAGGACCATCGGCGCCAAGATCCGCCAGCCCGCGCTGGCCGACGGTCGGTCGACCGATGTCACTCCGTTCTGGGGCATCGACGCCACTGACCCCCTACCGTTCGACGGCTCGGCCTACGTCATGTGGGACTTCGCTACGCCGGCGCCACCCTTGGCCAACACCCCCAACCGGGCCGGCAAGGACCCCCACGGCATGGGTCGTGACGATCCGGCGGTCCTGCACATGGTCGACACGTTCCTCCGCCAGGGGGAACTCATCGACGTTTGCGACGGGGCGCCCTGCGCCAGCACTCCTTCTGACTGACCGGCGTGTATCGGCACACCCCGACGTCCTTCTTGACACATCTCTCGGAATCGACTGGAATCTCAGCCGCCCCGATTCAGGTTTGGGGACACCAAAATCTTATGAACCTCGATCTCTCCAAATCCGAGCGCGAGACGCTCAAGGCGATCTATCGCCACACCAAGGAACAGGCCGAAGCCCACACGGGCGACCTGGCCGAGACCCTCGGTGTGACGCCGGGCACCGTCACCGCCACCGTGAAGCGGCTGGCCGACCGCGCCCTCGTCGACCATCGCCCGTACCACGGGGTGCAATTCACCCCCGTCGGGCGGCGCCTGGCCGTGTCGGCCATCCGCCGTCATCGCATCGTCGAGCGGTTCCTGGCCGACATGCTCGGCTACGCCTGGAACGAGGCCGATCGTCTGGCCCCCAGCTTCGAACACGACCTCCCCGACGAGGTCCTCGATCGCCTCTTCGTGGCGCTGAACCGGCCCACCACCTGTCCCCACGGGTTCCCCATTCCCGAGCCCGAGCAGGACGAGATTCCGGCCCTCCCGCCGCTGTATGACCTCGAGGCCGGCGATATGGCCGAGGTCGCGGTGCCGGGCTCGACCGACCCTGAGGTCGTCACCTTCCTCGACGGCCTGGGCGTGCGCCCCGGCGTGCTGGTCGAGGTGCGGGAGAAGCACCCGTTCGACGGCCCCCTCGTCCTTCGGGTCGACGGTCACGACCGCACGCTGGGCGAGCGGGTCGCCCGCCAGATCTTCGTTCGCAAGACGAACACCAGCACGGGCAGCATCGACAACGACGACCGTGCCGTCGACTCACGGGCTGGCAATGACGCCATCCCCGAAAAGGAAGGAACCACCGTATGACCAGCCTCCTGGCCGCCGAGGGCGGTTACCAGGCGTTCACCCTCGGGAGCGCCGAGTGGATGTGGCTCGAGATCTCGGCCGGGGTCGCCGTGCTGGCCCTGATCCTCGGCCTCATCTTGACGCGGGGCGTGCTGGCCCAGGACGCCGGCACCGACGAAATGCAGGAGATCGCCGGTGCCATCCAGGAAGGCGCCAGCGCCTACCTGAAGCGCCAGTTCCGCACCATCGGCATGATCGTGGTGCCGCTGGCCGTCGTGGTGTTCGTCACCTCAACGGCGGTCAACAGGCAGACCGACGACGGCGTCGTCGCCCAGGTGCTGAGCTTCCCCCAGTCCGGTGCGTTCCGCACCGCGGCGTTCCTCGTCGGTTGCATCTTCTCCGGCACCGTCGGCTTCTGCGGCATGTGGCTCGCCGTACGCGGAAACGTCCGCACCGCCGCCGCCGCCCGTGAGAGCAACTACCCGGCGGCCCTGAAGGTGGCCTTCCGCACCGGTGGTGTGGCCGGCCTGCTCACCGCCGGCCTCGGCCTGCTGGGGGCCACCGTCATCATCATGATCTTCCAGAACACGGCGACGTCGATCCTCATCGGCTTCGGCTTCGGTGGCTCGCTGTTGGCGCTGTTCCTGCGGGTTGGCGGCGGCATCTTCACCAAGGCGGCTGATGTGGGCGCCGACCTGGTGGGCAAGATCGAAGCGGGCATCCCTGAGGACGACCCCCGCAACCCGGCCACCATCGCCGACAACGTGGGTGACAACGTGGGCGACTGCGCCGGTATGGCCGCCGATCTCTTCGAGAGCTTCGCCGTCACCCTGGTGGCATCGATCATCCTCGGCGTGTCGGCCTTCCGGGCCATCGGCCTCGGTGGCGAGGCCGCCAAGGGCCTCATCTTCCCGCTGGCCGTGGTGGCCATCGGGCTCCTGGCCTCGATGGTCGGCATCTTCGTGGTCAAGGGCCGCGACAACGACCGCAGCGCCCTCTCGGCCATCAACCGGGGCATCTACACCGCCCAGGTCATCGCCGTCATCGGCGCCGCCGTCATCGCCTTCGTGTACGTGGGCAACCCGGCCGGCGCCACCCTGTCCAACCCGGGTGCCCGACTGTTCGGCGCCATCGTGGCCGGCGTGGCCCTCGGCTTCGCCGCCAGCAAAATCACGCAGTACTACACCTCGACCGAGACCAGCCCGGTGCGAGACATCGCCAAGGCGGCCCGCACCGGCCCGGCCACGACGGTGCTCGAAGGCATCTCCTCGGGTCTCGAGTCGGCGGTGTGGGCCCTGGTCGCCATCGCCGTGGCCATCGGTGTCGCCCTCGGTCTGGGCGGCGGCAATGTGGGCTTCTCGCTGTACCTCGTGGCACTCACGGGCATCGGCATGCTGGCCACGACCGGCATCGTGGTGGCCGAGGACACGTTCGGCCCGGTGGCTGACAACGCCGCCGGCATCGCCGAGATGGCGGGCGAGTTCGACGGTGAGCCCGAGCGCATCATGGTGAGCCTCGACGCGGTGGGCAACACCACCAAAGCCGTCACCAAGGGCTTCGCCATCGGTTCGGCCGTGATCGCCGCCGTGGCCCTTTTCGCCTCGTACGCCGAGACGATCGCCAAGGGCACCCAGAGTGCCGCCGTTGTGGCCGCCGCCGAGATCAACGGCACCCTGGCAAGCCTGGTCAAGATCAACGTCGCCGATCCCGAGACCTTCATCGGCCTGCTCATCGGTGGCTCGGTGGCCTTCCTGTTCTGCTCGCTGGCCATCCGGGCCGTGAGCCGCACCGCCGGCACGGTGGTGCAGGAAGTGCGCCGCCAGTTCCGGGAGAAGCCAGGGATCATGGACCGCACCGAGCGGCCCGACTACGGCGCCGTCATCGACATCTGCACGACCGCCTCGCTGCGTGAGCTCATGACCCCGGCCCTGCTGGCGGTGCTGACCCCGGTCATCATCGGCTTCGGCATCGGCTACCTGGCCCTCGGCGCGTTCCTGGCCGCAGCCATCGTGACCGGTCAGCTCATGGCCAACTTCCTGTCCAACTCGGGTGGGGCGTGGGACAACGCCAAGAAGTACATCGAGGACGGCCACGAGGGCGGCAAGGGCTCAGAGGCCCACAAGGCCGCCGTCATCGGCGACACCGTGGGCGATCCGTTCAAGGACACCGCCGGCCCGGCCCTCAACCCGCTCATCAAGGTGATGAACCTGGTGTCGCTGTTGATGCTGCCGGCCATCCTGAGCCTGCAACACAACAACGTGCGCTACGTCATCGCCGCCGCCGCGCTGGTGGTGGTGCTCGGGGCGCTGGTGTGGTCCAAGCGCCAGGGAGGCGGCATGGGCGCTGACCTCGAGGAGGCCCAGGCCGACCTGGAGGAAGACGCCGTGCAGGCCGACGCGGTCATGCACGGCGACCGCAACGCCATCATTCGCCAGGCCCTCGAGATCTGGATGGACGATCTCCCCCACGGCGAACGGGATCTGCGGGACAAGATCGCCGAGGTCCACGGCTCCATCAACGGAGACTGACCGGCCACGGAGTGCTGCGACTCACGAACCTCCTCGGCCGCCCGGCCACGGCCGACGCGGCCGACGTGGGCGCGCTGCGCGACCTCAGCTTCCGTCTCGGCGCGTCCGGGAGCCAACCCACCGTGGCGGGACCTGCCGTGGAGGGCCTCGTGGTGGGGCGGAGGTCGGCGACCAGGTTGGTGCCGTGGAGCGCGATCGATCCGACTTCGATCGGCGACCACAGTGACCGTCGGACACCGGTCCGGCTGATCACCGCCCTCCCGCCGACCCGCGAGCTGTTCGACGACGAGCTCCTGCTGGGCCGCGACGTCCTCGATACCCAGATCATCGATGTGGTGGGACACCGGGTGAACCGGGTGGGCGACATCATCCTCGAACCGAGGGACGGGAGGTTGGTCACCGTCGGGGTGGAAGTGGGGCCCGCATCCCTGGTCCGCCGCCTCGGCTTCCGGCGCGCCGCCGACCACCTGGCCGAGCACGTGGTGGCTTGGACGGATCTGCATCTCACCTCGGCCCGCGGCCACACCGTGCAGCTGGCTACGAGCGCCGCCGCGCTCCATCGCCTCGATGCGGGCGAGCTGGCTGAGCTCATCGCCCGGCTCCCGTCGAGCCACGCGGTCGACGTCCTCGCAGCCGTGCCCCCGGAACGGGCCACCGAGGCCCTGCACCTCTCCCACCCGCACCTGCGGGGGCGGCTGCGCCGGCTGCAGGTCTCGACCGAGCCCGCTCGCCCGCGTTGGCAGCGGCTGCGGGGGTGGGACCGCCGCCACGGGCCGGTGCAACGGTGAGCAGCTCACTCCCCGCCATGCGGTCGGCGCGCCCTTCGCGTTCACCGCGCCGCCTGTCGTTGATGGTGCTGATCGGCGTTGTCGGGCCGGGGCTCCTGGCCGGGCTCTCCGATGACGATCCGGCCGGGATCACCACCTACTCCGCCCTCGGCGCCGAACACGGCTACCAACTCCTGTGGGTCCTGCTGCTGGCCACGGTCGCCCTCATCTTGTTCCACGACCTCGGGTCCCGCATGGGGGTGGTCACCGGGCAGGGCATGATCGGTCTCATACGTCAGCGGTTCGGAGTACGGCTGGCGGCGGTGGCCCTCACCGCGCTGGTGGTGGCCAACATCGGCACCACCTGCGCCGAGTTCGCCGGCATCGCCGCCGGCTTCGAGTTGTTCGGGGTGAGCCGCTACCTGAGCGTGCCGCTGGCCGCCATCGGGGTGTCGGTACTCGTGCTCAAGGGGAGCTTCCATCGCGTCGAGCACGTCTTCCTCGCGCTGTGCTCGGTCTTCGTGGCCTACATCGCCGCCGGGATCCTCGCCCACCCGGACTGGGGGGCGACCGCCCGAGGGCTGGTGGTTCCGTCCATG
Organism: Candidatus Neomicrothrix sp. UBA4742; assembly: GCA_002403895.1. Lineage (GTDB taxonomy): Bacteria > Actinomycetota > Acidimicrobiia > Acidimicrobiales > Acidimicrobilacustridaceae > UBA4742. Next base: position 8,798 of record DHIQ01000031.1, read on the forward strand.
CCGCTCGATCGCTCCACCATCGTGTTGGTGACCGCTACCGTCGGCACCACCCTGGCCCCGTGGGGCTTGAGCTTCATCCAGTCCTACGC
>DHIQ01000031.1:9028-11563 GCA_002403895.1 Candidatus Neomicrothrix sp. UBA4742
GTCGACAAGCGCCTCACCGTGCGGGACCTTCGCTACGAGCGCATCGACGTCATCACCGGGGCGGTGCTCACCGGCGTGATCGGGCTGTTCGTGGTGATCGCCTGCGCCGCCACGCTCCACGCCCAGGGGATCTCGGTCAACGATGCCGCCGATGCCGCCACCGCCCTGGAACCCCTCGCCGGACACCTGGCCTCCTCCCTGTTCGCCGTTGGACTGATCGGAGCGGCGGTGCTGGCGGCGTCGATCCTGCCCCTTTCCACCGCGTACTCGATCAGCGAGTTCGTGGGCGTCGAAGGAGCCCTCGATGCGCCGTTCGCCGAGGCTCGGACGTTCTCCGTCTCCTTCGGGGTGATCACCGTGATCGGCGCCGCGGTGGTGTGCATCCCGGGGATTCCGCTCATCCCCATCCTGGTGGGGACGCAAGCCCTCAACGCGGTGCTGCTGTTGCCGCTGCTGGTGTTCATGGAGCGCATCGCCAGCGACCGGGACCTGATGGGAGCGTTTGTCGCCGGCCGGGCGGCCCGTGCCGCCTACCTGGTGACCATCGCCTTCATCGCGGTGTGCGTGGCGGCGATGGCCCTGCTCTCGTTGACCTGACGGGTGGGAAGCCGTTGCCGGGCCGGCGCTACTCGTAGGGAACCTTCGACTCGGTCTCGTCGGAGGCGTAGGACTCTCCCGTGCCCACGAAATCGGGGTAGGCGTACACCCCCATCTCGGGGACGTCGAGACCCGCCATCTCGTCCTCGGCCGTGCTGCGGATGCCACCGAAGATCACGTTCGAGAGCTTGAAGAACCCGAACGACAGCCCGCCCATCACGATGATGATGGTGGCGGCACCGATGGCCTGAGCGGCGAGTTGGCCCCAGCCCGTCCCTCCATAAAGGATGCCGGTGACCCCGGTGGCCGATCCGACCGAGTCGAGATGGGTGGTGGTGCTGTTCCACCCCACCCCGGTGCCGAAGGCGTCGACGCCGTACTTGCCGCTGGCGAAAATGCCGAGGGCCAGCACCCCCCAGATGCCGTTCACGAAGTGAACCGCGACCGCACCGACGGGGTCGTCGATCTTCAGCTTGTGGTCGACGAAGAACACGGCTTCGACCACGAACAGCCCCGCCAGCGCCCCGATGACCGCGGCGGCCCACGGGTCCACGAAGGCGCAGGGCGCGGTGATGGCCACCAGACCGGCCAGCAGGCCGTTCATGATCATGCCGGGGTCCGGCTTCCCGGTGCGCTTCCACACCCAGAACATGCCCCCGATGCAGCCGAAGGCGGCGGCGATGGCCGTGTTGGCCGCGACCAGGCCGAACTGGGCATCGGTGACCTGCAGGGTGGAGCCGGCGTTGAAGCCGAACCACCCGAACATGAGAACCAAGGTGCCGGCCCCGGCGAGGGCGAGGCTGTGGCCGGGGAGGCCTCGGGAGCGCCCGTCCTTGCCGTACTTGCCGATGCGGGGGCCGAGCACATAGGCCCCGGTGAGGGCGGCGACACCACCCACGGCGTGCACCACACCGGAACCGGCGAAGTCCACGTAGCCGTTGCCCATCTTCCAGGAGTTGCCCAGCTGCGAGAGCCAGCCGCCGCCCCAGGTCCAGGCGCCGAACAGCGGGTAGTAGAGCGCGCCGCAGAAGAAGCCCCACAGGACGAACGACTTGAACTTCCACCGCTCGGCCATGGCCCCGGTCGGAATGGTGGCTGCGGTGTCCATGAAAGCCGTCATGTAAAGGAAGAACCCGAGCACGGCGCCGGACGCCACGAACTTTCCACCGGTCAGAGCCCAGCCCCCCTTCCAAAGGAAGACCCACTGGCCGCTGCCGACCAGCGCGCCGCCAATGGCGTGGCTGTAGCCCCAGTCGGCGCCCGGCACGGCGACGGAGTAGCCGCCGAACATGAAGGCGTAGCCGCAGATGAAGAAGCCGACCGCGCCGGTGCCGAACACGGCGATGTTCATGGCCATGGTGTGGGCGGAGTTCTTGGCCCGGACGAACCCGGTCTCGAGCAGGGCGAAGCCGGCCTGCATGAACATCACCAAGGCAGCCGAGATGACAATCCACAAGAGGTTGGTGCTCTGCACGAACTTGTCGGCCGCGGTGGCCTCCGGGGTGGCGTCTTGAGCGAACGCGGTGTTGGCTGCCACGGTGACGACAACGGCCACAATGGCCACGCTCACCACAAGGCGCTTGGGGTCGAGCATCCGCCGGGAGAACGAGCGGCCCGCACCTGCCACCGGCGCCATCACAACGCCTCCGCGTCGCGCTCGCCGGTTCGCACTCGCACGAGGCGGTCGACGGTGGTGGCCCAGATCTTGCCATCGCCGATCTTGCCGGTCCGGGCGGCGTTGGCGATGGTGTCGATCACCTTGTCGGCATCATTCGAGTCCACCACGACCTCGATGCGCACCTTGGGCAGGAAGTCCACCTGGTACTCCGAGCCCCGGTAGGTCTCGGTGTGGCCGCCCTGGCGACCGTGCCCCTTCACCTCTTCCACCGTGATGCCGGTGACCCCGACCGCTTTCAGTGCGTCCTTCACCTCCTCGAG
>DHIQ01000222.1:0-1426 GCA_002403895.1 Candidatus Neomicrothrix sp. UBA4742
ACCAGGATCTCCCGGCGCTGCGGCTCGGCGATCGCGTTGAAGACGTCCGACGTCGTCGCTGCTCGTGCCATGGACGCCATCATATTCCGATATCGGCATATGTCAAGCCGGAGGAATCAGGGGGTCTTGTCCCCTGGTGATCTCGCGTCACGCGAGCGAGATCCGCCGCCCTCGGTTCCCGCTGCCGAGCTGCGCTCGATCATCACGCGATCGTAGGACGGGCAGGCGTCACTACTTGGTCAACGTGGCCAGCAGTTCTCGCGGCGCGGGCCACCGGTCGTCGGGGCCGGCACCATGGTTCGCAGAGTCGCGAGAAATTTCGCTGACAAATCGCTGACAAGCGACACAGATGGGCGGTTTTCGACGCCTCCAAAACTGCGCTGACCAGCACGTTTGTGCTGGTCAGAGTGTGTCGGAGGGGGGACTTGAACCCCCACGCCCTTTCGGGCACTAGCCCCTCAAGCTAGCGCGTCTGCCTATTCCGCCACTCCGACGTGGCCATCCAGAAGACCTGCGGGCCAACGGATGCGAAGCGCGACTCTAGCGCGTGGCCCTCCTGTTATTCGAACCCGGGCCGGCCGCCACCCGGCGCCCGCTCAGCTCGAGCCGACCTGCACTTGGAGCGCGTCGAACGTCCCGTCCAGCCGCTGGACGTAGTGTTCCACCCGCGCCGACAGCCGCACCGACGCCACGTACGACCCCAGCGGCACCACCGGCCACAGGGCGAGCACGTCCTTCTCCAACGCCTGATATTGCGCCACGCGGGCGGCGTCGTCCTTGGTGGCCCTGGCCGTCCCCAACCGGGTGTCCACACTGGCCGAGGCCAGTGCGGTCAGGTTGTCGAGCGAGTTCGAGCGGAACAACGGGTCGAGGTAGGACCCTGGGCTCGGCGCCATCCCCACCCAGCCCGTGCGGAACAACTGTTGTTGCCCGGTGGTGACGAAGCGCTGATACTCAGCGAAGGGCTTGACCACCACGTTGGCCGGGACGCCGATCGCCACCAGCGATGCCTGCACCGCGTTGGCCAAGGCCACATCGGCCGGATCGTCGTCGGTGTCCACGTCGACGGTGGGCACTCCCCCACCCGGAAAGGCCTGGGCCACCAACGCCTTGGCCGCCGCCGGGTCATATGCACACGGGCTCCCACAGGGATCGTCCACCGCGCCCGGCACTCCGGGGGGGACAACCGCCGAGCTCGGACGCAACCCCGCCGGCCCCAGCGTGACCAGCTTGGCTCGGTCGATCCCCTTGACGATCGCTTGGCGGAACACCGGGTTGGTCAGCACCGGGTTGGCCACGTTCATCCCGAAGAACTCCTCCGCTCCCAGTGGCGCAGTCTTCACCACCGTCGAGTCGGCCGGCGCGGTGCCGTCGGGTCCGGTCGTTCCTGGTGAGTCAGTCGTCGCCGTCGACGTGGAGGTCGACG
>DHIQ01000222.1:1606-2678 GCA_002403895.1 Candidatus Neomicrothrix sp. UBA4742
GTCGACGTGGAGGTCGACGAGGCACTCGCCGCAGCAGCGGCCGTCACCCCCGATAGGGGCGCCCAGTCGGCCGAGCCGTCCCGCACCGCGGCATCGGCGGCCGGGCCGTCGGCCACCCGCACCAGATCCACCCCGTCGAGCTCGGCCACCGAGCTCGACACCCGCACCAGATGCAAGGTCGTCCCATCGTCAGACGCCACGGCGAACGGGCCCGACCCGGTCAGGGCCCCACCGTCGACCCCGGCCGAGCCCGGCGCCGCCGTCGATGCCGTCGTCGTCACCTCCGCCGTCGGAGACACCTTCATCACGCCATAGACGGGCGAACCCAACAGCAAGGGCAACTCGACATCCGACGAGGTCGTGGTGATGGTCAGCGTCCGGTCGTCGACCGCCTCCAACCCGGCCAGCGAGGTCGTCCGTCCCGCCACCAGGTCGGCGTAGCCCGAGATCTCCTCCAGACGAGCAGCGGCCAACGTGGCGCTCCCCCGCGCCGCCACCCGGCTCAGGGCCGTGACCACGTCCGCGGCGGTGACCGGGCTGCCATCGCTGAACATCGCCCCGTCGCGCAACGTGAACGTCCACCTCGTGCCCGCGTCGTCTGCCACCCACGACTCGGCCAACGAAGGCACCACCGCCCCCGACTGGGCATCGATCGCGGTCAGGCCATCGGACACCAGGTCGGCCGCCACCATCTCGGCCTGGTCGGTGGGCACCACCGTGGCGGGGTCATACGACGTCAGGCCGGTCACCGCCAGCCGCAACGTCCCGCCCGAATGGTTGACTTCGGCCGAATCACCCGACCCGCCCTTGCCACTAATGCAGCCAGCCAGCAGGGCGAGCACAAGCACGGACGCGGCCGCAATCGGCCAACGACCGCTACCACCCGGTCGGGAAGAGCGTGAGGTCATGCCGCCCCGGCCCCGGTTGCTACTTGTTCATCAACAGGGCAGTTGAGACGCAGCTGAACCCGAAGATCAGGGCCGCCACCAAGGTGATGCGATCGAGGTTCTTCTCCACCACCGTCGAGCCTGCCGCCGAGGCCCCGAGGCCGCCACCGAACATGTCGGAGAGG
>DHIQ01000133.1:0-4616 GCA_002403895.1 Candidatus Neomicrothrix sp. UBA4742
TACAGGTTTCGACCGGCGTTTTCAAACCGGCGTTTACACTCGGCGGGTTGACGCCGGGCGACTACCACCTCCCTGGTACCCAGAAGCTGAACGAGGCCGGGGTCGAAACATCTGAGGATTTGCGAGCGTACTTGGTCGGTGAGCTGAGGGCCGACATGTGGGAGCTGGCCAGGATACTTGGTCGTGATCGTGACCCGTGGAATATCGCCGATCAAGGAGGCGTTCCGAAGCCAGCTACGGGCTAGGCCCGCCTGTTCAGGGTGGGCGAGTTGTCCCTTCCTCAGTGCGTTAGCCGTATCAATGAGCTGTGCCACATTGTCGTGAGATCCTCTTCTGCCACTTGGAATCCGGCAGCGGCAACCATCGCCCTCATCTTGATGGGATCGTTGGCGGAGAAGGTCGGGTTCTCTTGGGCCATGGGCTTGGTCTTGTCGGAGTAGTGGAGCACGACGTTGCCTCCCGGGCTAACGATCCTTTTGAGGTTCCCGAGGTATGCCTCTATGAGAGGTGGATCGAGGTGCACGAAGGTATCGAAGCTGAATACGTAGTCGACCGCACGATCAGGTACGCCGGGGAAATCTGTCCCGTTGTTCCGTATGAACACCATGTTCGGCCTGTGGAAGTTCTTCCGAAGCTCGGACGAGAGCTCCTGGTGGAAGTCGACGACATAAAGACGCTTGAATTGCAGCAGGTAGCGCGTCCAACGGCCACCGCCTGGACCGATCTCAAGTGCAGTGTAGTCCGGCCTAACGTACGGGATCACCCAACGGTCTCTGATGAACCGGAGTGGTTCCACGGTCTCGGGATCGCCCCATTCCAGGCCGTAGAGAGGCTTGGAGGTGAATTCGCGTCGGATGGCTCCGAATAGACGCCGAGGCAAGGAGCGACCCCTGGCGGAGCTCCTCAGCATGTCCGTATACAGTGACGAGTTCAAGTCAGGCATTTCTGACCTCCCTGGAAGGGGTCATTCTATCCGATTGCCTCGCCGCTCGGAGGTTGTGATTGGGCCCTGGTGACCTTAGGCTCTACAAGCGGTCGCGGCCCCCAGCGAGGTATAAACGAAAGTTGTGGATGCGGGACCTGGTGATGGGCGTGGCGTACCCTCCGGTCGAACGCTGATCGGAGTTTGCCGGCGTAATGCCGTCCAACAGATGCTCGGTAGCCGGCGACGTAGGAGGTGGTGCGCCCACGATCGCTCGGCTGACGAATGGCTCTTAGCCTCCAACTTCGAGCACCAACGCAGCACCAAATTGGAAGATCCCGGAAAACCGCATCCAGGAGGCCCTGGATCTCGTTGTGCGTCCACTCCTGCCCACGCTGATGTGGGGCGCGGCCACGGATGGGAGCGGTGTCAGCCGTGCTCGATGCGGGCCAGGACCTTCTCGTGGAACGCGTCCTCGGCCTGCAGGTAGCCGCGGAGCGCGTACTTCGCCGCGGTGGCCAGCGGTTCGGCCGGCCACGGGATCACTCGTCGGTTCACGAATGGGCATCCCGCGGCGAGCCCGTCGCCGTCCCCGAGGAGCAGCTCGGCCAGCACTTGGCCGTTCCGGTAGCTCATCGAGACGCCGTGTCCGATGCAACCCAGCCCATACACGGCGCTCCGTTCGGCTCCCACGTAGCCGAGCGCCGGCGTGAGGTCGAGCGTCACCGAGAACGGGCCGCCCCACCGGTGGGTGACGGCCACGTCCGAAAGGTGCGGCCACAGCCAGTGGATGTGCTGTTCGAGGTGCCTCCACGACTTCTCGTCGCGGTCGCGGTCGAGGTCCCCGCCTCGGGTGAGGCCGACCGGACCGCCGCCCATCACGATGCGCTTGTCCGGGGTCAGCCGGTAGTAGTGGATGAGGTTGCGGGCGTCCTCGATCCCCTGGCGGCCCTGCCAGCCGATCGGCGCGAGCTGCTGTTCGGTCAGCGGCTCCGTGGCGACCATGTAGGTGAACGCCGGGAGTTGCTTCCGCCCGAGCTCGTCGAACAGGTGCGAGTAGGCGTTGGTGGCGAAGGCCAGCTTGCGCGCCGTCACCGACCCACGTGGGGTGGCCAGGCGGTACAGGCGGTCGGTGCCCCCCGCCCCCTGGGGCCTGGCGATGCCCAGGACCGGTGAGCTCTCGAAGACGCGAACCCCCACTTCGAGCGCGAAGCGCTTCTCCTCGCGGACCAGCTTGGCCGGATCGACCAGGAGCAATCGGGGCTCCCACATCGCGCCGAGGTAGCGCTGGGAATCGACCATCTCCCGGGTCGCTCCCGCGCCGATCCAGGTGATGCCCTGGAACCCGAGCGAGGCCATCAGCTCGACCTGGCGCTGCAACCGCTTGACGTAGCTGGGGGTGGTGGCGACGCGCAGGAACCCGGGCCGGATCTTGTCGCACTGGAGCCCGGCCTCGTCGATGAACCGCTCAAGCCCGTCGACGCATCCCTCCATGTAGGCGTGGGCCCGCTGCAGGAACTTCTTCCCTCGGAGCAGGGCGGTCGTGCCGAACCCGAGGCCGATCACGGTCATGGCGAACGAACCGTTGCGCCCGCTCGCCCCGTACCCGACGGTCTTGGCCTCGAGCACCGCCACGTCCAGGGACGGGTCGCGTCGCTTCAGGGCGATGGCCGTGGCCATCCCCGTGTAGCCGGCGCCGATGACGGCGACGTCGACGGAGAGGTGCCCGGCCAGGGGCGGCTCCGGTTGGTACTCGCCGTACTCGGCGAGCCACAGGGAGAGTGGCGAATCGGGAAGGGCCCGCATCGATCCGAAGCACACCACCGGGCGTCGGGGACCGGCAGGGCGATCCGGCCCCAAAGGGGTAGGACCATCGGGATGCGGTTCGAGCCACGCCGGAGGCATGTCGCCCCCCACTCGGCAGCCGGGGGGCGGGAACGCTCAGGGTCATGACATCTAACGGCGGACCCGCCTTGCTTGTGTTCCCGGTCGGGGTAGCGTTGTGTCTTGTGCGCCGAGCACGGATCCTGACCAACCTACGCACGGATCAGGTTCGGCGTCGAGGTTATGATCGTCTCGCTCGGCGGGCTGGCTCACTTCTTTCGCTACCCGGTCGATAGCCGAGGCCAGCTGGGCAGTGGAGAACACGGGGTCGTCCCGGGTAGGCTTCGTCACCGTGGGGCAGGAGGGGCTCGGCAGATAGGGAGGCCCGTGATGCGAGGGACCAACGCGCGCCGTCTGCCGGCTCGATTTGTCGGCGCCATCCTGGCGGCCGCGATCGCCACACCTGCGGCGCTGGGGGTCCGGCCGGCCGGCGCGATCGGGGTGGCGGTCAGCTCGGGCAACGGGTTCGACACGTGCTCCGCGCCGAGCGTGGCCGCGATGCAGGCGTGGTGGACCAACACCCCGTACTGGGACGCCAACATCTACATCGGGGGCGTGGACCGGGCCTGCTCCCAGCCCAACCTGACCGCCTCCTGGGTGACCCAGGTCAGGGCCATCGGGTACGACCTGATCCCGACGTGGGTAGGGCTGCAGGCTCCGTGCTCGGGCATCGGGCAGGTCATGAGCAACGACCCCAAGACCGCCCTCATGCAGGGGCGGCAGGACGCATCCGGTGCGGCCACGGCCGCCAGGGCCCTCGGCTTCAACCGCGGAATCGTCTACGACGACATGGAGGCCTACGACACGACGAACGCGACCTGCCGCAACACCGTGGGCCACTACGTCAAGGGCTGGGTGGCCAGGCTGCACGGCCTGGGCTGGTCTGCGGGCGTGTACGGGGCGACCTGCGGCTCGGCGGTCTCCGACTGGGCGTCCCTGGCCCACGTCCCCGACGATCTGTGGGCGGCCGATTGGGATGGCCGGGCGAGCGTGTACGGGCTGGTATGCCTGTCGGACGCCCTGTGGGCGAACAACCATCGGCTCCATCAGTTCCAGGGCAACGTCACCCAGACGTGGAACGGGGTGACCATGACCGTCGACCTCGACTGCGAGGACGGCCTGGTGGAGGGCGTCGCCCACGGGAGCGGTTCGGGCGGCACGTGCACCTACCCGAGCCGAACGCTCCAAGGGCGCGCACCCGGCTCCTCCCCGGTGCCGCCGTCCCTGGCTGCGCGCTATCCCGATGGGGCGTCGGTCCACACGTCGTTCGTCGGCTCGGCAGGATGGATGAGCGTCGTCCCTGTGCACGGCTCCGGGGTGGCCGTGGCGGACCTGTACCGGAGCGTGGACGGAGGGCGGACGTGGACCCCGCTCGGCCGGCATCCGTTCGCGGGCCCGATCCGGTTCGCCACCCCGCTCCAAGGGTGGGCCCTCGGCCCCGGCGGCGGATCCCTCTACCAGACCTCGGACGGGGGGCGCACGTGGCGAGCGGTGGCCGTGCCCGCGCCCCCGAACCTCGGCGCGACCTCGCTGACGCTCGGCCTCCCGACGCTGGCGGGCGGCACCCTCCTGCTTCCCGTCGCCATCTCCGGGACGGCCACCGGGGGCGTCCAGGTCCTGACCAGCCGCGACTCCGGGAGCACCTGGACGCGCTCGACGCCGCTGCCGGTCCCGGCAGTCACCGCCGGGGCCCCTGTTCCTTTCGCGGCGCTCGATACCACCCGATGGCTCGCCGTGATCGCCGGGCGGCTGTGGAGCACCGATGACGGCGGCACGACGTGGCAGGCGGTCACGGCGGGGGGGGCCCCCC
>DHIQ01000133.1:4711-5071 GCA_002403895.1 Candidatus Neomicrothrix sp. UBA4742
ACGCACCCCTCGAGGGCGCCACCGGGATCGCCTTCGGCGACCCGGAGCACGGCTCGGCCACGGTCGTGGTGGGCTCTTGCCGCGGATACAAGGCGGGCTGCGCGGTGGTCTCGGAGACGCTGGTCACCACGGACGGAGGCCGCGAGTGGAGCACCATGGCCGGCGCTCCCCCCGGGCCCTGAACCCGGTCATCACCCGACTGTCGGCATCGTCGCCGGTCCGATCGCGAGTGAAGGGTCGGGACTGCGCGTCGCCGGACGACCACCCCATCTTCATCCGGCTGCGGGTGGGCGCGCAAAGCGCCCATCAACCCGTGGGGTGCAATTACTGGGATACGGCGCTGACCAGGGAAGACGCGCG
>DHIQ01000275.1 GCA_002403895.1 Candidatus Neomicrothrix sp. UBA4742
CTAGTGCGGCGTCAACGTGTGGCTACAAGCGCTCGATGATGGTGACGTTGGCTTGGCCCCCGCCTTCGCACATGGCCTGGAGGCCGTAGCGGCCGCCGGTGCGCTCGAGCTCGTTGAGCAGGGTGGTCATGAGTCGCACGCCGGTGGCACCGAGTGGATGGCCAAGGGCGATGGCCCCGCCATTGACGTTGACCTTGGCCAGATCGGCGCCAGTTTCCTTCTGCCACGCCAGCACGACCGACGCAAACGCCTCGTTGATCTCGACCAGGTCGATGTCGTCCATGGTCATGCCCGCCTTGTTGAGGGCGTATTCGGTGGCCGGGATGGGCGCCGACAGCATGAACACGGGATCGCCGCCCCGCACGCTGAGGTGATGGATCCGAGCCCGGGGGGTCAGGCCGTGATCCTTCACCGCTTGCTCGCTGGCGATGAGCATGGCGGCGCCGGCATCGCTGATCTGGCTGGACACGGCGGCGGTGATGCGGCCGTCCTCCCGGATCGTCTTGAGGGTGGCCATCTTCTCCAGGCTCGTCTCGCGCCGGAAGCCCTCGTCGGCCGTGACACCTTCGAACGGGGCGATCTCGTTGTCGAAGCGACCTTCGTCGGTGGCCTGCGCCGCCCGGCGATGACTCTCGAGGGCGAAGACCTCCATGTCTTCGCGGGAGATCCCCCACTTCTCGGCGATGAGGTCGGCGCCCCGGAACTGGCTGATCTCCTGGTCCCCGTAGCGGGCCTTCCATCCCTTGGAGCCGCTGAACAGCGCGGGGAGGCCCATCCCCTCGGTCACCGTCATGGCCGACGAGATCGGGATCATGGACATGTTCTGCACCCCGCCGGCCACGATGAGGTCCGCCGTGCCACTCATGACTGCTTGGGCGGCGAAATGGACGGCCTGTTGGGAGGACCCGCACTGGCGGTCGATCGTCGTGCCCGGCACCTCCTCGGGGAGTCCCGCCGCCAACCACGAGGTCCGGGCGATGTCGCCGGCCTGGGGACCGATGGTGTCGAGGCAGCCGAAGACGACGTCCTCAACCGCGGCCGGGTCGACGCCGGTGCGCGCCATCAGCTGGAGCAGGGGGAACGCCCCGAGGTCGGCGGGATGGACCTGGCTGAGCCCGCCTCCCCGCTTGCCCACGGGGGTGCGAACGGCGTCGATGATGTAGGCCTCAGCCATGGTGGATCTCCTCGGAGCGTGACGGTCGATCAGGAAGGTCGGGTGGACCGAGTACGAACTCGGCCACCCTACGGCGGTGGAAGGCGGCGTCCCCCCACGTCGCCGACAGGGCCCATGCGCGCTTCAGGTACAGGTGCAGGTCGTACTCGACGGTGTAACCGATGGCGCCGTGGCACTGCAGCGCCTGGCGGCCCACGAAGCGGGCGGCGTCGCTGGCCGCCGCCTTTGCGTGCGACGCGGCCCGACTGGCGTCGGGATCGCCGGTCGCCAGTGCCCACGCCGCGGCGTAGACGACGGGGCGGGCGAACTCGAGTTGAAGCATGGCGTCGGCCAGGTGGTGCTTCACCGCCTGGAACGACCCGATGGGCACGCCGAACTGGCGTCGTTCCTGCACGTAGTCGACGGTCATGTCGAGCATTCGGGCTCCAAGCCCGAGCAACTGGGCCGCGGTGGCCACCGCGCCCCGATCATGGGCTCGATCCCGCGAGTCGGCCGCCACTGAGCCTGCGGCCAGGACGACGGCGTCATCGTCCTGCCAATCCACCCTGAACAGGCGGCGGCTGCCGTCGACCGAGGGTTGCCGCTCGAGCCGCAGGGCGGCGCGGGGCACCGCCACCACCTGTTCGGCCCGAACGGCCAGCACGAGGTCGGCCGTATCGGCACAAGCCACGAGCGGGCCCCCGAGTTGGGTCGTCACCAGCGATCCACCGCCGACCAAGCCCGGCAGCCATGCGGCTTGGAGCTCGGGCGGTGCCACCTCGGCGAGCAGCGGGACGGCCACGGCCGCGGTCTCCACGATCGGGTCGGGCAGCCCGGCCCGGCCCGTCTCTTCCAACAGCAACACCAGATCCAGCTCGCTCAGGCCGAGCCCGCCATGGGCGTCCGGAGCCTGGACGCCGAGCACGCCCATCTCACCCAGGGATTGCCACAGTTGGGGCAGGCGGCCGTCGCCGTCGACCCAGGCAAAGCGCACGTGCTCGGGCTGGCACTCCTTGTCGAGTAGGTCGCGGACGGTGTCGCGGAACAGCAGCTGGTCGTCGGTGAAGGCGAAGCGCATGCGGTCCTTACTTCCTCGGCAGCCCGAGCAGGCGCTCGGCGATCACGTTGCGCTGGATCTCGTTGGTGCCGGCATAGATGGGCCCCGAGAGGGAGAACTGGTAGCCCTTCATCCAGGCGCCCCCGTCGATGGCGGCCGGCGCATCACCGTCCAGCTCGGCCAGCGGGCCCAGCAGTTCGAGCGCCGCCTCGTGCAAGCGAACGTCGAGCTCGGACCACCACACCTTGTTGAGACTGGACCGGGCCCCCAATGAGCGTCCCTCCACCATGTCGGTGATGTCGCGCAGCGTGAACAGGCGATAGGCCTCGGCATCCATCCACGCCTGGGCCACGTCGTCACGCAGCCTTGGGTCGGAAGCCACCGCACCCTGGCGGTGGCACAGATCGACGAGCCGATCGCAGGCAGCGGTGAAACGTCCGGGGCTGCGCAGGGTCAGCCCCCGCTCCGACGAGGTGGTGGCCATGGCCACCCCCCAGCCTTCGTTCACCCCGCCCAACACATCGGCGTCGGGGACGAACACGTCCTCGAAGAACACCTCGGCGAAGCCTTCGTCGCCATCCAGTCGACCCACGCCCCGCACCGTCACCCCCTCCGCTTTCAGCGGGATCAACAGATACGACATCCCGCGATGCCGCTCGGCGTCGGGGTCGGTGCGGAACAGGCCGAACAGGTGGGTGCAGAACGCGCCGCGTGTGGTCCAGGTCTTCTGCCCCGTCACCCGCCAGCCGCCGGCGGCCTCGTCGCGCACGGCGCGGCTCTTGATGCCGGCCAGGTCGCTGCCGGCATCGGGTTCGCTCCAGCCCTGACACCACAGATCCTCGGCGGCGGCCATGCGCGGCAGGATGCGGTCCTGTTGCTCGGGCGTGCCGAACTCGAACACGGTCGGCGCCAGCAAGAAGATGCCGTTCTGGGTAACTCGCTGAGGCGCGCCGACGCGGGAGTACTCCTCTTCGAAGACGAGCCATTCCCACAGCGACGCATCCCGCCCGCCATAGCGCTCGGGCCACGACACCACCGACCAGCGGGCCTCGAAGAGGCTGCGCTCCCAGTCGAGGTGACGGGCGAACCCCTCGGCGGTGTCGCCCGAAGGGAGCGGCTTGGCCGGGACGTTGGCCTCGAGCCACGATCGGGCTTCGGCCCGGAACCCGTCCTCGGCATCGGTGAAGGTCAGGTCCATCGCCGGCAAGCCTGACGTACCGTCAGATCTGCCGCAAGGTGACCCCCGACCGCCCATGGCCCCCGGACCTGACACCCCGTCAGATTCTTGGAGTACCATCGCCGGCATGGGCGAGCTGCCGAAGATCATCAGCGTCGACGACCACGTCATCGAACCACCGAACGTGTGGAGCGACCGACTCCCATCGAAGTACGCCGGCATCGGGCCGAGGATCGAACGCAGGACGGTGAGCAACCTCCAGTTCAACGGCACCACGTACACGTTCGATCTCGACCCCGACGGCCGTACCGCCGACTTCTGGGCCTACGGGGACCTGCTCATGCCGCACCGGCGGATCATCGCCGCCGCCGGCTATGACGTCGACGAGCGCACGCTCACCCCCATTACCTACGACGAGATGCGCCCGGGCTGTTACGAGCAGAAGGGCCGGCTCGAGGATATGGACGTCAACTGGGTGGAGGCCTCGTTGTCGTTCCCCACCTTCCCCCGGTTCTGTGGCCAGACGTTCCTCGAAGCCAAGGACCGTGAGCTCGCCATGCTGTGCGTGCGGGCCTACAACGACTGGATGGTCGAGGAGTGGTCGGCCGGGACGGGCGGACGCCTGATCCCCCTCTGCCTGATCCCCTTGTGGGACCCGGTCGCCGCCGCCGGAGAAGTCCGTCGCAATGCGGCCCGCGGCGTGAAGGCCGTGTGCTTCAGCGAGATCCCCTACCACCTAGGCCTGCCGAGCATCCATGACCAGGTGTGGAACCCCTTCTTCCAGGCGTGCCAGGACACCGACACGGTGGTGTGCATGCACATCGGGTCGTCGTCCAAGATGCCGGCCACGTCGCCCGACGCGCCCGCCTCAGTGCAGGCCACGCTCAGCTTCGGCAACGCCATGTCCTCGCTCAGCGACTTCTTGTTCTCCGGCGTGCTCGTGCGCTTCCCCACCTTGAAGCTGGCCTACAGCGAGGGACAGATCGGGTGGTTGCCTTACATCCTCGAACGGGCCGACGACGTCTGGCACCAGCACCGGGGTTGGGCCTTCCCGCCCGATCAGGTGCCCGAGCCCCCGTCGACCTATTACTACCGTCAGGTCTTCGGCTGCTTCTTCCGGGACCATCACGGCATCAAGTCACTCGATGAGTGCGGGGTGGACAACGTCACCTTCGAAGTCGACTATCCCCACTCGGATTCGACGTGGCCCAACACCAAGGCCGTCGCCGAGGAACTGTTCTCGCTGCTCGACGACGAGACGACCTACAAGCTGGTGCGAGGCAACGCCATCCGCATGCTGAGCCTCGAGCTCGACGCCTGACGGCGACCGGGACTCAGCCCGGTAGGGCCAACGCCCGGCCCTCCTCGAAGAAGGCCAGAGCCTGGTCCACCGTGGTGAGTTCCCCGTTGGTGCGGGTCGCGCCGAACGGCTGGTTCCAGAACGAGCCCTCCTTCGGCGTCCACGGCCCCACGTAGGCATAGGGGTGGGAGATGGCGTCATCCCCGGGAGAGAACCCGAAGTTGATCTCCCCCAGCGTCGAGCCGAGATCGAAGTGCTCGGGCCACAGTTGGATGGCGGTAGGACCGTCATCGGGATGGGTGGCCCCCAACCGGGTCAACGCCTCCTGACCGAGGGCGAGCCAGTCGCCGATGGTGGCGGCGACGGCCGGATCGATGGGCAGCACCGCGTCCAGATCGAGCGGCGTCACCGGCGTGTACACGCGGTCCGGCATGCCCGGCTCGATCCCGAAGAAACCTCCCGCCGCCCGCAGGGTGGTGATCGCCACCGATCGCTGCGAACCGTCCGGCCCACTGATCCGCACCTCGGTCCCGGTCACCGCCCAGCGACCGCCCAACGCCTCGTCGGCAGACTCAGGGGTGGCGAAGCCGCCCGGCGCGGCCCGCAGCCCGATCTTGCCGGTGGCGGCGTGGAGCCCGGCGCCGAGCACGTGCTCAGCGAGGGCATGCAGCGACGGAACGGTCGGGCACAGCGCGTCGGTGGAAGCCATACCCATCAGTGTCTCGGGACGGGGAGTCGTTACGACCGGCCGCGAAGTACTCCGAAGCCTCTTTACGTCAAGGGGGGTTCTCGTTTCCCTTCGGCGATCTTGCGGTCGTGGTAAGTCCGGCCGGGGCCGTCGTGGCTCATCTGCAC
>DHIQ01000182.1 GCA_002403895.1 Candidatus Neomicrothrix sp. UBA4742
GTGGCTGCGGAACTGCGGCATGGTGCGGACGGTGCCCAGGCCGTGGTCTGCGGTCAGGACGATGGTGTCGGGGTGGGACATGGCTGACTCCTCGGGGAAAGGCAGTTCCTTCTTGTGAAGATCTGTTGGTCGCCCGCCACGGACATCGGCCGCAAAGACCACGGTGAGTCGTGCCCGAGGCGATGAGGTCGGCTGGCGGGCAGCCTAGGAGCGGGGCGCTTGCCAGGTCATGGTGTGGTCGGGGTCGCCGGCGGCTCGTTCGAGTGTGTTGTTGTGGCGGGGTGAGTCGGTGCGCCCCCAGCGGTCGTCGCCGATCCAGATCGGTTGGCCGTAGGGGAGGTCGGCGTGTGGGATGTGTGCGTAGTCGGCTTCGGTGATGCCGCCGCCGTAGTTGGGTCCGGTCTGGTCTCCGCCGGGGTCTGGGGTGACCGCGGCGCGGGCGGCCGGGATCGCGGCGGCCCACCTTGCAGCCAGGTCGGCGCCGTTGTGCGCGGAGGGGTGGGGGATTTCGAAGGTGGGGACTTCAGGGGCGCTGTCCCACAGCCGCAGGGCGGCTTGGGCGTTGCCGCCGAACGCGATGATGGCCTCCAGCCTGGAGTCGGTGATGAGGTCGTAGAAGCGGTTGCGCCAGGCAAGCTGGTCAGAGTCTTTCAGCAGCGGGAGGGCCTTGCTGACCTTGCTGGGGTGGACGGCGAGGGGGAAGGCGTTGACCAGGGCATAGCTCGTGGTCAGTCCGAGCTTGGTCAGGAACCCCTGGACCCGCTGGCCGGCGTCGCCGACCAGGGTGCGGCCGACCAGCCGTTCGGTGGGCCCTGGGTCGGAGGCGATACCGAGGACCTTCGCGGTGCCGTTGAGCCGGCCCCGGTAGAACACCGGGCCCCAGTCGTACCAGAACAGGTCGCGGTGTTCAGGCGCGATGGGCGGCACGGCGGCGAAGTGCCGTGCGATCCCGATGGGTGGCCCCTTGTCGAACTCGATGCTCGGTGGAGCGCCCGGGTTGAAGTCAATCATCGTCGACCCCCTTGATCTGGTGGGGTGGGGAAAGGTCTCAGGCTCCTCCTGCCGCCGGTAGTTGTCGACTGGCGAGCACGATCGAGGGTGTGGGCCGAGCAGGCCGGGGTCGGGTTGTTAGGCGAAGATCGGGCCGACGGCTGGATAGCGTGCGATGAGCTTGGCCCGCATCTGTGCCAGTCGTCGTGGTGGTCCGTCGATGCCGGCGTCGTCGGGCGAGCCGAACCGGGTGTCGAGCAGCATGGGCCGCCCCCAGGCGGTGACCTGCTCGTAGTCGGCCGGGATGGAGAGCTCGGCGACCCAGTCGGGGCGGCCGTAGATGATGTCCCCGCCGATGATCACCATCTCGACCCAAGACGGGTAAGCCGAGACCACGTTTTGGTAGGGGTCGTCCATGCGCTTCTGCAGGATCGTCAGGTCTGCGGCACGACCCACCTCCAGGGTGCCGATCTTGTCGGCAAGGCCCGCGATCTCGGCCGCCCCGCTGGTGACCATCCGCACCAGATCCGGCGGTGTGACCGGCAGGGCGGTCTGGGTGATGACCTGCCAGGCCACCTTCATCTCATGCAGCAGACTCGGGCTGCCCGAGGGCATCCAGTCCGCGCCCAACGCGACCGGCACCCCAGCCGCCAACGCAGCCCCGATGTCAGTGGTCTCGTTGTACAGACGCAGGTTGGACTGCGGCGACCACACCAACTTCCCGCCCACCGCTGCGAGCTGGTCGAAATGCGCCCGGGACAGCGCGGTCCCGTGGATCATCACCGTCGCCTCGCTGAACAGGGGTGAGGCCGTGAACTTCAGGTACTCGTTCACCGATGTCTGGTTGGTCTTCTGCCCCTCCGCGAGATGGACGTAGTGTGCCTTGACCGTCTTGGTGTCGAAGATGCCCTTGCGGATGCTCTCCACCCCATCGTCGTCGAGGCGGTCGAAGTCCACCGTGCTGCGGGCGACCTGGCTGCCGAAGATCAGCAGGTCGACATTCCGTACCAGCGCCTCAGTCTTGTTCGGGTAGTCCTGGGAGGCGCCCTGGATGGCCGTCACCCCGCCGACCGCGGCGCGGACCTCGGCGTAGCGGGTCATCGCGGTCTTCACCGACACCGACTTCCCACCTGAGGTCAACGTCGCCCAGGGCTTCTTGATGAGCTGGTCGTACTCGTCGCTGTCGCGCCACCGGCCGCGGTTGATGTAGACCCTGGGCGGCTCCCAGGCCGCGAACACGTTGTACTCCGGATGCCCGTGCAGATCGATCAAACCCGGCAGGATCACTCCCCCGGTGCTGATCGCATGCTCAACGTCGCGCGGCTTAGTCGAGCGGACCGACACGATCTGACCCGCCTCCACCACAACCCAGCCACGAGCAATCGACCCATCACTCTTCAACACCGACCCACCAAACGCCGTCGGCTCCCCCGAACCAGGACCCCCAGATACCAGGCCCCCCGGCAAAGCCGCGCCGGCATCCAACGGCACGTCACGCACGCGGGGGACCGCCGACCGCGGTGGACGGCGAACAGCGCGAGTCACCCCACGCCCATACGCCTCATCGAACGCGTCTCGCCGTGCCACCGGAAAACACCCCCCGCTGAGAAGATGCCACCCAGCATCCCCCACCCCTCGCCGCCAGTAAACACCTCGGCCTGCAGAACTCAGCGTGAACGTGCGGGAACTCCCTCGGCCCAACCATCAAGCGCTGCCGAGACAGCCCTCGCCGACCCACCCGAGCTCGCCGCCCGGCAACAGACGACTTGTCCTAGGTCGCGGTTCAGGATTCTGAAGGGCGCGTCATTTCGCCGCGTTTCGGCGATGCGG
>DHIQ01000085.1:0-413 GCA_002403895.1 Candidatus Neomicrothrix sp. UBA4742
GGCCAGGCGCTGCCCACCGTCATCGTGCCCCCGGGCGTCGATGTCGACCGCTTCCACCCCCTGCCGGCCGACGAGAGCGCCGCGGCCCGGCTGCTCCTGGGACTCGATCCGGACGCGCTCGTGGTGCTCGGCCTGAGCCGGCTCGTCCCCCGGAAGGGCTTCGACGTGTTGATCCGGGCGGTGGCCCAGTTGGCCGCAACCCGACCGACGCTGCAGCTGGTCATCGCCGGGTCAGGTCGGGACCGCGGCAGGCTGGAGCGGGTGGCCCGACGGCACGGCGCGCCGGCCACCTTCCTGGGCCGGATGCCCGACGAACAGCTGGCCGAGTTGCACGGGTGCGTGGACGTCTTCGCCATGGTGTGTCGCAACCGTTGGTTTGGCTTGGAGCAGGAGGGCTTCGGCATCGTGTTCCT
>DHIQ01000085.1:582-5790 GCA_002403895.1 Candidatus Neomicrothrix sp. UBA4742
GGGCTTCGGCATCGTGTTCCTCGAGGCCGCCGCCGCCGGCATCCCCCAGGTGGCCGGCGACAGCGGGGGCTCCCACGAAGCGGTGATCGACGGCGTCACCGGATCGGTGGTGGCCCGCCCCCGTTCGGTGGCCGACGTGGGCGCCGCCCTGGCCGCCCTGGTCGATCACCCCCAACGCCGGGAGCGGTTCGCCCTCGCCGGCCGCGATCGCGCCGTGGCCGAGTTCACCTACGACACGCTGGCCCGGCGACTGGCCGAGGCGATCGCGACCGTGTGAGGCTTGGCCTGTGGCGTACCACAACGAATCCCACGACGACGACGACGCCGATGCGCCGAAGCCCCGGGTCCCGCGGATCGACCCACCGTTGCCGGACGACCCCTTGGCCGCCCGCCTCGTGCAGGCATCGTGGATGGGAACCGGCCTGCTGGCCGTGACCGCCATCCCCGCGGCCATCGCCCCCGACACGTTCGTGACCCCGGCCGTCGTCGTCTCGCTCGTCCTGTTCGTGGCCGGAACGGTGGCGTTCCTGTGGGCCTACGTGGTAGCCATCGGCCGCAGCCGCGCCGACCTGATCGGTATGGGCGGACTGTTCTTCCTGGCCGGTAGCGCGCCCCGGTCGGTGCAGCAGTCGTTGTGGGCGTCGTTCGCCATCGAGGTAGTGGTGGCCGTCGCCACCGCCTCGTCTCGCATCTTCACCCCGCTGGCGTTCGGGGTGCTGGCCCCCATGTTCGGGTTGGGGATCATGGGGCTCTGGGGCGCCAAGTTCGGCACGTTCCCCCCTCGCCCGGCCGACCCGGTCCGCCCCGGCCGCCGCCGCACCCCGGCCAAGTCCGACCCGAGCTGACCAACGGCCACCGCAATCTGGAGCGGAATGTACCTCAGCAGTGCAGATCGCTCCGGATTGGGAGGGCTGCGTCCCGTAGTTTGAGCTGAATCGTTCGCTCGGTGACGATTGGCCCGGCATGATCGCCCGGTGGCCCTGATCAACGTGAATGCCGTGTCCTACGCCCATCCGGGCGGATCCGAGGTGTTCTCGGATGTGTCGTTCCGCGTGGCCAACGGCCGCCACGCCGCCCTCATCGGGGCCAACGGCGCCGGCAAGACGACCTTGCTCCAGCTGATCGCCGGCGATCTGCGCCCCACCGAGGGCTCGGTGTTCCTCGACGGGTCGGGCCAGCTCATGCCCCAGGCCATCGGAGCCGGAGCCGAGGGCGGGACGATCCGTGAGTTGCTCGGTCGCTTCGGACCGCCTCGGCTTGTGGCTGGGGCCGGGGAGCTGGTGGCGGCCGAGCGGGCCAACGATGCTGACCCGTCCGAGGCCAGCGGTATCGCCCTGGCCGAGGCGGTGGGGCAGTGGGGCGAGCTCGGCGGCTACCACGAGGAGGCGCGCTGGGACGCCTGTTGCCAGCGGGTGCTGCGCCAGACGTTCGACGCCGCCCGGGACCGTCCCGTGGCCGAGCTCTCCGGCGGCGAGCGCAAGCGCCTGGTGCTCGAGTCGGTGTTCGCCTCGGACGTCGAGATCCTGTTGCTGGACGAGCCCGACAACTTTCTCGACCTGTCGGGCAAGCGATGGCTGGAGCGCCAGATCGCCACGTCGTCCAAGACCATCCTGCTCATCAGTCACGACCGCGAGCTGCTTGCCGCCTGCGCCGATCTGGTGATCATGGTGGAGGGTGCCGGGGCCTGGGTCCATCCCGGGCCCTTCGCCGGATTCGACGAGGCTCGCCGAGCCCGCAACGCCGATCTCGACGCCGTCGCCGCCCGATGGCACGCGGAGGAGCGCCGACTGTTCCAGCACTACAAGACCATGAAGCAGCGGGCGTCGATCAGCGACGCCAACACGTCGCGGGCCAACGCGGCCGAGACCCGCTGGCAGCGCTTCGTGGACGCCGGTCCGCCGCCGCCGCCTCCCACCGAGCGTGATGTCCACCTGCGCCTGGCCGGGTCGCGCTCGGGGGAGCGGGTACTCCAGGTGGAAGGCCTCGAGATCCTTGGCCTCACCGACCCGTTCGACCTGGAGGTGTTCTACGGCGACCGGGTGGCCGTGCTCGGCCCCAATGGCAGTGGGAAGTCTCACTTCCTGCGCCTGCTGGGCGGTGCCGATGATGTCGAGACGGCCGGCTCGTGGCGAATCGGTGCCCGAGTGAGCGTCGGGCTGTTCCACCAGACCGACGAGGTCGAGTGGCTGACCGGGCGGACCCCCGTCGAGAGCCTGGCCCAGCTCGATCTGTCCCATCACGCAGCCATGGCTGCCCTGGCCCGCTACGGCCTGGAGGATGGAGCCGACCGCGACTTCGACACCCTGTCGGGCGGTCAGAAGGCCCGGCTCCAGGTTCTCGGCCTCGAACTGCGGGGCGTCAACCTGCTCTTGCTCGACGAGCCCACCGACAACCTCGACCTGCTGTCGGCCGAGGCGTTGGAGACGGCGCTCGAAGGCTTCGCCGGCACCGTGTTGTGCGTGACCCACGATCGCTGGTTCATGCGGACGTTCGATCGCCGCGTGGTGTTCGCTCACGACTGTTCGGTCAAGGAAGTGGCCGATCTCGACTCGGCCCTCCACCTCATCACCGGCGACGACGCCTTCGAGTTCCGCCGCTCGTCGGTGAAAGAGCTCACCCGCTAGGCAGGCTCAGCCCGCGGCGCCGCCGATCACGT
This sequence comes from Candidatus Neomicrothrix sp. UBA4742, assembly GCA_002403895.1. Lineage (GTDB taxonomy): Bacteria > Actinomycetota > Acidimicrobiia > Acidimicrobiales > Acidimicrobilacustridaceae > UBA4742. The sequence continues at coordinate 3,239 of DHIQ01000085.1, forward strand.
CGGTGGACGAGTCGCCCAGCAGGTAGCGGGGCCCGGTCCCGAGCGCGGCCGCGGCGTCGCCCGGGTTGTACAGCGAGCAGGCCCGAAACGAGAGACACCCACAGCCGATGCACGACGTGAGTTCGTCCCGTAGGCGTTCCAGCACCGCGATCTGGTCGTCCAGCCGAGGACGCCAGGCGCGCGACAGTCGGGTCCAGTCGGCCTTGTTCGGGGTCCGTGACGCCGGCAGGGTGGCCAGCGCGTCGCGGATCTCGTCGAGGCTGAGCCCTACCCGTTGGGCCACCCGCACGAACGCCACCCGTCGCAACACGTCGCGGTGGTAGCGCCGCTGCCCACCGTCGGTCCGGCCCGAAGCGATAAGGCCCTGGCTCTCGTAGAAGCGCAGCGCCGATGGCGCCAGCCCCGCCCGGGCAGCCAGTTCGCCGATGGTCAGCTCGGAATCGGGCATGCGTGCATGGCACCACAACAACCGCTTGACTTCAAGTGAACTTGAGGTTTTACGGTGACCACATGCCCACCGAGACCACCCGCACCCGCGCCGCGAGCCTGGCCGAGCTCGACCCCGGCGCCATCGTCGACGAGTACCCCGCCCGGGGGCTCGACCGTCTCAGCGATGGAGCGCTCGCCGAGCTCGTCGCCGCGTCCCTGGCCCGGCCCAAACTGGCCCCGGCCGACTCGTTCATCCTGCATGCCCCCTTGGAGCTGTTGGCCCGGGTCGCTCTGCTCCCGCTGGTGGACCCGGGGTCGCGCCACCTCGCTCGTCAGCGCCTGGTCTGGCTGGGCGCGACGTATCAGGCTGCCGGCGCCGAAGTCCCGGATCTCCGACTCGAACCCGACCCGTTCGCTCGTCCCTCCGACACGGTGGGCCATCTCGAGGCAGCCATCAATGCCGGGGAGATCGATGACGCCGACGCGTTGGCCGCCGGCCTGGCCGCGAGTCTGACCCCGGCTCAGCTCAGCCGGGCCCTGACGGATGTGGTGCTGCCACGGCTGTCGGCCGCTGCCCATGGCAACATCTTGTTGTTCCAACTGTCCCGGATCGCCCCGCGCAGCCCGGTGGCGGCGGCCAGCGTTCGCGGCATCGCTCGGGAATTGGCTCGCTATCCCGACTGGGCCCTGACCTGGTCGTCGAAGCGGGGCCCGGGGGCCCCGCACCGTGGCGTTGACCAGTTCGGGGTCGGCCCTGATGAGGTGGCCGGGGATCTGGTCGAACCGCTGCTGGGGCCGGCCTCGCCCGGCGATCCGGGCAGCACCTTCATCTTCCCGACGATGTCTCTCATGGAGACATCGGGGCTGGCCGTCGAGCTCCTCGATCTTCCGACGCGGGTCACTTACGTGGCCCGCGCCCAGCGTGACCTGTTGCGGGTGGCGGCCTGGTCGATGATCCAGGATGCCCCCGACCATGCCCCCTACGGCTGGTCCCATTGCCTGACCCTGCCCCAGGCCGCCCTGGGTATCGCGGAGGGCTCGTCTGATCCGTCGATGGCCATCGCCGTGGCCGCCACCTATGTCCTGGGCTTTCGCTCCACGCTCGGTCGGGTCGTCCTCGCCCCGGAGTGGGTGCCGCCCCGTCCCGACGGCGACGATGTCCTCGGTGCGCTCGACGCGTCGCCCGCGGAGGCCGCCGCGGCCGTGTGGCACGCCAGCCCCGACGCCCTCGGGCCCGTCACGGCCCGGTTGGCCACGACGGCGTCCACGCATCCCGACGCCCACCTGGCGAAGTACACGCTGGCCTGCTTCGACGCCGCCCACGCCGATCCCGAAGCCAGCCGGCTGTACCTCGCTGCGGCCGCTTACCTCGGGGCCTGGTGGGCGCAGCTCCCATTGCTCGACGACCCGCTGCTCAGTTGACGGCAGAGGGAGCGCTCTACCCGCCACTGATCGACGTACCGGGCAGCGCGGCGCGCAGACGGTCGACGATCTCTTCGGACAGCCCCACATCCTCGATGAGCGAGCGGTCCTGCGCGTCGGGCCCGAGCTCGGGCTGCACATCGAAGCCGGACGCCGTCTTGGCGAAGCGGGTGTCATTCGCCAGCGCCCGGACGCTATCGGCACCGTTGCGGCGGGCGTAGCGCGAATCGTTGAACACGCCGGGGCATCGGTCAGCATCGACGAGTCGACGAGGAAGTCGGCCCCGTCGAGCCTGACGAACACGGCCCCGTGGGTGAGCTCGCCGTTGTCGAACATGCTGCCGGCCACCCACCGGGCATCGAAGCCACAACTCAGGGCCAGCGCCAGCAGCGCGTTGCTCGACGGCCAGCACGTGGCCCCGGTGCCGTGCCGTAGCCATTGGTCGAAGAACGCGTCGGCGTCGAGCACGGGGAGCGGCCCACTGGCGCCCGACGTCAGGGTCAACAGCTTTTGGGTGTTGTCGAACGGGACCTTGCGGCACCAGGCCCGGTAGAGCGCGTCCAGTCCGGTCAGATCGACGGTCGGGGGAGTGGCGAAACCGAACCCGGTCAGGACCTGTTCCAGCTGCGCCGCCGCGAGGGTGTCGCTCATGGCGCCAGTGTTCCATGGGGGCGCACGGCGGGGCCGGTGATCGGGGGGAC
>DHIQ01000085.1:5976-9747 GCA_002403895.1 Candidatus Neomicrothrix sp. UBA4742
AGCGGGGGGACCGCCCGCCCGCCCGCCGCCCGCCGTCCGGTAGGGTCGACTTCCATGGCCGAGCAGGCGAGAGAGCAGACCACCATCAACGCACCGGTCGAGCAGTGCTTCGACACTCTGGTCGACTTCGAGTCGTACCCGGAGTGGGCCGGCGATCTCAAGCAGGCCACGGTGGTGGCCCGCGACGACGAGGGTCGAGCCACTGTGGTCGAGTACCGGGCCGCGGCGATGGGTCGCAGCACTACCTACCAGCTCCAGTACGACTACGAGGGTGCCCCCAACCGTCTTTGTTGGGAGTTGCTCGCCGGCGATCTCGAGCGCGAGCTGGACGGGAACTATCTGCTCGAGCCCGGCAGCGCGCCTGACACCACCGAGGTGGTCTACGAGTTGTCGGTCGACCTCATCGTGCCCATCCCCGGGTTTGTGAAGCGCCGGGCCGAGGCTCGCATCATCAAGACCGCCCTGCTCGAGCTGAAGGCACGGGTCGAGGGCACCCCGCGGTCCGAGCTCAGCGCCGACCTCGACGACCCGACCGACCACTAGGTGCGGGTCCTCCTCTTCACCGGCAAGGGGGGTGTGGGCAAGACGTCGGTAGCGGCAGCCACCGCCCTGCGCTGTGCCGACGCCGGGAAGCGCACCCTGGTCATCTCCACCGACCCGGCCCACTCGCTGTCGGACAGCTTCGGCGTCCCCCTCGGCACCGAGCCGACGCCCATAACCACGTCGCTGTCGGGCCAGGAGCTCGATGCCCAGGAGCGGATGGAGGACTCGTGGGGCGACATCCAGGCCTATCTGGTCGAGGTGTTCAACTGGGCCGGCGTAGAGGCCATCGAGGCCGAGGAGCTAGCCGTCATTCCGGGCCTGGACGAGGTGTTCGCGTTGGGCGACATCAAGACTCACGCCGAGTCGGGGGAATGGGATGTGCTGGTCGTCGACTGCGCCCCGACGGCCGAGACGATCCGGTTGTTGAGCTTGCCCGACATTCTGAGCTGGTACATGGAGCGGGTCTTCCCCATGGGCCGGCGCATGAACCGCATGATCGGCCCGGTGCTGTCGCGGGTGACGAACTTGCCGGTGGCCGGCGACGAGGTGTTCGGCGCCACCCGCCGCTTCTACGACCGTCTCGACGGCGTGAAGGAGATCCTGGCTGACCCGGCCCGCACCAGCGTCCGTCTGGTGGTGAACCCCGAGCGCATGGTCATCGCCGAGGCCCGCCGCACGTACACCTACCTGTCGTTGTTCGGCTACCGGGTCGACGCGGTGGTGGCCAACCGGTTGCTGCCCGATGAGATCACCGACCCGTGGTTCGAGCAGTGGAAGGCGGCCCACGCTGAGCACCTGGCCACCATCGACGAGGCCTTCGCCCCGCTGCCGGTGCTGCGGGCCCGGCTGGCGGCGCAGGAACTGGTCGGGCCCAAGCGGCTGCGGGCCTTCGCCGACGAGGTCTATGGCGACGCCGACCCCGCCGCCGTGCTGCACGATTCCGACCCGTTGCGCATCAAGAAGAAGGGGGACGGCTACCTGCTCACCCAGGAGCTGCCCTTCGCCGACCGAGACGACCTCGAGGTGGGGCGCCGCGGCGACGAGCTCCTGGTCCGCATCGGCCCCTACCGGCGAGCCATCTTGTTGCCTGATTCGTTGCGCCGCCGCCAAGTCACCGCCGCCACCCTGCGCAAGGGAAAGCTGCGGGTATCGTTCGGTCCGCCACCCTGAACAGGAAGGTCATGGGATGAACGACGAGGCTGACCATGACGAGGCCACCGGCACCGATCATGGGGCGCGGGAAGGCGTCGACCACCTCCAGGCTGCGGCCTCCGAGCTCATCGCCGCCGCCCGCTCGTTCCTCGACGTGGTCGAGGAGGTGGTGCGCGACAAGGACGCGGTGGCCTCGGTGGTGGACACCCTCGGGTCCGTTGCTCATGCCGCCGGGCAGGCGGCCAGCAAGGTGGCGGCCGCCCGCGATCGAGCGTCTGGCGCCCCCTCCGATGGCGACGACGACGAGCCGCCTCGGGTGCAGCACATTCGTGTCTCCTGAGCATGCCGTAGGATCTCGACGTATCTCCGTGCTCAACTCCCCCCGTTCCCGACCGATGGTGCTTGCAGGATGAGGCTCATTCAGCTCCGACTCGACAACGACGCGCTCGATCTCCACCCGATGATGACGGTGATTACCGGTCTGGACACCGCGGCCCGCGCTCGGGTCATCGCCACCGTTTCCGCGCTTCCCCACGCCGGGGACCCGGGCACGGGCGGCCTGGTGGAATCGCATGGCGTGCTGTTCGACCTGTCGGTTGAGACCCTCGAGTTGTTCGGCCTGGGGGCCGACCTCGACCCGGTGGTGCGGGCCAGCGACCTGCCCGGAGGCTCGCAGGGTGGCGGCCGCATCCCGCGGCTCACCGCCGAGCAGTTCCTGGTCGCCGCCCCCGAGGGGCGTTTCGCCGACCTCGACACCGCCCGTACCCGGCAGCGTTCGAGTCGCGAAACCCTCAGCATCCTGCGCGAATCGGTCGAGCGTACCCGCCGCGAGCACGCCGATGTGGCGGCCAAGGCCCGCCGCGCCGAAGCGGCGCTGGTTGCGGCGCTGGATGGCGGATCTGCCGCCAGCACCACATCGACCGAGCCCGTCGATCGCGACGAGCTCATCGAGCAGATAGCGCAACACGAAGAGCGTCAGGCGCGCCTCGACCGGGGCATCAGCGAGCTGACCGCGCTCGACACCCGACCGACCGAGGTGCTGCTCGAAGCCATCCGCAACCCCGCACCGGTCGAGTTCGTGCCCTCCGAGCGAGCCGCCGAGCTGGCCGACGAGTTCGCCGCTCTCAAGCGTCATGTCGATGAGCTCGAGCAGGGCATGGAGAGCGAGGGTCGCGGCACCGCTGGCGCACTCCACCGACTCGAGAACGCCCGAACCGAGCTGGCCCAGGCCGAGCGGGCCATGTTGAAGCCGAACCTGTCGGCCGACGACGTCACCGAGCTCGAGGCTGCCCACGCCGCAGTGTTCGAGGCCGAGTCCAAGATGTCGGGCATCCGCAAGCGGGGTGGGCAGAAGCGCTTCGACGACGCCATGGCTGCCGAGCAGATCATCCTCGACCGGGTGGGCTTCCCCACGTGGAGCTCCTACATCATGGGCGCCGGGCTGCTCGCCATCGACCCCCTGGCCGAACGACGCCTGGAGCGGGCTCATGCCGAGGTCGCCGCGGCCGAGGCGCACTGGGCCACCGTGGCGGCCGAGATCGAGTCCAACCCCGAGCACCGGGCCATGCTCGATCGCCTGGAGGATGTCTACCTGGAGGCGTTCGATCTGCTGGGCGGCGACGATGATCAGGAGGACCTCGAGGAGGCGCTGCGCGACCTCAAGGTGCCCAATCGGGAGGTCACCGCCGAGGAACTGGTCGACGCGCTGGCCTACCAGCTCGAACTCGTCGGTCTCGATCTCGGACCCGACCCTGGCATCGACCGCACGCTGATGGCGGCCGATGCTTTCCTCGGCGAGGTGCAGGCCCTCTCGGCCCGCGTCGCCGAGTTGCGGGTGGAGCGGGCTGGTGTCGACCACGAGCTGGCCACCGCCCGCCATGCCCTTGAGCAAGCCGAGGTGGCGTCGAGCCCGGCCATCGACCTGACCGACGGCGCCGTCGATGCCGGGGCGGACGACGAGCCCACCCTCGACACGCTGGCGGCAGAGCGTGACGCGGCGATGACCGACGAAGTCGACTACGCCGATTCGCTCGAGGCCCGGCTGGCGCTCGTCGACGCCGCCACGCAGGTCGAGGC
>DHIQ01000085.1:9924-14889 GCA_002403895.1 Candidatus Neomicrothrix sp. UBA4742
GACGCCGCCACGCAGGTCGAGGCGGTGGCCACCAGCCGCCTCATGCGCATCGCCGCCGAGCTGGCCGAAGCCCAGGTCACCGCGGGCCCGTCGCCCTCCAGCGATCCCGCCGTCGGTGTGCATTCCACCGAAGACGACGTTGGCCCCGAGTCGATCGAGTTCTACCTCCTGGCCCGCCTTGCCGCCCAGCGCAACGTCTCGTTCTCCGGCTCGGTGCCGATGGTGCTCGACGACGCGCTCTTGGGCTTGGGGACCGAGCAGGTCCACTCGCTACTCAACAAGCTGGAACGGATGTCGGAGGCGGTGCAAATCCTCTATCTGAGCGACGAGCCCGCCGTGGCCGAGTGGGCCAACTCCGTCGGCCTCACCCACGCCGCCGTCGTCCCCCTCCCTCGCCAGTACGCCTGACCAGCATGATGCTCGAGTTCGCCGACACGCCGCGGAGCCCGGCTGCACCAGCGCCAGGTTCGACTTCCTAGCTCGTGACGAGGTTGCCGAGTTCCTACACGACGATGCCGGGTTCTTCTTGATGGCCGGGCCCGAACCGATAGCCGAAGCCCGGGTCACGGCGACCCTCTGGCCATCGGGTGGGAAGGCTGGTTTTCGGCGGCAGAGACCGGTTTGGTTGCCTACCATCGGGTCACTAGCCGACCCCTTGGAGGTTCCATGGCCGTGATCACCGAAGCTGCTGTTCGTGAGCTAGCCGGGTTCAGGGGACAGGGAGCCCCCGTCACCACCTGCTATCTCGATGTCGATGGCCGCCGGCTCAGCCGGCACCGGGACTACGAACAGGAGCTGGAGCGGATTCTCCGCTCGGCGCGGGTGAGGGCCAACGGCAACGCATCGGTGGGGCGGGATCTCCAACGCATCGAGGACTACGTGAAGGCTGGCTTCGATCGGTCGCGTACGCGCGGCCTCGCCATCTTCTCCTGCTCTGACGAGGCCTTCTGGCAGGTGCTGCCCCTGCCGGTGCCGGTGCGCAGCCGCGTGATCGTGAACCAGGCCCCGGCGGTGTCGCAGCTCGAGTCGCTCACCCAGGAGTTCGACCGGTTCGGGGTGCTGCTGGCCGACAAGCAGCGGGCCCGCATGCTGGTGTTCCACTTCGGTGAGCTGGTCGACCACTCCGACCTGCTCGACGAGTTGCCCCGCGACTACGACAGCCGCGGCCACTCCGACCAGGGCGACGTGAGCGGTCACGTCGACGCCTTGGCCGCTGCCCATCTCCGCCACGCCGCCGAGGTCGCCTTCCAGGTGTTCCAGGACGAGCCCTTTCAGCACTTCACCGTCGGTGCCCCCGGCCCCATCGCCGGCGCCCTGGAAGCCACCCTTCACCCCTACCTTCGCAACCGGCTCTGCGGGCGGATCGCCGTCGGGGTCACCGCGTCGACCGCGGAGATCCGCGACGCCGCCCTCGACGTCGAGCGCGAGGTCGAGCGCCGCCAAGAAGCCGACTCGGTGTCGCGGCTGCGCGGCCAAGTGGCGACCGGCAACCGGGCCCTGGCCGGTTTGGCTCCTACCCTCGAGGCCCTGGCCGCCCGCCGCGTCGATCAGCTGCTGGTGTCGGCCGACTTCAACGAGCCCGGCTGGCGCTGCGACGCCTGCGGCCACCTTGGCCTCGTCGGTCGGGTCTGCCCCGCGTGCGCCAGCCAGCTGACCCCCGTCGACGACATCGTCGAGGAGGCCGTCGAGGCGGCCCTGGGCCAGTCGTGCCACGTCGAGATCTGTGTCGACAACGCCGACCTCGACGTGATGGGTCGCATCGGCGCCCTGCTGCGGTACTGATGAGCGCAACCGCTGCTCCTGACGGTTCCGGCGCGCCCCGGATCGTGGCCGGGCTCGACCTGGGCGGAACCAAGATCCTCGGCCGGGTGCTCGACTCGGCCGATCCGCTCACTGCCCTGGGCGACATCCGGGTCGACACCCCCAAGGGCAGCGACGCCATCATCGACGCCGTGGTCGATCTCGTCGCCGCCCTCGGTCGCGAGGCCGCGGGCAAAGGTCTCCCGCCGATCGAGGCGGTGGGGATGGGTGCTGCCGGGCTGGTGGATAAGCACGGCGTCGTCAGCTTCGCCCCCAACTTGCCCGGCGTGGTCGACCTCGATCTGGCCGGCCTAGTTCGCGAGCGCACCGGTCTGCCGGTGGTGGTCGACAACGACGCCAACACCGCCACAGTGGCCGAGCACCGCCTGGGCGCGGGCGACCGGGCTCGCAATCTCATCCTCGTTACCTTGGGCACCGGCATCGGCGGGGGACTCGTCCTCGACGGCAAGCTCCAGCGGGGCGCGGCCGGGTTCGCCGGCGAGCCCGGACACATGGTGGTGGACCCCAACGGGCCGCCCTGCCCGTGTGGGCGGCGCGGCTGTTGGGAGCGTTTCGCCTCGGGCAGTGGTCTCGGACGCCTGGCCCGAGACGCGGCCCACGCCGGGCGGGCGCCGCACATCGTGGCGCTGGCCGGGGGCGACCCCGACGACGTGCGGGGCGAGCACGTGACCCGCGCCGCCGACGCCGCCGACGCCGAGGCGATCGAGATCATGGCCGAGTTCGCCTGGTGGGTGGCCCTCGGCATCTCCAACCTGGAGAACCTGCTCGACCCGGAGGTGGTCGTGGTCGGGGGCGGGCTGGCCGAGGCCGGCGAGCTGTTGTTGGCCCCCACCCGCGCGGCGTATGAGACCCTCGTCCTGGGCTTCGAGCATCGCCCTCCGGTGCGCATCGTTGCTGCCGCTCTCGGCCAGGACGCGGGGGCCATCGGCGCCGGGCTCATCGCCCTCGACCTCCTCGCCGAGTCCTCAGTTTGGCGGCGGGGGCGGGCGCCGCCACCATGATCTGAGCCGGTTTCGAAACCAGGAGACCGGTTCGAGGCAGGGGAGTGGGCGGGGTACCGTGAGCCCATGGAGTTCCGCCGGATTACGTCGCTGCCCCCCTACGTCTTCACCATTATCGATTCGTTGAAGGTGGAGGCTCGCCGAGCCGGGATCGACGTGATCGACCTGGGCTTCGGTAACCCCGACATGCCCAGCCCCGACGTGGCCGTCGAGAAGCTGGCCGAGGCCGTCCACAACTCGAAGAACCACCGCTACTCGTCGAGCCGAGGCATCCCCAAGCTGCGCCAGGCCGCCAGCGACCTCTACCTGCGTCGCTGGGGGGTGGAGCTCGACCCCGAGACCGAGGTCATCAACACCATCGGCGCCAAAGAAGGGTTCTCCCACCTCATGTGGACCCTGCTCCAGCCCGGTGACGCCGCCTTGGTGCCCTCGCCGTCCTACCCGATCCACATCTACGGCCCGCTGCTGGCCGGCGCCGACATCCGCGAGGTCCCGTTGGGGACGGGCGGGGCCGACTTCTTCGCCAGCCTCACCGAAGCGTGGGAATACTCCTGGCCCAAGCCGCGGGTCATTGTCATGTCGTTCCCCCACAACCCGACCACGACGTGCGTCGACGTCGACTTCATGCAGCAGGTGGTGGACTTCGCCCGGGAGAAGGAGGTCGTGGTCGTTCACGACAACGCCTATGCCGAGATCGGCTTCGACGGCTACTCGCCGCCCTCCATCATGCAGGCCGAGGGGGCCAAGGAGGTCGCCGTCGAGTTGTACTCGATGACCAAGTCGTTCTCCATGGCCGGCTGGCGGGTGGCGTTCATGGTCGGCAACCGCGAGGTCATCGCCGCCCTGACCAAGCTCAAGAGCTATCTCGACTACGGGACGTTCCAGCCCATTCAGATCGCGGCCACGGTGACGCTCAACGAGGCGCCCGACTTCCCCAAGCTGGTCAATGAGCAGTACCAAATCCGTCGCGACACGCTGTGCGGGGGTCTGAACCGCATCGGTTGGCCGGTCGAGCCACCCCGGGGAACCATGTTCGTGTGGGCGCCCATCCCCGAGCCCTACCAGGAGATGGGCTCGGTGGAGTTCGCCTCGTACCTGGTGAAGGAAGCGCAGGTGGCGGTCTCGCCCGGCGTCGGCTTCGGCCCCGGCGGTGACGGGCACGTGCGCTTCGCCCTCATCGAAAACGAGCAGCGCATCAACCAGGCCATCCGCAACCTGCGCAAAGCCCTGGTCAAGCTCGACGGCTGAGCGCCGGCCTGCGGCGGTCCGTCGGCGGTTTGCGGCGGTCTGCCGAAATCTGGAGCGCTATCCACCCCAGAAGGGGATTCGGCTTCTGATTTGGGAGGGCGGCCGCGCTTGCATCAGTTGGTCGTGCCGTAGGGCCCGGGTAGCTCGATCCCGAAGAGGTCGCGGAGGCGACCCATGTCGGCGATGTGCTCGGACCGGGGCTCGAAGCCGAGGTGGGCCCGCACCTGCGTCTCGGGGGACAGGCACGTGACGTCGCGCCCCGCGATGCTGCCGGTGACGGGGCGGTCGTAATGCCACAGGCTGCCGTCCGGCTGGATCTGGTCACCGCCGCCGTCAGGAGTCAGCTGCACCGGGTGCAGATCGACCTCACGGCCGTCGGGGTGCCGCATGGCGATCGCGGTCGGGAGGTCGTCTCGCAGGGTCTCGAACCCCTCGCTGGTGAAGAGTGCCAGCGCCGAATCGAGATCGTCCGACACGATGCTCAAGTCGAGATCCGAATGCGGACGGGTCTGCTCACCCAGGAGGGCGTCGATGCCCCAACCGCCATCGACCCACACCCGGATGCGGTGGGTCTCCAGCAGATCCAGCATGCGAAGGACCTCGTCGGCGGTCATGTCCGGCTCACCTCGCGCTCCTCCGCTCGCCCCATCGGAAATGACCGTATCCGTGGCGGCGACCCGACGCGAAGTGATAATTGCCTGCTCCGTGGCCACCCGATGTGGCGCCCGCGCCTGCATGTGTGAATGTTGCTGAAAAGCCTCGAAAGCTCTTGACGATCGAACGGGTGTTTGTATAGGGTCACGGCCATGACGGCGGTGTCCCTTGGCGGGGAACTTCGAACTGAGTGTGGTGATCCCCTGGTGTCCCGGGTGTCTCTGGCGGTGGTCGAGGCGGC
>DHIQ01000277.1 GCA_002403895.1 Candidatus Neomicrothrix sp. UBA4742
AAGCCCACGGCCCTGCTCGAGCGATCCGACACATTCGAGGTCACCGAGCGGAGCCGTTTCGACGGCTCAGTCGAAACGCCCCTAGACCGGCAAGATGCCCGTCAGGTCGCGGAGGAGATCGCGCTGCGTGGCTACGACGCGGTCGCGGTTGCCTTCCTGCACTCCTACGCCCATCCCAAGCACGAGATCCAGATGCGGGAGATTCTCGCCGACGTTGCTCCCGGCGTCGCGGTGACCTTGTCACACGAGCTGTCGCGAGAGTACCGCGAGTACGAGCGCACCAGCACCGCTGTCCTGGATGCTTACATCAAGCCCGTCGTCGCCGAGTACCTGGAGAAGCTCGAGGCTGAGCTGGACGAGGGCGGGTTCAAGGGCCGGTTCCTGATGACGCGGTCAGGTGGCGGGGCGATGACGGCCAAGGCTGCACGCAACCAGCCAGTCAGCCTGATTCTGTCCGGCCCCGCCGGCGGCGTGATCGGTGCTGCGGCACTGTCGCACCTCATCGACCAACCCAACTTCATCACCGTCGACATGGGCGGAACCAGCCTGGACGCGTCGCTGATCATCGACCACGAGCCCGTTCTGTACCAAGGCGCCGAGTTCGAGCAGCTCCCGATCAACACCCCCTCGCTGTACATCCACACCATCGGAGCCGGCGGCGGCTCGATCGCATGGCTTGACGAAGCAGGGGCGCTGCAGGTGGGCCCACAGAGCGCCGGCGCCTCGCCCGGCCCCGCCTCCTACGGCGGTGGCGGCACTTTGCCGACCTTCACAGACGCAGTCCTCGTCCTCGGTTACCTCGGCTCCGACACGGCACTGGGTGGAACGTTGACCCTGAACCGTGAGTTGGCGGAGCAGGCGCTCGCACCCCTGGCTGAGCAGCTGGGGATGTCGGTCGGGGCTCTGGCTCGGGGCATCGTGCGAATCTCGGATACCAAGATTATGGGCGCGGTCCGGGCGATCACCGTCGATCTGGGACGCGACCCGAAGGACTTCGTGCTGTTGTCACTGGGCGGCGCGGGAGGGCTGGTCGCGGTTGAAGTCGCGCGCGACCTGGGCATTCCCACGGTGATCGTGCCCCCCGGGCAGGGCGCCTTCTGCGCCTTCGGGATGCTGATGGCCGACGTCCAGCACGACTTCGCCAGGACGAACGTGATGCCGCTGGCTCAGATGTCCCCGGAGACGGCCGAAGCGTCGTACCGGGAGATGGAGGATGAGGCCCGGGCGCGGCTAATGGAGGAAAGCTTCGGCGAGGACCGGCAGACCTTGGTCCGCACCATGGACGTGCGGTACACCGGTCAGGAGCACTCGGTCACGTTGCCATTCCCCGACGACGCTGAGAACCTCGTGACAGCAGTTCAGTCTGCCTTTGCCGACCTGCACGAACGGCAGTACGGACACGTCATGCCCGACCCGGTGGAGGTGACCGCCCTGCGGTTGCGGGCCGTCGGTTTCGTCGACAAACCCACGCTGCCCACACTGGACGGGCGGGACGAGGGTGGCCCGCAGCCGATGGGCAGCCGAATGGTCTACGTCTCCGACGAGAGACCCGCTGTCGAATACGGGCTGTACGTCCGTGAGTCCCTTCGGGCCGGCGATGTCATCGTGGGCCCGGCAGTGATCGCCGAGCACACCGCGACCACGGTCATCCACGAGGGGGACCACCTGGGAGTCGGCGCGATCGGTGAACTGGTCATCGCGTTGGGATCAGAAAGCGTGGAGGACAACCGATGAGCGACTCGATTACCACAGAGATCATCCGCCACGGACTCCTGGCTGCGGCCGAGGAGATGGCTCGCAACCTGTGCCGCACGGCGTACAACACGGTGGTCTACGAGATCCATGACTACGGCATCGGCATCCACGACCCGAATGGCGATGTGGTGGCCGATGCACCAGGCATCGCGATCTTCACCCGGGCGAACGACTACGGCATCAAGAAGGCCGTCGAGTTCCTGGGCATAGGCGCTATCGAGCCCGGCGACATGTTCATGCTGAACTACCCGTATTGGGCGTCCGCGCATACCCTCGACGTGCTGGTGTTCGCGCCGATCCACCACGAGGAGCAACTGATCGGGTTCGCCTCTGTCCGGTGCCACGTGCTTGACCTCATGCAGAAGGACGCGGGATATGTCCTCGACTCGACGGACATGTACCAAGAGGGCATCTTCTTCCCGGCCACCAAGCTCTACCGACGCGGTGTCATGGTCGACGACCCCTTTAACATCATCCGGTTCAACAGCAGATTCCCGGAGCGGACCATCGGTGACATCCAGGCCGAGGTGTCGGCGTGCGTCACGGGTGTTCGCCGTGTTAAGGAGATCGCCTCCAAGTACGGCACCGATGTGGTGCTCGGCGCGATGAACGCGATCAACGACCATGGGGAACGGTTGGCCCGACTGGGGCTCGCGAAGCTGCCGAAGGGCACTTGGACAGCGCACGACTTCATCGACAACGACGGTGTTGATCTGGACCGAATGATCAAGATGAACGTTACGGTCACCATCACCGATGACGAGATGGTCATCGACTGGACCGGCAGCGACCGTGACGTGCGGGGCCCACTCAATGCCGTGCGCGGTCTAACAGAGGCGCTCTGCAGCTTGGTTTACAAGGCCCTCACGACGCCGGACACCCCGGTGGTCGCAGGCAACTTCCGGGCCTTGCGCGTCGTGACGGAGCCCGGCTCGCTCATGCATGCGGTTCCGCCACAGCCGACCTTCACGTTGTGGAGCGGACTGCTGGCTGGCGAGGTCATCCTGAAGGCTCTTGCGCAAGGCATGCCGGACCGGGTGCCTGCCTGCTCCGGCGGTGACGTCGCCGACGTGATGGGCCTCGGAGTTAACCCCCGCAATGGACAGCCATGGCTCGAAGCCACAAATGAGGCGGTTGGCTTCGGTGGGCATGCCGGCGGCGATGGCGAGGACGGCATCATGCACTTGTCCGAGCCCGGTTGCCGGAACAACCCGGTCGAGGTCCTGGAGACCAAATCACCCATGTTCATCGAGTCCTACGGGTACCGACAGGACACGGGTGGGGCTGGCCGCTACCGCGGCGGAGTCGGAGTGGGCCGTAGCTACCGCTTTCTTGCGCCTTCGACGGCAATCTGCATCGTTTACAAGACCAAGACCAAGCCGTGGTCCATCGGTGACGGGCATGTCGGGGACAACAACCACGTCATAATCAACCCCGGCACCGAGCACGAGGTCATTCAGGGCGGCAGCTACAACCACATGGAGACGGGAGACGTCCTGGTCAACAACACCGGTGGTGGCGGCGGCTACGGCCACCCCTACGACCGGGAGCCGGACCGGGTGGGCCGGGACGTCCGCAACGGCTTCGTCTCGGTCCAGGCCGCAGCTGCTGACTACGGTGTGGCGGTCGATGCCGACACCCTTGAGGTCGATCAGGAAGCCACGGCCGCATTGCGTTCGGTGCGTCGCTCCTGATGCCGGGACAGGTCTACGGAACGGCGAGGGATGCTGGAAGCTTGAGCATTACGAATGTGGTGGTCTTCGACGGCGTCACCGAGGAGCTGCGTGAGGGTCCCATCACCATCGTCGACGGTCGAATCGTCGAGCTAGGCGGGTCAGTAGCCACCTCGGACCGCGTCGTGGACGGCAGGGGTGGCTGCGTCATCCCGGGTTTGATCGACGCACACTTCCACGCCTACGGCATCAGCCTGAATCTTCTTGAGCTGGAGGCAAGCCCGCTTAGCTACGTCGCGCTGATGGCTGCTCGTCGTCTGGCATCGGCCCTCCACCGAGGGTTCACCACCGTCCGGGACGTAGCAGGCGGAGAC
>DHIQ01000065.1:0-13323 GCA_002403895.1 Candidatus Neomicrothrix sp. UBA4742
CCCCCTCGACGACGAGGGCCGGCTGCGTCTGGTCGGCCGGGCCAAGGAGATGTATGTGCGGGGTGGGTACAACGTCTACCCCATGGAGGTCGAGGCGGTACTGGCCACCCATCCCGCGCTCTGCGAGGTCGCGGTGGTGTCGAGGCGCGACGACGTGATGGGCGAGGTGGGCGTAGCCGTGGTCGCCGCCGTCGCCGGGGCTGCGCCGCCCACGATCAACGAGATCCGGGCGTTCGCGGCCGACCGCCTGGCCCACCACAAGCTTCCCGAGGGGATCCTCGTCGTCGACGCCCTCCCCCTCACGCCCATGGAGAAGGTCGACAAGCGCGCCCTGCAAGCCCTGATCGACCCCTCTTGACCCAACAAACCGCGGGCGGTCAATCCCAGAGCACGTCGAGGCGGGGAGGGGCCCGGAAGATCTCGCCCGAGATGTAGTGGCCGTCAGCGGCGGGATCGAGGCGCAGGCCGGGCAGTCGATCGAACAGCACGCTCAGCGCGACCTGGGTCTCCATCCGAGCCAAATGCATGCCCAGGCAGACGTGGGGACCGTGGGCGAAGCCGATGTGGGGACGGCGCTCGCGGAAGATGTCGAACGACTCGGGCTCGACCCACCGGGTGTCGTCGTGGTTGGCCGAGCCGAGGTTGCAAACCACGCTGGCCCCGGCGGGGATCACCACCCCGCACACGTCGACGTCGCGGGTGGCGGTCCGAATGATGATGAGCAGGGGCGGCTCCCAGCGGATCCCCTCCTCGATGGCGCGCGCCATGAGGCTGCGGTCGGCCAGCAGCGCCTCGAACTGGTCACGATGGGTGAGCAGGCCGTACAGCAGGTTCGACGACGACCGATAGGTGGTCTCGGCCCCGGCCGGCAGGAGCAGGCGCAGGAACGCGAAGATCTCCTCGTCGTCGAGGTGCTGGCCGTCCTGCTCGGCGCTGACCAGCACCGAGATCATGTCGTCGGCCGGGTTGCGCCGGCGTTCGGCCACGATGCCGGAGAAGTACTGGCGGAGTTTCTCCGATGACTCGATGGCCCGATCCCAGTTGACCGTGACGCCGATCAGCTCGACGGCCAAGCGGTGGAATTCGGGCAGGTCCTCCTCGGGCAGTCCGAGCAGCGCGGCGATGACCCGCACCGGGAAGGGGAAGAGCAGCTGGCGTACCAGATCGGCCCGGCCGTCAGCGGCGAACTGGTCGACCATGCGATTGACCAGGGGCTCGACCAGCTCGGTCTCCCACCGGGCCATCTCGGTGCGGGTGAACGCCTGCTGGAGGATCGAGCGGTAGGTGTGGTGCTCGGGTTCGTCCATCTCGAGGATCGAGCGGCCCATCACCAGGCCCATCACCTCGCCGTACCCGGCCGAGCTGAACGCCTCGCCATCACCCAGGATGGCGTGCACCGCGTCGTAGCCGTAGGCGGTGAACATCCCCGGTCCCGAGTCGTCCTCGGCGATCGGCATGAGGCCGACGGCGTGCACCGGCGACTCGCCCCGCAAGCGGATGAACTCGGGATAGGGCGACGCGTCCCCCCGGGCCCCCATGGCCCGGTTGAACTCCTCGAAGGGATCCTCTTGGGTCGGAGTCGACCCGATCACCTCGCTATCGTCCATGCATGGCTCCTTTGTGAGGACACCGACTCGCCTCGGACGATAGCCCGCGATGCCCTAAGGTGACGCCGATGTCAGGTATGGCGAACGAGGGCTCGGGCGAGCGGCCGGTGGCACTGATCACGGCGTCGTGTCGGGGTCCGGGCCTCGACCGCCTCCATGAGCTGTGCGACGTCCACTACGACCCCTGGATCGACCAGCACCCGCTGCGCATCTGGGACGGTCGACAGCTGGCGGCGCGAGTCGACGAGCTGGGGGCCACCGTGCTCGTCTGTGAGGCCGACGTCGTGAGCGGCGAGGTTCTCGACCGCCCGCTGCGGGTGATCGGTTCGACCCGCGGCGACCCGACGAACGTCGACATAGCCGCCGCCACGGCCAAGGCCATCCCGGTGCTGCGGACCCCGGGTCGCAACGCCGACGGTGTGGCCGAGCTCACGGTGGCCCTCCTCCTGGCCGTCACCCGACACCTGGTGCCCGGCGACCACGACGTGCGAACTGGCGAGGTCTTCCGCGACGGCTCCATCCCCTACCAGAGGTTCCGGGCCTGGCAGATCGCCGGTCGCACCGCCGGCCTGGTCGGGCTCGGGGCGGTCGGCCGGGCCGTCAAATGGCGCCTCGAGGGTCTGGGGATGAACGTCATCTCGTTCGACCCCTACTCGCCCGACGCCACCCACAGCTCGCTCGAGGCGATGCTCGACGAATCTGACGTGGTGTCGATCCATGCTGCGCCCACGCCTGAGACGTTGGGCCTGATGAGTGCTGCCCGCTTCTCGGCCATGCGCCCCGGGGCGGTGTACCTCAACTCGGCCCGGGCCGGCCTCCACGACCTCGACGCCCTGACCGAGGCCCTGCGTTCCGGTCACCTGTCGGGCGCCGGCCTCGACCATTTCGACGGCGAGCAGCTCCCCGCCGGCCATCCGCTGCTCAAGATGGACCAGGTGGTCCTCACGCCCCACATCGGCGGCGCGACCTACGACACCGAGGTCAACCACACAACGATGATCGCCGAGGACATCGACCGGCTCCTCGCCGGCGAGCGACCTCTCTACTGCGTGAACCCGGAGGTGTTGCCGTGACCCGGCCCAACGGTGGACCTCTCGACGACGTGCGCGCCGCCGTACTGGCCGCGGCCAAGACCATGTACGCCCGAGGCCTGGTCGAGGGCACGGCCGGCAACGTGTCGGGTCGGGTCGACGACGGCACGGTGGTGGTGACGCCGTCCTCGCTCGGCTACCAGGAGATGACGCTCGACGACCTCGTGATCGTCGACCTCGATGGCACCGCGGTCGCCGGCACCCGCGCGGCCACGTCGGAGAAAGGCGTGCACCTCGCCACCCTGACGGCGTACCCCGAGGTCGGGGGGGTGGTGCACTGCCATGCCCGCCACGCCTCGATGTTCGCCGTGGCCCACCAGCCGATCCCGGCGGCGATCGACGAGTTCGTCGTCTACATCGGCGGCGACGTGCCGGTGGGCGAGTACCAGCCGTCGGGCAGCGATGCGCTCTCGGCCGAGGTCGCTCGGCACTTGGTCGATCGCTCGGCCATGTTGATGGCCAACCACGGCCTGGTCACCATCGGGAAGTCGGTCGACGCCGCCCTCCACTCGGCGCTGGTGGTGGAGCACAACGCCCAGATCATGTGGGGAGCCCACCAGCTGGGCGGCGTGGTGGAGCTGCCGCCCAAGGCGCTCCGAAACTTCACCGGTGTGTACCGCTACGTCCGCGAGCAGACCTGGTCACCGGAGTGACGTGGGCGCGTCGTAGGTGAACGGATGTCCGGACCGACGTAGGTGTCCGGGGTCTGGTTGTAATCGGGGCCGGGCCATGCCCGTTCCGTTTAGAGGGCTTCTCTCAGACACTAAAGTCAGCCATGCAGAGTGACGATTACTGCTACGCAGGGCGGCCGGTCCGGCTCACCGGGATATGCGTCAGCACCAGAAAAGGGCAACTACCCAAATGCTTACCTCTCATGAGTTTGTCAGCGCCTGGCTCCAGGCCCGTTGCAAGACCGACCGTGGCGCCTCGCTCGTGGAGTACGCCCTCCTTGTTGCGCTGATCGCCATGGTGTGCATCGTCGCCGTGACGTTCCTCGGCCAGGCTACGTCCAGCAAGTTCTCGTCGGTCGGTTCCGCCGTAGCCGGCTGAGCCCGCCGGGTCGCCCGGTCCGCCGGTCGCTTTCAGCAGCGGTTCCGGGCGCTCTCCCCGTCGCTCACTTCGATGCGTCCAGAGGGACCCGGACGTGACCTCAACCCGGAGTCCCGGTGCCTGGTATGAACTCAGGGAGCCTGATCACTCCCGGCGCTCCCGCGACGTGCGCCGGCCACGACCAGCCAGACACCCCCCACGATGACCGCGCCCCCGAGGAAGGCGTATGCGGGGTGGCCCGTCATCGGCGAGCCCTTGGCTGCGCCGACGCCCTGAGCTATCCAGAGCGCTCCGACCAGGCAGAGCACGACTCCGGCAATCACTCGCGGCCACATGGGGTCCTCCGATCCGGCACCGGCCATCCCAGCTCTCGCGAAGGGTACGCCGCGCGCCCCTGCATGGTTCAGCTGACCCGTACCCGCCGGGCGGTGGCGGCGAGATGGACCGTCGCTGCCCACGGTGTCCGGACCGATGCCGGCGGCCATCGGTCGCCATCGGCTAGACCAGGCTCATGTTCGACCTCGACGAGACGGACCGTTTGTTGGCGACGACCCGATCGGTCCGGCGACGGCTCGACCTCGAGCGGCCGGTCGAGCGCGAGGTGCTGCTCGACTGCATTCGACTGGCGGTGCAGGCGCCGACCGGCGGCAACGCCCAGACCTGGCGGTGGTTGATCGTCGACGACCCCGACACGAAGGCCCAGCTCGGCGAACTCTACCAACGCATGGCTGGGCGCTACCTGGGGTCGTACCGCAGGGACGCCATGAGCGACCAGACCACCCGGGTACTCGACTCGGCCGACTTCCTCGCCGAGGTGCTCGGCCAGGTGCCGGCCATGGTCATCCCGTGCATCAGGGGTCGGCTGGCCGACACCTCGCCCGTGTCGGCCGCGTCGTTCTACGGCTCGATCATCCCGGCGGTGTGGAGCTTCCAACTCGCCCTGCGGAGCCGGGGCCTCGGGACCTGCTTCACCACCCTGCACCTGGCCCACGAGACCGAGGCGGCCGAGCTGCTCGGCGTCCCCGACGATGTCACCCAGGTCTGCCTGCTCCCGGTCGCCTACACGAAGGGCGACGAGTTCTCCCCGGCCGAGCGTGGCCCGGTGGAGCGCATCACCTACTTCGATCGTTGGAAAGGTCGGTGGGATCGGTGAGGTCGGCCCGGTACTCCGGGTGCTGGGTCAGCCAGGCCGACGCCTGTCGCATGCTCTCCTCGTTCTTCTTGTTGATGAACGAGTAGATCGGCCCCTCGAACCACTTGAACGGCACCGCGACCAGGTTGTACCGCTCGTCGAACACAAAGCGCGTGCGGTTGGGTCCGAGCGGCTCGAGGCGGATGTGACCGACCTGGTCGTTGCCCGGCTTCGACGAGATCATGGTGTAGGTGTAGCCCCGCTCGGGCTCGACGTCGCTCACCAACTCGAGGGCCGAGCCGAGCCGGCCGAACGGCATCTGGTAGATCACCCGACGCAGCCGACCGTTGTGATCGGCGTCGCCCGGCCAGAGCACGTCGACCCGCTCGACCATGGGCGCGTAGTCGGGCCAGCGGTCGTAGTCCTGGAACAGCGCCCATATCCGCGCCGCGGCGTGCGGCATCTCGAACGAGTAGCGATGCTCGCGCACGACGTCGGCCTAACGGAGGGCGCCGGGCTCGTCGAGCCAGCGGTTGAGGGCGATGGCCCGGGCGTTGCGCAGGGTGAAGACCTGGGTGATCGCGGTGCGGATGCGGTGCTGTTGGATGGCGGTGATGGCGACCTGGCGGAGCAGGTAGTCGGCGGCGTCACCGTGGTCGGCCTCGGCATAGGCGTGGACCTTGAAGTTCTCCACGTCCAGGCCGTAGTGGTCGCGCATGCCCTCGTACATCATCACCGCGTAGCCCGTCGACGCCGCGAAGCGCTCGCCGGCCCAGCCGAAGGCGGCCAGGCCCTCCTCGTAGGAGCGACGCATGTAGTACATGCTCCCCAACACCATGCCCAGCGTCTCCGGCAGCGGGGCGTACCCGGCCAGCTCGTCGTCGGTGATGTCGAGCATGTGGGCCCAATCGACCTTCATGTCCACGTGGTTGCGATCGCCGGCGTACCCGGTCTCGTCGGCCAGGTTCTGGATCCAGTGGCTGAAGTGCTCGCTGGCCTCCAGACCGAGCGCATCGGCGTCCGGAGCGTTCGCCACCAACGAGCCGAACTCGGACGTGTACCAGACCCCGAGGAAGTAGTACTCCTTGCAGAAGCGCTTGAGGTACTCCAGCGACAGGGTCCCGTCGGCCACCCGTTCCCAGACGTGGTTGCGCGTCGAGCACACCCGGGCCTGGATGCCCTCGAGCTCGGCCATGAACTCGTCGACCGGCTGGGCCTGGCGGGCGCCACCCTTGCGGATGTCGTGGAACTCACGAGTGTCGGACATCAGGTCCTCCTGTCGTCTGCGTTCGGCCGAGTCTAGGAGGAACCTGACACGCACGTCAGGTGTGGCTCCGGTACGCTGCAATGACACCGACGTCAGGTTTTCACGCACGTCCAAACAGGGGAGAGGGGGATCCGATGGCAGTCGATCTGATCGAGCTGGCCCGACCCAGGCGGCGCACGGTGACCGACCCCCAGGTCGATCCGGTCACCGCCGAGGTCGTGCGCGGGGCCATGGAGACGGTGTGCTTCGAGATGGCCACCTACGTGAGCCGCACGGCCACCACGCCGATCCTGAACCAGTCCAACGAGCGCAACGCCACCGTGCTCGACGCGCAGGGCCGGCTGGCCGCGCTCAGCGTCGGCATCCCCCAGTTCATGCTTACCTCGACCCTCCCGGTGCGCTTCGCCCTCGAGTTCCTGGGTGTCGCCGAGTTCCGCGAGGGCGACGTGTTCGTGGCCAACGACCCCTACCACGGCGGCGGCCATTTGCCTGACTACAACGTCTTCGCCCCGGTCTTCGCCGACGATCCCCTCACCGGGGTCCGCCGCATGGTGCTCATCGCCTCGATCCAGTGCCACCACGGCGACACCGGTGGCGCCGTTCCCGGCGGCTACAACGTGACCGCTAACGATGTCTGGGGGGAAGGGGTGCGCTGGCCGGTCATCAAGGTCATCGACCAAGGCGTCGAGCGCCGCGACGTCCTCTACGCCCTCCAGGTCAACAACCGCCTCCCCGACTACATCGGCGACCTGCGGGCCCAGATCGGCGCCGCCCAACTCGGGAGCCGCCGACTCGGCCAGATCGTCGAGCGCCACGGCATCGGCGTCGTCGAGGAGTCGGTCGACTTCATGATCGACTACGCCGCCGAGCGGTTCCGTGAGGAGGTGGCGGCCTGGCCCGACGGCACCTACGAGGCCGACTGCTGGGTCGACCACGATCCGCTCGGCCACCAAGACGTGCACCTGCACGTGGCCATCACCGTCGACGGTGATCGGCTCCGCATCGACTTCACCGGCACCGACGCCCGCCAGGACCTGCAGGCCTGGTCGACCTTTGGCAATACCCGGGGGTACACGGTCGCCCAGATCGCCGCCATGATGGACCCCGAGATCCCCAAGAACGAGGGGTTCTTCGAGGCCATCGACCTGATCGTTCCCCAGGGGTGCGTGCTGAACCCGCATGCCAACCGACCGGTGTCGGCCGGCACCCACCATCCCGGTGCCGAGGTCGGCGAGGTCATCGCCCTGGCGCTGCAGCACGTGCTGGCCCACAAGGCGGTACCGCAGGTCTACAAGACCGGCATCCCGACGGTGATCAGCGGCATCGATCCCCGCACCGGGCAGACGTTCACCGATCACTCGGCCGAGGTCTACGCCGGTTGGTGCAACGCGGCCGAAGGCATGGACGCGTGGGGCGCCCAGGCGGCCGCCTTCGGGAATCTGTGGAAGGCGAC
Organism: Candidatus Neomicrothrix sp. UBA4742; assembly: GCA_002403895.1. GTDB lineage: Bacteria > Actinomycetota > Acidimicrobiia > Acidimicrobiales > Acidimicrobilacustridaceae > UBA4742. The sequence continues at coordinate 7,601 of DHIQ01000065.1, forward strand.
GGCCGAGATCAACGAGAGTCTCTATCCGCACATCCAGTGGAGTCGTGACTATCGCATCGACTCCGGAGGACCGGGGCAGTGGCGGGGCCTCTGTGGCAGCCACTACGTCAAGGAGGTCCGGGTCGACGCCCGGGTCTACACCTACGTGGTGGGCATGAAGTACCCCATGCCGGGCATCGCCGGGGGCCGGCCGGGCGAGCCCAACCAGTTGACCATCCGCTACGGGTCGGACGACCCCTTCGTGGTGGCCCACACGGCCGACTGGGTACCGATCGGCGCCGGCCAGAAGCTCTGCTACGACTACGGCGGCGGGGGCGGCTGGGGCGACCCGCTCGATCGCCAGGCCCAGGCCGTGCTCGATGACGTGCTCGACGAGTACGTCTCGACCGAAGGCGCCCGCCGCGACTATGGGGTGGTGCTGACCGGCTCGCTCGACGATCTGACCCTGGCCATCGACCCCGCCGCCACCGAGGCCCTCCGGGCCGAGCGTCGCACCGGCCGGTGAGCACGACCGACATCGGTCCGCCCCATCTCGGCAGCCGGATCGGCGTGGACGTGGGGGGCACGTTCACCGACCTCATCTGCATCACCCCTGACGGTCAGGTGTTGCTCGACAAGACACCGACGACGCCCGACGACCAGTCCATCGGGGTGATGACCGGCCTGGCCCAACTGGCCGAGCGCTTCGGGCTCGACCTGGGCACGTTCTGCGCCGGTCTCGGCACCGTCGTACACGGCACCACCACGGCCGACAACACCATGATCGAGCAGGACGGCGCGGCGGTCGGCCTGCTGGTGACCGAGGGCCATCGCGACGAGATCGAGATGCGTCGTGTTCACAAGGAGCAGATCTGGGACCCTTCGTACCCCGCGCCGTTCCCTATCGCCCGGCGGCGGAACCGTATCGCCATTCCCGAACGGGTCGACTTCGAGGGCGAGGTCCTCGTGCCGCTCGACGAGGATGCGGTGCGGGCCGGCGTCCGGCGGCTACGCCAACTCGGCGCCGAGTCCCTGGCGGTGATGTTCCTCTTCAGCTTCGTCAACCCCGACCACGAGCGCCGGGCCCGCGAACTCATCCTCGAGGAGTACCCCGAGGTCACCCACATCTCCCTGAGCCACGAGGTCATGCCCCGGGGTCCCGAGTTCGAGCGGACGTCGACCACCCTGGTCAACGCCTACGTTGCCCCCCGGGTGTCGAGCTACGTCGGCGGCCTGAGTCGCCGACTGCGTGACGCCGGCTACGAGGGCGAGCTGCTGATCATGGCCTCGACCGGTGGCGTGATGCCTCCGGCCACGGTCGCCCGCCGGGCGGTCGCGCTGCTCGGCTCGGGCCCGACCGGTGGAGTCATGGGCGCGGCGGCGGCGGCGAGGCGCGCCGGTAGGTCCGACTTCGTGGCCGTCGACATGGGTGGCACCAGCTTCGACATCTGCCTGGTGCGCAACGGCGAACCGGAGATCAGCATCGACTGGAACTGGCGCTACCGCTACTACATCGGCATGCCGATGGTCGACGTGCAGGCCGTCGGGGCCGGGGGCGGTTCGATCGCCCGGGTACGGCAGGGATCGCTGCTTGTCGGCCCTGAGTCGGCCGGGTCGAGTCCCGGCCCGGCCTGCTACGGGCGGGGCGGCACGGTGGCCACCGTGACCGACGCCGATGCGGTGCTGGGCTTCCTCCCTTTGACCGGCTTCGCTGGAGGGCTGATGACCCTCGACCTGGCCGCGGCCAGGGCGGTCGTCAACGCGGACGTCGCCGAGCCCCTCGGCATCGACGTCATCGACGCCGCCTGGGGCATCGAACGGATCGTGAACGCCAACATGGCCAACGCCACCCGTCGGGTGCTGGCCGGGTCGGGAGTCGACCCTCGCCACCTCGACCTCATCGCCTACGGCGGGAACGGACCGGTGCACGCGTGGGCGATCGCCGCCGAGCTCGGGCTCGACCGAATCCTCGTACCCAAGGCGGCCCCCGCGTTCAGCGCGCTCGGCTTGCTGGTCTCCGACTACAAGGTCGACCTGACCCGCAGCTACGTGACCCCGCTCTCCCGGCTCGACCTCGACCACCTCCACGCGCTGCTGGCCGACCTCGAAGCCGAGGTGACCGACGAGCTGGACCCGACCGGGCTGCCGGCCGAGGCGGTGGTCCGCTCGCGCTACGTGCAGATGGCGTACGCCGGGCAGAACTTCGACATGAGCGTGCCGGCGCCGTCGAGGGATCTCCCGGCTGACGCCGAGCTGATGGAGCTGGCGGAACGGTTCCACGACCGTCACGAGGCTGACCGGGGATTCTCGTTCCGCGATCAGGACCCCACCGTCCGGGGGGTGCGCATCACCGCCCTGGGGCGGGTGGCCAAGCCGCTGACGCTGGCCCAGCTCGGCACGGTGACCGACGCCGGCGAGGCGCAGACGGGCAGCCGGCCGGTGCACTTCGGAGACGGCTTCGTCGACACCCCCGTCTTCGACGGATCGACGTTCGCATCCGGGGCCCACGTGCGCGGTCCGGCGTTGGTCGAGGAGCCGTTCACGGTGGTCGTGGTGCCGCCGGGCGCGTCGCTCCGCCTCGGCGAGCACACCAGCTACGAACTCTCGCTCGATGGGTGACGCCGCGGTGCCCGTCTGGCTGAGCGAGTCCGAGCACCGCACGGTGGCCGCCTTGCTCGACGTGCTCATCCCGCCAGACGGCCCGGGCCCCGGAGCAGGCCAGGCCGGCGGCAGTGACTACGTCGACGGGCTGCTGGGTGCGTTCACCTTCGATCCGCCGCACATCTGGGCTGGTGGGCCGTTCTCGGGACGCCACGGCGGTGAGGGCCGCTTCGACCGATGGATCAACCTGGGAGCCCTGGAGGAGCTCGCCTGGCGCATCCGCATCGAGGGTTCGCGGGGTCTGCCGGAGCGGGAGTTCAACGGGCCGGTGGTCGGGTGGCAGGAACGCTACCGAGACGGCCTGGCCGCCCTCGGTGCCGATTTCGCCGACCTCGACCCCGACGCGCAAACCGCGCGATTGGCCACGACCGACAAGGCGTTTCGCGCGCTGGCGTTCACCCACGCCTGCGAATCGCTGTACGGCGACCCGGTTTACGGCGGCAATCGAAACGGCGTCGCCTGGGTCGCCATCGGCTTCGACGGCGACGTGCAGCCCCGAGGCTGGACCGACGAGGAGGTGGAGGCCCCGTGACCGAACTGGATGCCGATGCCGTCATCGTGGGCTCGGGCCCGTCCGGCGCCACGGCGGCCGATCTGCTGACGGCTCACGGATGGTCGGTGATCATCCTCGAGAAGGGGGCCAACCACCTGCTGGAGCTGGACGCGCCCTACGGGCCACTGGGCCACTCGGCCAACGACGAGCTCAAGTCGGTGCACCGCCACCTCCTCGGCCCCGACCCGCTGGTCGAGCCACGAACGTTCCGGCGGGCCGAGTCCGACGGTGACCACCTGCTGGTGGGACACGTGAACTCGCTCCCCTCCACCGTTGGTGGCGCTGGCTTCCACGCCGACGGCAAGTTGCCCCGCTTCCGCGAGGACGACTTTCGCCTGCGTTCGACATTCGGTCCGTTCGAGGGAGCCGACGTGGTCGACTGGCCCGTCGCCTACGAGGACCTCGAGCCCTACTACGCCGAGACTGAGCGGCTGGTCGGCGTCGCCGGTGAGGAGACGAACCCCTTCGCCGCCTGGCGGTCGGGTCCGTTCCCCATGCCGCCTGGACCCGACATGTACGGGGCGGTCCTTTCCATGGCCGCCGGCGAACGAGCCGGGCTCCACCCCTACCGCTGCCCGTCGGGGGTCAACTCCGTCCCCTACGACGGACGCCCAGCGTGCAACAACTGTGGCTTCTGCGGCCAGTACGGCTGCCCGATCGAGGCCAAGGGCGACCCGGTGGCGATGCTGCGCCGGGCGTTGCGCACCGGCCGCTGCCAGATCCGGCCCGAGAGCTACGTCGTGGCCATCACCACCGAGGCGGATGGCCGGCACGCGACTGGGGTTCGCTACCTCGACGCCAGCCGCGTCGAGCATGAGGTCCGTGGCGGCCATGTGATTCTGGCCGCCGGCGCCTTCGAAACCCCCCGCCTCCTGCTGCGCCAGGATGTCGGCAACTCGTCGGGACTGGTCGGGCGCAACCTCATGTACCACTTCCAGACCCTCAGCGTGGGGGCGTTCCCGATGCGGCTCCACGCCATGCGGGGCCGCTGCGTCACCGGCGCCCACGACGACCACATCGTCGGTGATCAGGCCAGCGCGGCGGCCGCCCGCCAGGCCGGACTTCCTTGGATACGCGGCGGGCTGGTCGAGCACGGCGGCGCCAACCAGCCGGTACGTGAAGCCCAGATCTACGGGCCCGGCCCCCACCACGGCGCCGCCATGCGCGACTCGTCACTCAGTGACCGACTGTGGGTGTTCACCATGCAGGGCGAGGACCTCGCCCAACCGATCAACCGCATCGACCTCGACCCGACCGTGCGCGACGCCTTCGGCTTCCCGGCCGGTCGGGTCACCTACACCCCCCACCGCCACGAGTTGGTCGCCTCCGCCCACGTCGCGCCCATCCTCGAGGCCGTGCTGCGCGACGCGGGCGCCGAGTGGTCGGTGACCTCGACCTCACCCCCGATCCACGGTGAGGGCGACGTGTCGCCCCTCGGCATGGCACCGGCCAGCTACCACATCATGGGCACCACCCGCATGGGAGCCGACCCGGCCCGTTCAGTGGTCAGCCCGGAGGGCCGGCTGTGGGACATCGCCAACGTGCTCGTGGTCGACTCCTCGGTGTTCCCCACCTCTGCGGGGTACAACCCCACGCTCACCATCATGGCCCTGGCGGCCCGCACCACCCGCCTCCTGCTGGGTGAGCCACTGCCGGCGACGACACCACACCGGATGTCGGGCGCTCAGGAATAGCGGGCGAGGAGGCCTCGGGCGATAACGATGCGCTGGATCTCGTTGGTGCCCTCGCCGATGATCATGAGCGGCGCGTCGCGGTAGTACCGCTCGATGGGGAACTCGGTCGTGTAGCCGTAGCCCCCGTGGATACGCATGGCCTCGGTGGCGTTCTCGAGCGCGGTCTCCGAGGCGAACAGCTTGGCCATGCCGGCCTCGACGTCGGCCCGCTCGCCGGCGTCGATCCGCTTGGCCGCGTTGTGGGTGAGCAGCCGCGCCGCCTCGAGCCGGGTGGCCATGTCGGCCAGCTTGAACTGGATCGCCTGGTGCGACGAGATGGGCACGCCAAAGGTCTGGCGCTCCTGGGCGTAGTGGATGGCGGCCTCGAACGCAGCCCGGGCCACGCCCACGCCCCGAGCGGCGATGTTGACCCGCCCAACCTCGAGGGAACTCAGGATGGCGTGCAGCCCGCGGCCCAACCACTCAGGGCCGCCGAGCACGTTGGCCGCCGGCACGCGGTGGCCGGTATAGGTCATCTCGACCGTTTCGAGGCCCCGATAGCCGAGCTTCTCGATGTGACGGCTCACGGCGATGCCCTCGAAGGCGGGCCCGGGATCCTTCTCGACGATGAAGCAAGTGATCCCCTCGGGGGTCCGGGCCGCCAGCGCCACGATGGCCGCCCGTTCGCCGTTCGTGACCCACATCTTGGTGCCGTCGATGACATAGGTGTCGCCGTCGGGCATGGCCCGGCAGCGCAACGCTTTCGCATCACTGCCGGCGTCGGCCTCCGACAGCGAGAACGCCCCGCGCACCTCTCCCGTTGCCATCCGCGGCAGCCAGCGCTGCTTCTGCTCATC
>DHIQ01000065.1:13573-13776 GCA_002403895.1 Candidatus Neomicrothrix sp. UBA4742
AGCGCTGCTTCTGCTCATCGGTGCCGAACCGCTTGATGAGGTTGGCCACGATGGTGTGGGTGTTCAAGATGCCCGAGAGTGACATCCAGCCGAACGAGAGTTCCTCGATGGCCCGGGCATAGGTCAACGTGTCGAGGTCGAGCCCGCCGTAAGCCTCGGGGATGGCGGCGCCGAACAATCCGAGGGCGCGCATCTGGTCGACG
>DHIQ01000181.1:0-4466 GCA_002403895.1 Candidatus Neomicrothrix sp. UBA4742
CGACGACATCGGGCGCACGAACCGTCACATCAGCTTCTTCGAGATGCTGGGCAACTTCAGCTTCGGCGACTATTTCAAAGCCGAGGCCATCCCCGCCGCCTGGGACATGGTCACCAACCTCTTCGGGCTCGACCCCGACCAGCTGTGGGTCACGGTGCACAGCAGCGACGACGAGGCCGAGGAGATCTGGCGTGACGGGGTAGGGGTGCGGCCCGACCGCATCCAGCGTCTCGGCGCCGACAACTGGTGGGGGCCGCCGGGCGGCCCGCCCGGGCCCTGCGGTCCGTGCTCGGAGATCTTCGTCGACCTCGGCCCCGGCAAGGGCGACGACGGAGGACCGGCCCACGGTAGCGACGCCCGGTTCCTCGAGATCTGGAACCTCGTGTTCATGCAGTTCAATCGCGATCTCGAAGGCGTCGACCGGGAACTGCCCAAGAAGAACATTGACACCGGGGCCGGGCTGGAGCGCATCCTCGGCGTGTTGCAGGGCAAGGACACCGTGTGGGAGATCGACGTCATTGCGCCGCTGGTGGAGGCGGCCCAGGCCGTCACCGGGCGCGTCCTGGGCGGCTCCGACTCGGCCGACGTGTCGCTGCGCATCCTGGCCGAGCACGCCCGCACCATGAGCTTCCTGGTCAGCGACGGGGTGTTCCCGTCCAACGAGGGCCGGGGCTACGTGCTGCGCCGCATCATCCGCCGCGCCGTGCGTCATGCCTACCTGCTCGACGTCGACCACCTCGTCACCCCGCAACTCGTCGACACCACCATCGAGGTCATGGGCGGGGCCTACCCCGACCTGCTCAAGAACCACGACTTCGTGCGCAACGTGGTCGGCCGCGAGGAGGAACGGTTCCGCCAGACCCTCAAACAGGGCACCGCCATCCTCGACGGCGAGCTGGAGCGCCTGGCCGAGGGCGACCGCCTGGCCGGCTCCACCGCCTTCTTGTTGCACGACACCCACGGCTTCCCGCTCGAGCTCACCCGCGAGATCACCCTGGAGCGAGGCATCGACGTCGACGAGGACGGCTTCGCCGCCGAGATGGCCGAGCAGAAGCGCCGGGCGAAGGACGCCCGCCGCGGCGATGGGGGCAGCGCCGACCCGGAGGCCTACCAGGACCTCGTCGAGCAGTTCGGGCCAACGGAGTTCACCGGTCGCGACGAATTCGAGAGCAAGGCCCACGTGCTGGCCGTCATCGCCACTGGCTCACCGAGCGATGAGGGCGAGGGCCCCGACCAGGTGTCGATCGTGCTCGATCGCACCCCCTTCTACGCCGAGAGCGGTGGTCAGGTTGGCGACACCGGCGTCATCACCACCGAGACCGGTCAGGCCCAGGTGCTGGACACCGTGTCGGCGCTGCCCGGCCTGCAACGCCACCGGGCGCGCATCGTCGAGGGCCACATCGAGCCCGGCCAGGAGGCCGTGGCCGCCATCGACGTGGCCCGCCGTGACGCCATCCGTCGCAACCACACGGCCACCCACCTCCTCCACTGGGCACTGCGTGACGTGCTGGGCGCTCACGTCAAACAGCAAGGGTCGCTCGTGGCCCCCGATCGGCTGCGGTTCGACTTCAGTCACTACGAGTCGGTGTCGCCCGAGGAGCTGGCCCGCATCGAGGATCTGGCCAACGCCGACATCCTGGCCAACAGCCCGGTGCGGCACTTCGAGACCACCAAGGAGTTCGCCGAGCAGCTCGGGGCCATCGCCTTCTTCGGCGACAAGTACGGCGACATCGTGCGCGTGCTCGAGGCCGGCCCCCACTCAACCGAGCTGTGTGGTGGCACCCACGTGCGGGCCACGGGCGATATCGGGCCGGTGAAGATCATCAGTGAGGGCTCGATCGGGTCCAACCTGCGCCGCATCGAAGCCGTGACCGGGTTCGGGCCGATCGAGCGGCTCCGCCGAGAGGAGGAACGACTGGGGCAGGTGGCCAGCGTCCTGGGCGTCGCCGAAGACGACGTGGTCGACGCCGTCGAGCGCCGGGTGGCCGAGGTCAAGGAGCTGCGCGACGAGATCAAGGCGCTGCGGCGCCATGCTGCCCGCGGCCAGGCTGCCGGGTTGGTCGCCCAGGCGGTCAACGGCGTGGTCGTGGCCCGGGTCGACGGCCTCGCCCGCGACGACCTACGAGAACTGGCTCTGGCCGTGCGCGATCACCCCGACATCCAGGCCGTCGTGCTGGGCGGCGCCCCGGACGGAGGTGGCGCGGCCATCGTGTCGGCGGTGCGCCCCGACTCGGGGCTGCATGCCTCCGAGCTCATCAGCGACGCGGCCCGCACCGTCCGGGGCGGCACCGGCAAGAACGCCGAGTTGGCCGTGGCCGGAGGGAAGGATCCCTCCGCCCTCGACGAGGCGCTCGACCAGGTCCGGCGCGCCGCCGGCCTCTGAGGCCCCGGGTGCGCGCCCTCGGCATCGATCTGGGAACCCGACGCGTCGGAGTGGCCGTGAGCGACCCGGGGGGCGTGCTGGCCTCCCCCGTCGAGGTCATCGCCCGCTGCGGCGACGAGGCCCGGGACCATCGCCGCATCCTGGAGATCGCCGAGGAGTACGAGGTCGGACGCATCGTGGTGGGCCTGCCGCTGTCGCTCGACGGGTCGATGGGCCCGGCCGCCACCGCAGCGATGGCGGAGACCGAGCGCCTGCGTGCCACCACTGACCTACCGGTCGACACCTACGATGAACGCTTCACCACGGTCACCGCCGACCGCAGCCTCATGGAGCGCAAGATGAAGGCCGATGCTCGCCGACGAGTCATCGACAAGGTGGCGGCCGCGGTCATGCTCCAGGCCTGGCTCGACGGCCAGCCCCGTGAATCCGCCGATTGAACCAGCCGAGAAGAACCTGCCCCCTCCCGAACGAGCGCCCGTTGTCCGACATCGACCTGCCCGAGACTGATCGCTCCACCGTCGAGTCCTCGGACCATCCCGCGGACGACGAGGAGTACGTCTATCTCCCGCCCGAGCACAGCACCCTGCGTCGGGCGCTCTACGCCGCCGGGGGCATCCTGGCCGTCATCGTCGTGCTCCTGGCGCTCGGGGGCTGGTGGGTCCTGCGCCAGGTCAACCCATCGGGCGGCCCTGGTGACCCGGTCACCCTCGTCGTCCCCACCGGCTCGAGCACGGCCCAGATCGGCACCCTGTTGCAGGACAAGGGCGTCGTCTCCAGCGGCGCGGTGTTCCAGTACTACGTGAAGTTCCGAGGCGCGGGTCCCTTCAAGGCCGGTGAGTACGACGGGCTGTACGAGAACGACTCCATGGGCAACGTGGTGACCCGGCTCAAGAAGGGCCCGCTGGCGCCCCGGACGCGCGAGCTGGCGATCCCCGAGGGGCTCACCGTGGCGGAGATCAAGGCCAAGGTCCTCGAGGTCTTCCCCGAGATGAACGCGGCCGACCTGGACACGGCTCTGGCGACGGTGCGTTCCAAGTACCAGCCCGCCGACAGCACCAACCTCGAGGGCCTATTGTTCCCGGCCACCTACCAGGTCCTGGAGAGTGACGCAGTGGACGAGCAGAAGGTCGTCCAGCAGATGGTGACGAAGTTCGACCAGGTGGGCGATGCCATCGGGCTGGACCAGGCGCCGGCCACGGTGGGGCTTTCGCCCTATCAGACGGTGATCGAGGCGTCGCTCATCGAGCGGGAGGCCAAGGTGGCCGGCGATCGGCCCAAGATCGCCCGGGTCATCGCCAACCGGCTGGTGGCCAATCAGCGTCTCGAAGTCGATGCCTCGCTGGAGTACGCCCTGGGGATGAAAGGCCAGGCGCTCAACGCCAGCCAGCTCAACACCGATTCGCCGTTCAACCTGCGCAGGGTGGCCGGCCTGCCGCCGACGCCCATCGCCTCGCCGGGGCAGGCCTCATTGGAGGCCGCCCTCAACCCCGAGGCCGGGCCCTGGCTCTACTACGTGTTGGCCAACAAGGACGGCAGCCACTACTTCACCGCCGACTACAACGACTTCCTGCGGGCCAAGAAGGTGGCCGGGCAACAGGGCCTCTTGGGCGGATGAGCGGCTCTCCGGCGCCGTTGGTTCTCAACGGCGGGACTCGACTGGCCGCGCTCATTGGTGATCCCGTCCGCCACTCCCAGTCGCCGGCCATCCACAACGCGGCCTTTGCCGCGCTGGGACTCGACTGGGTCTTCCTTGCCTTCGAGGTCTCGGCCGGAGATGCAGGAGCTGCTCTCGAGGGGATGCGGGGTCTGGGCATCGACGGACTCTCGGTGACGATGCCGCACAAGACGGACGTGGCCCATCTGGTCGACGAGTTGAGCGATCAGGCCCGGCGTCTCGACGCGGCCAACTGCGTCGTGCGCGACGGTCGCCGCTTGGTGGGTCACAACACCGACGGCACCGGTTTCCTGGCCTCGCTGGCCGAGGACCCGGTCCGCTTCGATCCCGCTGGACGCCGCTGCCTGGTAGTCGGCGCCGGCGGGGCGGCCCGAGCGGTGATCGCCGCCCTGGCCGCCGCCGGCGCCA
>DHIQ01000181.1:4554-8808 GCA_002403895.1 Candidatus Neomicrothrix sp. UBA4742
GCCGGCGCCAGCGAGGTGATCGTCGTCAATCGCACTGCGGAGCGGGCCGACGCGGCAGCGCTCCTGGCCGGCCAGGTCGGCCGGGCCGGCCGTCCCGACGAGCTGGCCCGCGACCTCGGGGCGGCCGACCTGGTCGTCCACGCCACCTCGGTGGGCATGGACGGCATCTCGCTTCCCTTCGGGGCTGAGGGGATCGCCGCCATCGCTCCGCACGCCGTGGTGGCCGACCTGATCTACCTCCCCCGGGTGACGCCGCTGCTGGCGGCTGCGAGCGAACGGGGGCTGTCGACGGTTGGTGGCCTGGGCATGTTGGTGCATCAGGCGGCGGCCGCCTTCACGCTGTGGACAGGCCGGCCGGCGCCGCTCGAGGTCATGGCCATCGCTGCCGAAGCAGGTCTCGCCGACACCCGTTAGGTTGAGCGGCTCCGGTTGCGTCATCGCCGACGTAACGTTTCGTCCCCCCAAGTTTCGAAAACGCCTCCATTCTTGGTGCCCCTCTGCCGATGGAAGAGCGTTCCACCCCTTTCGGAGGTCATCGTGGCTCTTCAGGGCACGCTCGAAACGTTTGCTCTTCCCGACGTACTGCGCCTCTTGGCGTCCACCAAAAAGACCGGGAGGCTGCGCCTCACCGGCAGTCGCGGATCCGGGGACATTTGGCTCGATGAAGGTCAGATCGTGGCCGGCGGGGCCAGCCGCTCACCGATGGCGTCCGAACCCGCCGAGGTGCTGTTCGAGCTCCTGCGCTTCGAGGACGGGGATTTCGTCTTTGAAACCGATGATGCCTCTGCTGAGCCCGGTGATCCGGTCTCGGTCGAGGAAGCGCTGAGCGGTGCCGAGGCCCTCTCGGCCGAATGGACCGCCATCGAGGCCGTCGTGCCCTCGACCGGCGCGTTCGTCTCCCTGCGCTCCGAGCTCGAGGGCGACGAGATCACCCTCGCGGCCGATCGCTGGCGTCACCTGGTGGCCGTCGGTGGTGGCCGAACCGTCTCCGGCCTGGGTCAGCACCTCGGCCTGACCGACATGGCGGTGTACCGCCTGGTCAAGGAACTCATCGAGCTGGGTGTGGTCGATCTGGGCGACGCCCCCGACGAGGTTGAGGTCGTGGTTGTCGCTGAGCCCGAACCGGTCGCTGAGGCGCGCGCGTTCGACGCCACTCCTGCCGACCCACCGAGCCTCACCGTCGTCGACGGCGAGCCCGCTTCGCATTCGAGTGGGGACCTGTTCGATCGACACGCCCTGGTCATCGAAGAGCCGAGCTACGGATCGGCGGCGAGCGAACCCGCACACCTCGAGGCCGCTCCGGTGTCGCCGCCTGCCCTCGACGATCAGCCGACGGACGCGGCCGAGATCGCCCGCCAACTGGCGAACCTCAGCCCCAAGGCGGCCAAGGCCGTCGCGGCGGCGGCGAAGGCCACCACTCAGGAAGAGCGCGAAGCGGCGCTGGCCGAGGTGGACGACGACGAGGAACCCATCAATCGGGGCCTGCTGTTGAAGTTCCTGGGCTCGGTGAACGGCTGACCTCGTTCGCCCGGGGGTCGCGCGCCGGTCCCGTTCCACGCCGCCTCGTCGTGTCGTCGCCGGCCATGCCCGGCCTGGTCATGTCCGACCACTACCGTTTCCGGTCGTGAACGCCGATCCCTTCGTCTGCGCCGCCTTGGGCCTGCCCGTTGGGTGGTTCGCCGGTTTGCTCATCGACCGGGTTCCCGATCGATCGCCGCTCCGACCGTTGCCGGGAGTCCGCCTTGGTGGCGTGTACGGCGTGGTCCAGGTAGCCATGGTGGTGCTGTTCGGCCTCGTCGGCTGGCGGTTCTGGATGGAGCCGCCGCTGTTCATCGCCGGCTACCTGCTGCTGGCGGCGATGCTCCTCACCGTCTCGGTGATCGACATCCAACGCTATCGATTGCCCGACCGGATCGTGTTGCCCGCCCTGGGGGCGTCCGTCGTCATCGTGGTGGCCGAGTCCTTGCGGGCGTCGGAGCCCAAGCAGATCAACTACGCCTTGGTCGGCGCCCTGATCTACTTCGGTTTCCTGCTCGTGGTGCATCTCATCTCGCCGTCGGGCATGGGTTTCGGTGACGTGAAGCTGGCCGCCGTCATGGGCCTCTTCGTCGGGTGGCTGGCGCCGAGCTACGAGGGCGCCTTGGCTCTGGTGCTGTGGGCCATGCTGATCGGCTTCGTGGCCGGCTCGATGGTGGGTATCGCCATGTTGGTCAGCCGCCGCCGCAGCACGCCTATTCCCTTCGGGCCGTTCCTGGCGTTCGGCGCCCTGACCGTCGTGCTCATCGGCCAGAACCTCGTCTCGATCACGCTGGCCGCCTGAGCAGTACGGCCTGGTTCGGTCTCACTCGGCGGCCAACCTGACCGTTACGAAGCGGGCCCGCCACCGAACCTGCTTCGATGCCTTGAGGCCGACCAGTACATTGGGATGATGCTCCGTTTCCTCACCGCCGGCGAGTCGCACGGGCAGGCCCTCGTGGTGATCCTCGAGGGCCTGCCCGCCGGGTTGCCGGTGACCGTCGAGGACGTGCAGGCCGAGCTGGCCCGTCGCCGGTTGGGCTACGGGCGTGGGCCCCGGATGCGCTTCGAGCAGGACGAGGTCACCCTGCTGGGCGGAGTGCGTCACGGGCGGACTCTGGGTTCACCGCTGGCCATCCTCATCGGTAACAGCGAATGGGCGAGTGGCAAGTGGAACGACGAGATGTCCCCCGCGCCCGGCGCCACCACCAAGGCCCTGACGACGCCCCGCCCCGGCCACGCCGATCTCGCCGGGATGCAGAAGTATGGCTTCACCGACGCCCGCGACGTGCTGGAGCGGGCCTCGGCCCGCGAGACGGCGGCGCGGGTGGCGGCCGGCGCAGTGGCCAAGCTGTTGCTGGGCGCCATCGGGGTGGAGCTCGTGTCCCACGTGGTGCAGCTCGGGCCGGTCTGCGCCCGCGCCGGTCTCCGGCCCAAGCCCGGCGACCTCGAGGCGGTGGATGCGTCGTCGGTGCGGTGCTTCGACCCGGCCGCCGAGGCGGCGATGGTGGCCGAGATCAAGGCCGCAGCAAAGCAGGGCGATTCGTTGGGCGGTGTGGTGGAGGTGCTGGGCTACGGCCTGCCGGTGGGGCTCGGCAGTCATGTCCATTGGGACCGAAAGCTGGACGGCATGCTGGCCCAGGCCCTGATGAGCATCCAGGCGGTCAAGGGGGTGGAGATCGGCGACGGATTCGAGTTGGCCGGGCGGCGGGGGAGTGAGGCCCACGACGCCATCTCGTGGGACGCGTCGGATGCCGTCTACCGGCGCGAGACCAGCCGGGCCGGGGGCGTCGAAGGGGGCATGACCAACGGCGAGCTGCTCGTGGCTCACGTCGGCATGAAGCCGCTGGCCACCCTCAACCGGCCCACCCTGGGCACGGTCGACACCGTCACCAAGGCCGAGACGGTGTCGTTCAAGGAGCGCACCGACGTGACCGCGGTCCCGGCCATGGGGGTCGTGGCCGAGACGATGACCGCGCTCGTGCTGACCGATGAGGTGCTGCGGAAGTTCGGGGGGGATTCACTGGCCGAGTTGGTCCGCAACCACCACACCTACGTCGATCAGGTGCGCGACGCCGACGCCGGGCCGGGGGTGACAGGCGCGGCCGCAACGGTGGATGACGAGGCCCCGCTCAACTGGGATCCTGATCTTGCCTTCGCCGACCCCGACCCCCTCGGCGAGGCCGAGCATGCAGTCGGCGAGTCCGATCCCGGCGCCGGGTCGGGCGCGTGAGCCCGCCCGCAGTGGCAGCCCCCGGTCACGTGGTCCTGGTCGGCATGATGGGGGTGGGCAAGACCACGGTCGGGCGCTGGCTGGCCCAGGTGCTGCAGCGACCGTTCGTCGACAGCGATGAGCTGGTCGAGGCCCGCACCGGCCACACCGTCCGAGAGCTGTTCGAGGCCTCGGGGGAGGCTGGCTTCCGGGCGGAGGAGACGGCCGCCCTGACCGAGGCCCTCGGTGCCGAGCCGCCGGTGGTGGTGGCCGCCGCCGGCGGCACGGTGACGGATCCGACCAATCGTCGGCTGCTCCGCCAGGCCTCCGCCGACGGCGGCATCGTGGTGTGGCTCCGAGCCGAGCCCCGGGTCCTGGCCGAGCGGGTGGCCACCGGCGACCATCGGCCATTGCTCCAAGATGACGCCCTTGGCACCTTGACGGCGCTGTCCGAGTCGCGCGAGCCGCTCTACCGCGAGGTGGCCACGTTCGTCATCGACACCGAGCGCCGCACGCCCGGCAAGGTC
>DHIQ01000191.1 GCA_002403895.1 Candidatus Neomicrothrix sp. UBA4742
GCGGAGCTGCACCACGGCGATGACCTCGTTGCCCCAACGATCGCTGGGGCGGCCGGCGACCACCACGTCGTACACCGCGGGGTGATGGCTCAGGGCGGCCTCGACCTCCTCGGCGAAGATCTTCTCGCCACCCGAGTTGATGGTCACCGAGTCCCGCCCTTTCAGGTCGAGGAGTCCGGCGGGGGTGTAGCCGGCGCGATCGCCCGGCACCGAGTAGCGCACGCCGTCGATGACGGGGAACGTCTTGGCCGTCTTGGTGGCATCGCCGAGGTAGCCGAGGGGGACCCGTCCCCGCTGGGCCAACCAACCCTGCTCGTCGTCGCCGGGCTCCAGTACTCGGTCGAGGTCCTCCCCCACGATGCACATCCCGGGACCCGGGGTGAACGTGCCGGTGGTGGCGTCGGCGCCGGCGCCGGAGATCTGCGACGCCTGGGACCCCGTCTCGGATGCACCCAGACCGTCCATGATCCCGACGCTGGGCAACAACTCGAGGAAGCGGTTCTTCACCGTCGAGCTCAGGGCGGCGCCGCCACTCACGATCATCAACATGGAGCTGAGGTCGTAGCGGTGGGCGGCCAGCTCGTCGGTGAGCGGGCGCCCGAAGGCGTCACCCACGATGAGCAGGATGTTGACGTTCTCGGCGGCGATGGTGGACCACACGTCCGCCGGGTCGAGGCCTTGGGGGTGATCGGGGAGCACGATGGTGTTGCCCCCACCCAACGCGTTGAATGCCATCCAGTGGGCGGCGCCGTGCATGAACGGGGGTGCGGGCATGAGCCGGGCCCCGCCGTTGCGGGCGTTCTCGACGATGGACTCCAGGTCGGTCCACTCGGCCCCCGTGCCGAGGTCGCGCCCACCCAAGGCCGCGGGATAGATGTCGGCCTGGCGCCACAGCACGCCCTTGGGCATCCCGGTAGTGCCACCGGTATAGAGGATGTAGAGGTCGTCGGGCGACGGCTCGACGACCGGCGGTTCCGGTGAAGCGACAGCCAGCGCGTCCTCGTACCACTGGGCCCCGTCGAGCAGGCCATTCCGGGAGTCGTCGTCGACCTGGAGCAGGGTGGTGAGTGCCGGCAAGGACCCTCGAACCTTGTCCAGCGTGGGTGCCAAGGCGGAGTGGTAGACGATGCCTTTGGCCCGGCTGTCGGTGAGCAGATAGAGCAGCTCCTCCTCGACGTAGCGGTAGTTCACGTTGAACGGCGCCACTCGGGCCTTGTAGGCGCCGACCATCCCCTCGAGGTACTCGTTGCCGTTGTGGAGGTACAGGGCGAGGTGGTCCTGGCCCGACTCCCAACCGTCGAGGTCGGCGCGGTCGGTCTGGACCTCGAACCCCTCGGCCAGCAGGTGGTTGGCCAGCCGCCGGGTGCGCTCGGTGAGCTGGCCGTAGGTGATGCGCCGGTCCCGCCACACGATCGCCTCACGGTCGGGCACCGCGGCCGAGACGGCCTCGTTGACGACGGCGAGGTTGAAGTCCATCGATCCCCCCAGGAGCGATCCGGCGCAGC
This sequence comes from Candidatus Neomicrothrix sp. UBA4742, assembly GCA_002403895.1. Taxonomy (GTDB): domain Bacteria; phylum Actinomycetota; class Acidimicrobiia; order Acidimicrobiales; family Acidimicrobilacustridaceae; genus UBA4742. Next base: position 1,506 of record DHIQ01000191.1, read on the forward strand.
CCGGTGTGGGGTGCGGGGCGATCCTAGGAGCGCGCTGACGCGGCCAGCGAACTGGCGCCCTGCGGCAGTCGGGCGGGGTCGGGCTCCGGCTGGAGGCCGGCGCGGCGGTGGGTCGTGACTACGACGAGATCATGAAGACGTGGTCACCCGAGGTGTTCATCGGCGGCACTGAGCAGGAGATCGTCGATGCCGGCCGCCGCTCGTTCTGGGGCGAGCCGTTCGAGTCCTGGTCCGAGGGCACCTGGTCGGAACCCCGGAGCAGTATGCGAGAAGATCGCCGCCTACCGGGAGCTGGGGTGCGAGGGTTTCATGCCATGGGCGAGCGACTACCCCGACACCGAGACGCTGACGCTCTTCGCCGAACAGGTCATCCCCCAGTTCCGTTGACCCGCGGAACTGGCGATGATCTCGTGCCCTGGAGCGGACCAAATCATCGCCAGAACGGCGGTGGGCGGTGGAGCTTCGCTCTACTCGTAGTAGCGGAAGATGATCTCGGCCACGCACGAGGGCTTGGGTGCGCCTTCGACCTCGAAGGTGAAGCGCATCATCACCTGCGCACCGCCGGCGACATCTTCGACCTCGAGCAGCTCGGCGCCGAGGCGCAGCTTGGAGCCGACCGGGACAGGGGAAGGGAACCGGACCTTGCCGGCGCCATAGTTCACGCCCATGGCTACGCCCTCGACCCGCAGGATGTCCGGCATCAGAGTGGGGCCCATCGAAAGGGTCAGGTACCCGTGGGCGATTGGGCCACCGAAGGGGCCGGCCTTGGCCCGCTCGGGGTCGACGTGGATCCATTGATGGTCCCCGGTGGCGTCGGCGAACAGGTTGACCTGTTCCTGGGTGATCTCGACGTAGTCGCTGTAGCCGAGATGCTCCCCGACCTTCTCCTTCAGCCCAGCGATGCCCTGCACGGTGGTGGTCATGGACCGATCATGCCCCGCGGAGCGCCGGGAGAACCAGATCGGTCAGTGGAACCAGATCTTCTGGTACTCGCGGCTCGTCGGGTGCACCAGCAGGGCGAACAACGCCACCGGGAACAAGATGTTGAGCAGGAACCGCGGGTCGAAGATCAGCGAAAGATGGCCGATGAGGCTCAGCACCGGAAACACCAGAGCGACCGTGGCCATGACCACGGCCAGGTAGTAGCCCCACTTCCGCTCGTTGGCGATGCCGAAGGCGCCGGCCACCTCGCCGACGATGATCAGCAGACCGATCGGGGAGAAGAGACCTCCGAACACTGCCCCGAAGAACGCGTTCACGTAGAGCAGGAACGTGGCGATGTACAAGGTCTGGGGTTGCGATGGGTTGGTCCACCGGCGGGTCTCCATGGATGACAGTGTGGCAGGAACCAACCGAAACGGGCACGCAGGCGGTCACGACCGGGATCGGTCTGCCTCGATCGCCGCAGTGGTGCTCGCCGCCGGTGCCGGTCGCCGGCTCCGCCCGCTGACCGAGCTGTATCCCAAAGCCTTGTGCCCCGTGGCCAACCGACCGCTGGTGGACCACGCCCTCGAGCGGGCCGCAGCCGTCACCTCCGCCCTCGCCGTCAACCTGCATCACGGTCGTGAGCTCCTCGAGTCCCACCTCTCGACGGATGTCCTGGTGTACCTGTCCGTGGAGGAACCTCAGGCCCTGGGCACGGCCGGGGCGCTGGCCGGGTTGCGGGCGTGGATAGCCGGGCGGGGCGTGCTGGTACAGAACGCCGATGCTTGGTCAACGGCTGATCTCGCCCCGTTCACCGACGGCTGGGACGGCGAGCGGATCCGCCTGCTGATCACGCCGGGGGCCGACGGCCGGGTGGCCTTCGGTCCCGGGGTCGGCCTGGTTGCCTCGTTGCTGCCCTGGTCCGAGGTTTCGCGCCTGCACGCGGTGCCGTCCGGGCTCTACGAAATGATGTGGCGCCGGGCCGACGCTGAAGGCCGCATCGACGTGGTCGGTCATCGGGGGTCCTTCGTGGACTGTGGAACGCCGCGCCAGTACCTCCGGGCCAACCTGGAGGCCGCCGCCCTGTTGCCTGGCGTCAACGGGACCGGCTCGCTCATCGATCCCACGGCGGTGACGTCGGCCCCGATCAATCAGTCGGTGATCGGCCCCGGCGCCACCGTGGCCGGCACGGTCAAGGGCTCGGTCGTGTGGGGCGGATCCCAGGTGGCTGAGGGCGAGACCCTGGTCGACAGCGTGCGCGCCGGCAACCTCACCGTGGTGGTTCGCTGATCGCCACCGGCACCGGACCCGGCACAGACATCGGCGCCGTCGGGCCCGCCTCCGAGCCGGATTGAGTCGTCGAGGTCGCGTGCACCGCCCGCAGCTGGCCACAGGCGGCGTCGATGTCGGTGCCCCGGTTCTGACGCACGGTGGCGTTCACCCCCAACGAGCGCAGGAGGTCCCGGAAGGCGGTGACCTGGGCTGGGGAAGTACCGCGGGTGGCGTAGCCGGGCGTGGGGTTGAGCGGGATGAGATTGACGTGCGCCCGCAACGGTCGGGCGTAGGCGGCCAGCTCCTCCGCGTCGCGTCGGCGGTCGTTCACCCCATTGATGAGAGCCCATTCGAACGACAGACGGCGGTTCTTGGCCGTGAGGTAGTCGGCGCAGGCCTCGGCCAGAACCGCCAGCGGGTAGCGGCGGTTGATGGGCACCAGCTCGTCGCGAAGCTCGTCGTTGGCCGCGTGCAGCGACACCGCCAGGTTGACGGGCAACGTTTCGCCGGCCAGCCGGGTGATGCCGGGCACGATGCCCACCGTCGACACCGTCAGGTGCCGGGCAGAGATCCCCATGTCGCCGTGGAGGCGTTCCACCGCGGCCCACGTCCGGGCGTAGTTGGCCAGGGGCTCGCCCATGCCCATGAACACCACGTTCGACACCCGTCGGGGCTCGTCTCGCTGCTGGGCGCGGCGCCGAGCTTGGACCACCTGCTCGACGATCTCGCCGACGCTGAGGTGCCGTTCGAAGCCGGCCTGGCCGGTGGCGCAGAACCCACAGCCCATGGCGCACCCGGCCTGGGTGCTGATGCACACCGTGGTGCGATCGCCGTAGTGCATGAGCACGGTCTCGACCTGGGCACCGCCGTCCAGTCCCCACAGCCACTTGATGGTCTCTCCATCGTGGCTGATCGACTCGGTGATGGGGACCAGCCCCTCCGGCGCGGCCTCGGCCAGCCGGCCCCGGACCGCTTTGGGCAGCTCGGTCAGCTCGTCGACCGTCGCGGCTCGCTCGTAGAGCCCGCGCCACACCTGGTCGACCCGGTAGGCGGGCTGATCGGCCAGCAGCTCGGCCAACCCGGCGCGGTCGAGGTCGTACAGGGAACCCATGGGTCCGAGGCTAGAGGCAAGCCCGGCTCAGGCGTGAAGGGTCTGCCGCCACCACCGTCGGGCCTGGTGCTCGGTGAACCCGAGATGCCGGTACAGGGCGAGTGCGGGCTCGTTGTCGGCTTCCACGTACAGCATGGCATCCTCCAGCCCCTGGGTGGCCAGCCAGTCCAGCCCGGCCACGACGAGAGCCCGGCCCAGCCCGAGACCGTGCGCCGCAGGATCCACCGCAATCACGTAGATCTCACCCACTGGTGGATCGGTCTCCGCGTGAATCTTCGTCCAGCAGAAACCGTCGATGGCGGGTCCCGCGGGTCCCGCGGGCGCCGCCGCCGAGCCCGGCGAGTCCGAAGGACCCGTCGACTCGTGCACGAGCAACCCGTCGGGCCGGAACCATGGCTCGCCTTGGCGTTGGCGGACGTCGTCCACCGTCCATCCTGACTGGTCAGGGTGCCAGGCGAAGGCTCGGTTGTTCACCCTCACCCAGGCCTCCTCGTCCTGACCGGGGCGGAAGGCCCGGAACCTGGGCTTCGGGCGCTTCGCCGTCGCGTTGCTCGAGGCGCCGCTCGCAGGGAGGGGGAGCGAGCGGCGCAGTTGCAGCGTCGAACGCACCAGCTCGTAGCCGGCCGCCCCGACCAGCTCGGCCAACGCCTCCGGAGCGGGTTCGGCCTCGAGTGCCGATTGCACCGCGCCGATGGCGGGGGCCAGGGCACTCACCTGCTGGAGCAAGCCCGGCAGGTCGCCCAGTGGTTCGTCCTCGTTGGCGATGCGTTCGATGGTGGCGCGTAGGTCAGGCGGGAAGCGGCTGAGCTCGTGGCCGGGTTCGGCGCTCAGCAGCAGGCGACGCATCGCGGCCACGCTATCGGCCGCTTCGGTGCCGCTAGCGTGGCCCGTCCATGGGGAGACCGAGGACACCGTCGGGCCGCGCCCGCGAGACGAACCGCCGGCTGACCTTGGAATACCCCGATGCGGTGTGCGAGCTCGATCATGGCAACCCGTTCGAGCTGTTGGCGGCGACCATTCTGTCGGCCCAGTGCACCGACGTCCGGGTCAACATGGTCACCCCGACGCTTTTCGCCCGCTATCCGCTGCCCGAGGACCTCGCCCAGGCCGCACCGGCCGAGCTCCAGGAGATCATTCGCTCCACCGGCTTCTACCAGAACAAGGCCCGCAGCCTCATCGGGATGGCCAATGCTCTGGTTGACCGCTTCGGCGGCGAGGTCCCCGGCGCCATGGAGGACCTGGTCACCGTCCCTGGGGTGGGGCGCAAGACGGCCAACGTGGTGCGCAGTGTGGCGCTGGGTCTCCCCGGCTTGCCGGTCGACACCCACGTCGGTCGGCTCAGCCGCCTGCTCGGTCTCACCACCGAGATGGACCCGGTGAAGGTCGAGATGGAACTGAACCCGATGGTGCCCGCCCACGAGCGAGGGCTGTTCTCGTTGCGCTTGATCCTCCATGGACGCCGGGTATGCGTCGCTCGAAGGCCCCGATGTGAGGACTGTGTCTTAAACGATTTCTGTCCATCGTCCGAGATCTGACCAATTCGACCCGATCATTCGCTCAATGCGTCTTGAACAATGGATTCCGTCGCGAGAAACGCGGAAAATGTGGCAGCTGAGTGGAGTCTCCGCCGCCGAGGGAGCTACCATCATCGATACCAGGTTCCCGCCACCTGGTACCCGGCGACACATTTGGGATCCGCCGCCCAGTGTCGCCCCGCCGACGCCCCTTCGGGGGCGTCGGCCCTTTTTGGCGGCGGGTCCGGGCGCCTTCAGCGCATGGTCGCTACGACACGGGCCAGGCGACGGTTGGCGTTGCGCAGCGCCCGCTCCACCTCGAACAGGTCGGCGGCGACGGCGTCATTGCCATCTGCGCTGAACCGATCGGCGGTGTCGGTGATCCGGGCCGTGATCTCGTCGAGCGAGGTGGCAGCGGACAGGAGGCGGGCGAGCTCGTCGTTCACCCGTCCTGTCTACCCGTTCCGGCGCGCGCCAGCCGCCGGCGAGGTGGTCGTGGGGTCGTCAGCCTCGCGGCTCCGGTCACAACCGGTTCGGGATGCGGCGGTCCCGCCCACTACCGTGACCAGTTCATGTTCTGCCCGTTCCCGCTCCCTTCCGCGGTCAGCCGACCGTGCTGAACCGGCTCGATCTCCGTGGTGTGCCCGTCGCCGAGCTGGCGGCCGCCCTGCCGCGTCCCGCCGGCGCCGGTGACGAGCCGGTGGCGGCCGTCCGGGCCATCCTCGACGAGGTCCGACGCCGAGGCGACGCCGCCGTGAGGGAGTTCACCGAGCGCTTCGACGGGGTCGTGGCTGACCAGTTGCGGGTGCCCGCCTCCGAGATCGCCGACTCTTTGGCTCAGGCCGATCCGGCGCTGCGGCGAGCGCTGGAGGAGGCGAGCGCGTCTATCGAGGCCTTTCACCAGGCGCAGCTCCGGGGCGATCATCACTATGAACGCAACGGAATCGTGGTCGAGGGTCGCCAGGTGCCCGTGGACCGGGCCGGCCTCTACGTCCCCGGAGGGCGAGGCGCCTATCCTTCGTCGGTGCTTATGACCGCCGTGCCCGCCCGGGTGGCCGGCGTGGGCGAAATCGTGCTGTGCGTTCCTCCCGATCGCCAGACCGGTCGGGTGGCGCCCTCCACCCTGGCGGCAGCCGCCGTGGTCGGGGTCGACGAGGTCTATGCCGTGGGTGGAGCCCAGGCCATCGCCGCCATGGCGTTCGGGACGGAGTCGATCCGGCCCGTCGACGTCATCGCCGGGCCCGGCAACGTGTATGTGGCCATCGCCAAGCGCGAGGTCGCCGGCGTCGTCGGCGTCCCGTCGGCCTTTGCCGGCCCCTCGGAGATCGTGGTGGTAGCCGATGCCTCGACCCCGGTCACCTACGCCGCCATCGATGTGATCGTGCAGGCCGAGCACGGCCCGGACGGTTTGGCCTGGCTGGTCACGTGGTCACCCGAGGCCGCCGACGCCATCGACGCCGAGATCACCCGGCTGGTGGCCGAGGCCCCCCGCCGGGCCGACATCGAACGCAACTTCGCCCAGGGTGGTCACCTGGCCATGGTGGACAGTCCCGAGGCCGCCATGGCCGTGGCCAACCTCATCGCCCCCGAACACCTACAACTCATGAACGCCGAACCAGAGGCCCTGGTGCCGTTGGTGCGTCATGCCGGTGCCGTGTTCTGCGGGCCGCTGTCGCCGGCATCGGTGGGGGACTACATCGCTGGTCCCAGCCACGTGCTCCCCACCTTCGGCTCGGCCCGCTACGGCAGCGCCCTGACTGTGGACGACTTCGTCAAGCAGGTGCACGTGGTGACCCTCGACCGTGAGGCGTTCGACCAGGTGGCTCCCTACGTCGAGACGCTGGCCACCGCCGAGGGGTTCGACGCCCACGCCCAATCCATCCGGTTGCGCCGGGCCGGTGTCACGGCCAGCGACGCATGAGCGGGCGACCGATGGTCCAACCGCGCCAGGACGTGGCCCTCATGGCGGGGTACCACTCACCGCAGGTCGAGGTCGCCGTTCGCCTGAACACGAATGAGTCCCCCGAGCCGCCCCCTGAGGCGTGGCGGGTGGCCTACGCCGAGGCGATCGAGACCGTCGAGTGGCACCGCTACCCCGATCGCTCCGCGTCTGAGCTGCGCCGGGCGATCGCCGAGTTGCACGGGGTCGATCCCGCTCAGGTGTTCGTGGCCAACGGGTCCAACGAGGTCCTGCAGACGTTGTTGCTGGCCTACGGCGGCGCCGGTCGGACGGCGGCGGTATGGGAGCCGACTTACGCCCTGCACAGTCACATCAGCCGTCTCACCGGCACCGACGTCGTCGAAGGTGAGCGGGCGGGCGACTTGTCCACCGACCTGGCGGAGGTCCGCCGGGTGTTCACCGAGGCCCGTCCCTCCGTGGCCTTCTTGTGCTCGCCCAACAATCCCACCGGCATCGTCGATGGAGAGGCCACCGTGCGCGAGACGGTTGGGTTGGCGGAGGCCGGCGACGCCCTGTTGGTCATGGACGAGGCCTACGGCCAGTTCGCCCCCTGGTCGGCGCTCGGGATGGTCGACGACGATGTGCCCCTGGTGGTGACGCGCACGTTCTCCAAAACATGGTCGATGGCGGCCGTTCGCCTCGGGTACCTGGTGGGGCCGGCGGCGGTGGTGGCCGAGCTGGACAAGGTCGTGCTGCCCTACCACTTGGACGCGGCGAAACAGCGAGCCGGGATCTTGGCCCTCGACTATCTCGACGAGATGGAAGCGCGGGTCGCGCGACTCGTCGAGGAACGGGGCCGACTCACCGCCGCGCTGGCCGATCTGGCGGTCGACGTGTGGCCGTCGGGGGCCAACTTCGTGCTCTTCCGCCCGCGTTGGGCGGACGGCGGCGCCGTCTGGCAGGGTCTGCTCGACCGATCGGTGCTCGTCCGCAACTTCTCGGCGATACCTCGACTCGAGGGATGCCTCCGGGTCACGGTGGGCACCCCCGACGAAGACGACGCCTTCCTCGCTGCTCTCTCGGAGATCCTCACATGACCGATGTGCCCCCTGACTCGACCTCCGGACCCCGCGCCGCAGCGGTGGCCCGCACCACCAACGAGACCGACATCGCCATCGACCTCACCCTCGACGGCACGGGCCAGATGGAGGCGTCGACCGGCATCCCGTTCTTCGATCACATGCTGAGCCAGCTGGGACGCCACGGTGGCTTCGACCTGTCGGTGCGCGCCGTGGGCGATTTGGAGATCGACGCCCACCACACCGTTGAGGATGTCGGCATCGCCCTGGGCGAGGTGTTCCGTACCGCGTTGGGGGACAAAGCCGGGGTGCGTCGCTTCGCCTCCAACCGGGTCCCGCTCGACGAAGCCCTGGTCGACGTGGCCCTGGACCTGTCGGGCCGCCCCTTCTTCGTCTACGAGGTCGAGTTCCCCGGCGAGAAGATCCTCGGCGACCCGCCCTTCGACCCACAGTTGGTCGAGGAGTTCTGGCGCGCCTTCGTGGTGGCCTCCGCCATCACGCTGCACGTGACCCTGATCCGGGGGCGCAACACCCACCACATCATCGAAGCTACGTTCAAGGCGGTCGCCCGCTCGTTGCGCGATGCGGTCCGGGTCGAAGGCGCCGGCATCCCCTCGACGAAAGGAAAGCTGTGACTCTGATCGCGGTGCTGGACTACGGCATCGGCAACCTCCGATCGGCGCAAAAGGCACTCCAGCACCTGGGGGCCGACGCCCGCCTGACCGCTGATCCCGGGTTCATCCGTGACGCTGCTGGGGTTGTCCTGCCCGGGGTGGGCGCCTTCGGGCGGTGTATGGAGGAACTGCGAGCGAGCGGGATGGACGAGCTCGCCCTCGAAGCGATCGAGGCCGACCGTCCGTTCATGGGCATCTGCGTCGGCATGCAGATGCTGTACAAGGGATCCGAAGAGACCCCCGATGTGGCGGGGCTGGGCGTGTTGGCAGGGCGGGTGCGGCGGTTGCCCGAGGGGGTGAAGCGGCCCCAGATGCAGTGGAACGTGCTCGACCAGCGCCGTCCGTCGCCCATGTTGGAGGGCTTGGCCGAGCCCATCTGGGTCTACTTCGTGCACTCCTATGCCGCCGAACTCAGCGACGACGTCGTGGCCACCTGTGACTACGGGGGACCGGTCACCGCGGCCGTCGTCCGCCACAACCTGTGGGCCACCCAGTTCCATCCCGAGAAGTCGGCCGCCTCGGGTCTTCAGATCCTGACCAACTTCGTGGCGTTGGCTGCCGCCGCTCGATCGGCGGCCCGCCCTGGCGTCGGCCGCCCCGACGAGCGCTGAGCGTTCCTTCGAGCATCGAGCGAGCCTCCATGGATCTCTATCCCGCCATCGATCTGCGCGGCGGTCGCTGCGTTCGGCTCTACCAGGGCGACTATGGGCGCGAGACCGTCTATGGGGACGACCCGGTGTCCCAGGCGGTGGCCTTTGCCGAGGCCGGGGCGCCGTGGATCCACGTGGTGGACCTCGACGCCGCCCGCACCGGTGATCCCGTCAACCGGCCCGTGGTGGCCGCCATTGCCGCGGCCGTCCCGGTACCGGTCCAGGCCGGGGGCGGGGTGCGGGACGAGGCGGCCGCCCAGGCGCTGGCCGAGGCTGGCGTCGCCCGGGTGGTGCTCGGGACTGCGGCGCTGGAGGATCCCGACCTCGTGCGCCGGCTGGCCCCCCGCATCCCGGTGGCGGTCGGCCTCGACGCCCGCGGTGGCGATGTGGCCGTGCGGGGCTGGGAGCAGGGTTCCGGCCGCGACCTGCTCGACGTGGCCCGTAGCTTTGCCGATGCCGGCGTGGCCGCCTTGGTGGTGACCGAGATCGGTCGGGACGGCACGCTCGAGGGCCCCGATCTCGCCGGGCTGGCGCTGGTGCTGGCTGAGACCTCGATCGACGTCATCGCCTCCGGCGGGGTCGGCACGCTCGATGACCTGCGGGCCTTGCACGCGCTGGAGGCCGGTGGCCGACGGTTGTCCGGGGTCATCGTGGGCCGGGCGCTGTACGAGGGAGCCTTTACCTTGGCGGAGGCGTTGGCCGCGACCGCCGGAGGCTGAGGCACCGGTAGGGTCGCGTGCATGCGTGCTGTCCGGGTGATCCCCTGTCTCGATGTCGACGCCGGGCGGGTGGTCAAGGGAGTCAACTTCGTTGATTTGCGTGACGCCGGCGACCCGGTGGAACTGGCCGCCCGCTACGACGCGGAGGGGGCCGACGAGCTGGTGTTCCTCGACATCACCGCGTCGAGCGACGAGCGCGACACCATCATCGGCGTGGTGCGCCGCACCGCGGAGAAGGTGTTCATCCCCTTCACCATCGGCGGCGGCATCCGGTCGGTCGAGGATGCCCGTCAGCTGTTGCGGGCTGGCGCCGACAAGGTGTCGGTCATGACCGCCGCGCTCCAGCGCCCCGACCTCATCAGCGAGCTGGCGGCCGAGTTCGGCTCCCAGTGTGTGGTGGTGGCCATCGACGCCCGCCGCTGCCCGCCCGAAAGTGACGCACCCACCAAGAGCGGGTTCGAGGTGTTCACCCACGGCGGTCGTACCGCGACGGGCACTGATGCCGTGTGGTGGGCCCGCAAGGCCGAGCGACTCGGTGCCGGTGAGATCCTGCTCACGTCGATGGACCGTGACGGCACCCGTGACGGCTTCGACCTGGAGTTGACCCGCGCCGTGGTCGATGCCGTGCGCATCCCTGTCATCGCCAGCGGGGGTGTCGGGGAGCTCCAGCACTTGGTTGACGGCGTCGTCGAGGGTGGCGCCGACGCGGTGCTGGCCGCCTCCATCTTTCACTTCGGCGAGCACACCGTGGCCGAGGCTAAGGCCCGCCTGGCGGACCACGGTGTGGTGACCCGCCCCGCCACCACCTAGCCCTTCTCAACATCGCCAGAACGGCGGAGGTCAGCTGAGCGAGGCGATGAAGCCGACGGCCAGGTCGACCAGCTTGGCGGTGCGTCCGGCGAAGTAGTGATCGGCCCCGGCCACCACCTCGATCTGGGTATTGACCCAGTCGGCGGTGACCTCGCGGGCCGCGGCCGGCGGACGGAATTCGTCGTGTTCGGGCACGGCCAGCAGCTTGGGGCGGGGGTCGTGGGCGGCGACCATCGCGTCGAGGCGCACGATGCGGATGGGCGGGGCGATGAGGAACCACCCGGCCAGCCGCGGATCGGGCACCGTGAGGGCGACATCGGCCCCGAAGGACCAGCCGGCCACCACGAGGGGGAGGCCGGGAACGGTGACGGCCAGGTGGTCGAGGCCGGCCTCGATGTCGAGTCGCTCGTCAACCCCGGCGCCATGAGCACCCTTGGACTCGCCCACCCCGCGGAAGTTGAAGCGGACCACCGCGAGCCCGTGTCCCGGGAGCGTGCGAAACAGCTCGCTGGTGACGAGGGAGCGCATGGAGCCCCCGTGGAGGGGGTGGGGGTGGGCCAGCACCACCGCCGCCGTCGCGCCCTCCGGTAGCACCGCCTCGGCCTCAAGGGAGACACCGTCGTTCGTCACCAGCCGGAGCGCAGTCGGGACAGTGGAGTCGTCGGCCATGGTGGGAGACGGTACCGTCGGTTCTGTGCTCGCCGACGACGAACCTGCCGATCCCACCGTGGAACCGACCGCTTCCGAGTCCGGCGCCCCGCCCAAGGCGCGGGAGGCGGCAACGGCCCCCAAGGGGTCGGCCACACCTTCGGGCAAGCCGGGGGACACGCTGGCCGACCGTCTCGCCGCGGGCTCCGACAAATTGCCGATCAAGATGATGTCGGACCGCATCCTCGTTCGCCTCGGGGGATCCGAGGGCGAGCGCCGCAGCACGGGGGGCATCCTCATCCCGGCCACGGCCCAGGTGGGAAAGCGCCTGGCCTGGGCCGAGATCGTGGCCATCGGGCCCAACGTGCGCCAGATGGAGCCGGGCGACCATGTGCTGTTCAACCCCGAGGACCGTTACGAGGTCGAGGTCCGGGGGGAGGACTTCGTCATCCTTCGCGAGCGTGACGTCCACGCGGTGGCGGCCCGCCGCCTCGAGGAGGGCTCGACCGGTCTCTACCTGTAGCGGCGGTACGGCGGCGTCAGGCCGCCGAGCTTCTCCGGGACGTCGTCCCGCCGGTGAGTGAGGAGGAGGCGCGGGAGGCGCTCCGCCCGGCCTGGCTGGTAGAGCTCAGCGAACGAGCCCGGGCCGCTACCGCGGAGGGGGCGCCCGGCGCCGCCCCGCCCCACTGATCGCGTTCTCGATCGGATTGCAGTTGGGCGGATTCCGGTTCGTCGCACCGGGGCGCGACCCCTACCATGAGCGCCCATGCCGGTCTCCACCCCGATCTCCTTCACTGATGAGCAGTTCGCGGCGGTGACGTTCGATGCCGATGGGCTGGTGGCCGCCATCATCCAGGAAGCGGGAACCGGTCGGGTGCTGATGATGGCGTGGATGAACGCCGACTCGCTCCGCCAGACGCTCGATACCGGGCGTACCTGGTTCTGGAGCCGCTCCCGCCAGGAGTACTGGTGCAAGGGCGAGACCTCGGGCGATCGCCAGTACGTCCGCGAGGGCCACTACGACTGCGACGGGGACACCCTGTTGTTCGTGGTGGAACAGGAAGGCAACGGGGCCTGCCACACCGGTGAGTTCTCGTGCTTCTTCCGCTCGTTCGGGCCCGAATCCGACCCGGCAGCCACCCCAGGGTCCTGACTGCCGTGCTGCGCCCCACCCGCGAGGAGTTCCACGCGCTCGCCGCCGACTACTCCGTCGTGCCGGTCTGGCGCGAGCTGCTGGCTGACCTGATCACCCCGGTAGCTGCCTTCGCCCGATTGTGCCCGGGAGACGAGCCTGGCTTCCTCCTCGAATCGGTGGAGCACGGCGAACGGTGGGGTCGCTGGTCCTTCGTGGGTCGCCACCATGCGGCGACGCTGGTGGCCCACGGTCGCCAGATCACGACCGACCACCCTGTGGCCGACTCGGTGCCGCGCGACCAGGGCATCCTGGCGGCCACCGAAGCGGCCTTGCGCCACTACCGAGCGCCGTCGCTGCCCGAGCTACCACCCCTGCACAGCGGCCTGGTCGGATACCTGGGCTATGACGTCGTCCGCGAGGTCGAACAACTCCCGGGTGGGCCCACCGACGATCGCCACTACCCCGACGCCATCCAGTCGATCATCGGCGAGCTGGCCGCCTTCGATCATTTCCGCCAGCGGGTCACGCTCATCGCCAATGCGTGGATCCCGAGCGAAGCCACGACAGAACAGATCGACCTGGCCTACGACGAGGCCGCCGCACGGCTGGAGCAGCTGGCGATCGACGGCGCCCGGGCCCTGGACGAGCCCTTGCTCGATCCGCCTCTGCTCGACGAGGAGCTGCCCGAGGTTCGCTCGTCGATGGGCTCGGGCGACTACTGCCGAGCAGTGGACGTGGCCAAGGAGTACATCCTGGCCGGTGACATCTTCCAGGTGGTGCTGGCCCAACGCTTCGACTTCGACCTCGGCGCCGACCCGTTCGACGTGTACCGCGTCCTGCGCCAGGTCAATCCCAGCCCGTACATGTACTTCTCCCGCCATCCGGAGGTGACCCTCATCGGATGCTCACCGGAGCCCATGGTGCAGCTGCTGGACAACCGGGTCATTTCCCGGCCCATCGCCGGGACCAGGCGCCGGGGGCGCACCGATGAGGAAGACCGGCGAATGGGCGCGGAGCTGAGCGAGCACCCCAAGGAGATTGCCGAGCACGTGATGCTGGTCGACCTGGCCCGCAATGACGTCGGCCGCGTCGTGCAGTTCGGCACGGAGCAGGTGGACGAGATGATGACGTTGGAGCGTTACAGCCACGTCATGCACCTCACGTCCCAAGTGTCGGGCGAGCTGGCCGAGGGCCGCACCCCGATCGACGTGCTGCGGGCCACGCTTCCGGCCGGCACCGTGTCGGGGGCGCCGAAGGTCCGGGCCATGGAGATCATCGACGAGCTGGAGCCGGTCAAGCGGGGGCCCTACGCCGGGGTCGTGGGCTACATCGACTTCTCCGGCAACATCGACACCGCCATCGCCATCCGCACCATGGTGGTCGCCTCCGATGGGCGGGCCTCGGTCCAGGCCGGCGCCGGTGTGGTGGCCGACAGCGTGCCCGAGCACGAGGACCTGGAATGCCACAACAAGGCCCAAGCACTGCTGGTCGCCGTCCCTGGCGCTCGCCGCATGACCGCCCAGCGCCGCGCCGCCACCTGACCGCCATCGACGTCGGGGCCCTGCCGGCCCGGGCGAAATCTGAAGCGAAAAGCACCTCCACGGTGCGTTTCGCTTCAGATTTCGGGAGACAATAGGGGCATGAGCCGTGACGTGATCGCCGTGACCGGTCCCGAGGCCGGGACGTACCTTCAGGGCCAACTCAGCCAGGATGTGCTCGGCCTCGAGATCGGCGCCTCGGCGCCGACCCTGCTGCTCGAGCCGACGGGCAAGCTGGGTTTCTGGTTCGGGGTGACCCGCACCGCGGACGAGGCGTTCGAGCTCGAGGTCGACGAGGGGTACGGCGAGGCGGTCGTGGCCCGGCTGCAGCGCTTCAAGATCCGCACCGCGGCCGAGATCGTGCCCGTGACCAGCGGGGGGGAGGACGCCGGATCCGCCGATCACGACCAGATCGAGGTCGATCGGATCGTGGCCGGGATCCCGAAGATGGGGGCCGAGATCACCGAAGGGGTGATCCCCGCCGAGCTCGGCCAGGCGGTAATCGACGGCTCGGTCAGCTTCACCAAGGGCTGCTTCACCGGCCAGGAACTGGTGGCCCGGATCGATTCTCGCGGAGGGAACGTCCCCCGCCACCTGCGGAGCCTGGTGTTCAGCGGCGACGAGGCGTTCACGGTTGGCGACGAGATCGTGGTGGACGGCAAGGTGGTGGGCACGGTGACGAGCAGCGCTTACTCACCCGGCACCGGGACGTCGATCGGGCTGGGTTTCGTGCATCGCTCGGTCGAGCCTCCGGCGAATGCCATCGTCCGTAGGTCCGACGCAGGGTCGGGCGAGGCCGGCGAGTTGGCAGTCGAGATCCGTGCCCTTCCGTTGGTCGAGCTGCCCACCGGCTTCGGTGACGGTCAGCCGCCGACCTGACAGGTGGTCACCATGGTCCACCTCCGCCAGAAGAGTGCTCGCTTGGCAGCCTACGCGGGCGGCGGAGTGGGTGGCGCTATGGGTGGCGCTCTGTGTGGAGCGGGCGGTGGGGGCAGGTGCACCACCAGGCGGGCGCCACCGTGGTCACTGGCCTCGGCCCACACCCGGCCGTCCATGACCTCGACCAACTCACGCACGATGGCCAGGCCCAGCCCTGATCCGACCTCGGCTCGTACCGGTTCGTGGCCGGCCACATAGAGCCGCTCGAAGACGTGAGGGAGGTCGGCGGCCGAGATGCCGGGACCGTCATCGGTCACGGAGATCTCGGGCCCGGTAGGACCGGAGACGACGGCCACGGTGATGGTGCTCGCCGCGAACTTACGGGCGTTCTCGATGAGGTTGGCCACCACCTGGGCGAGCCGGTCGGGGTCGGCCCGTGCCCACACCGGTCCTGATGGCTTGACCAGGTCCAGGCGCAGACCGGCCGCGCTCACGTCAGGACGGAAGCCGTCGGTCGAGTCGGTCACCACGTCAGCCAGGTCGATGTCGGCGGGACGGAAGGTGAACTGCCGGGCCTCGAGCTTGGCCAGATCGAGCAGGTCGCGCACCAGGCGCCCCAGCCGGCGCGATTCGGCCAGGATGATGCCGGCCGCGGCCCGATCGTCGGGGGCGGCGCCGTCGGCGATGGCTTCGGCATAGCCCTGAATCGACGTCAGCGGTGTGCGCAGGTCGTGGGACACCGACAGCAGGAACT
>DHIQ01000162.1:0-4884 GCA_002403895.1 Candidatus Neomicrothrix sp. UBA4742
CCAGCCACGCTGCTTGTCGTGGCGGGCACGCACCGCGGCCGGGCCGATCCAGGCGTACCCCTCGGGGTAGGCGGGACCGGTGAAGCCGATGCGGATCCAGGTGTCGGGGTGAGCCAGGTAGCCGGCCAGTGCCTTGTCGAGGAGCCGGTCGACGAAGTCCTTGGCCGGCACGCCCAGCTCGTCGTCGGCCTGGCCCCGGCGGATGCGGCCGATCAGGGCCCGCTGCTCGTGCTCACTCAGTTCGTTGAACCCGGCGTCGTCGAGTGCAGCGAGCCCGGTGGTAAACAGGTCGGGCTCGGGCGGAAGACCGTCGCGGCGGTCACCGCGGCCCATGGGCTTGCCGGTGTGGGCGTCGAGAAAGCCGACGAGGTCGATGTTGGCGGGCACGCCAGGCAATAGCAGTTCGAGCAAGGACCGCAGCGTCGCCTCTCCCGGTCCGCCGAAGTACTGGAGTTCGGCGACGCCGTAGCCGGTGGCCGACCGCTCCTCGATCACCGCTCGTTCGCGGTCGCCGATCCGCTCGAGCGGCTTCACCACGCCTGCCAGACGACGGCCAGCCCGCCGGTGAGCGCCAACGCGCCGAAGGCGAGGGGCAGCAGGAACGGCGGGCCGGCCATGACGTTGCGCAGGGTGAAGCCGCCGACGCGGCGGGCGACGCCGCGCAGGTGCAGGACCAGGCCGATCAGGCCGTCCACGAACCCGACAGCGAAGACGGCGGTCGCCGTCCAGCCGATGACGTCGGTGCGGGCGATCGCCGCGGCCACTCCGGCGGCGGCGATGATCGGGGCCATGACGACCGGGCCATACATGGACTTGGCCCGGAACGCGGCCCGCCAGTGGAAGAGGAACACCTGGCCGCCGACGACCAGGAAGGCCACCGCCACCAGGAGATAGAGGCGGGCGAACGGCCAGCCGTCCCAGGCGTCCATGTCAGCTCCTCAGCTGGTCGAGCTTGTCGTGCAGCAACGTCGAGGCGATCGCGGCCCGTCGGGGCTGGCCCCGCAGGAACGCCTCGGCGAAGCCCTTGGCCTGTTCGTAGCTGACCTTGGGTGGCATGGGCGGCTCGTCGGGGTTGACGACGACGTCCACCAGCGCGGGGCCGTCGAAGGCAAGCGCGGCGGCCAGGGCCGGTTCGAGGTCGGCGGGATCCTCGACCCGGACGCCCTGACCGCCGCAGGCAGTGGCCCAGGGGGCGAAGTCGGCGGGACGTTCCCAGCGCACGCCGTGTTCGGGGTAGCCGAGCACCATCTGCTCCCACAGGATCTGGCCCAGGCAGCCGTTGTTGTTCACCACGACGGTGATGGGGAGTTGGTAGCGGGCGGCGGTGAGGAACTCGGCCATCAACATGGCGAACCCACCGTCGCCGACGAAGGCGATCACCTGCCGGCCGGGATGGGCGAGCTGGGCGGCGATCGCGTACGGCAGCCCGCAGGCCATGGAGGCCAGGTTGGAGCACAGGTAGAACTGGCGGTCGCCGCGGATGTCGAAGTGGCGGGCCGACCAGGTGGCGATGGTGCCCGAGTCGGTGCACAGGATGGCGTCATCGGCGGCGAGCCGGTCGATGGTCCGCGCCAGGTACTGCGGTTGGATCGGGGTGCGGTCGGCGGCTTCGAGGGCGGCGAGCTCGGTTCGCCACTCGCGCATCTCCTCTTGGCGGTCCTCGAGGAAGCGGCGGTCCGTCTTGGGTTCCAGCAGCGGCAGCAGGGCCCGCAGGCTCTCGGCGGCGTCACCGATGAGCGCGACCTCGATGGGGAGGCGGTTGCCGGCCCGGACGGGGTCGACCTCGACCTGCACGACCCGGGCCTGCTCGGGCAGGTAGGCGGTGTAGGGGTAGTTGGTGCCGACCATCACCAGCGCGTCGCAGGTCTCCATGGCCACCGAGGACGGGCGGGTGCCGAGCAGGCCGAGACCGCCGGTGGTGAACGGGTGGCCGTCGGCGATGACGGCCTTGCCGGGAAGGGACTTCACGATCGGCGCGCCCAGCGCGTCGGCGACCGCGACCACCTCCGCTCCGGCGTAGAGGGCGCCCGCCCCGACCAGCAACGCCACGCGTGCCGATCCGTTGAGCACCTCGGCCGCCCGTTGCAGCTCCGCTGCTGGTGGCACCGCCGGGGAGCGGGGAAACAGGGCGGCGGTGTCGGGGGTGCGGGCCACGCCGAGGCCGCCCTGGTAGGGCTCGAGGGTCGGGTCGGCTTCCTGGATGTCGACCGGGAAGGTGAGGTGGGCGACGCCCCGGCGGGTGAGGGCGGTACGGGCCGCGAGGTCGACGAGGGCGGGGATCGACGTCGGGACGGTGACGACTGTGTTGTACTCGGCGACGTCTGCGAAGAGGTGCTCGAGGTGGACCTCTTGTTGGATGCCGGTGCCGAGCTGGGCGGTGCCCATCATCCCGGTGATGGCCAGTACCGGGACGTGGTCGAGCTTGGCGTCGTAGAGGCCGTTGAGGAGATGGATCCCACCCGGCCCCGACGTTGCCAGGCACACGCCGAGCCGTCCGGTGGCCTTGGCGTAGCCGGTGGCCATGAACGCGGCCGCCTCCTCGTGGTGCACCAGCACGAAGCGGATGCGGTCCTGGTGGCGGCGCAGGCCCTCCATGATCCCGTTGATGCCGTCGCCGGGGAGGCCGAACACGACCTCGACGCCCCAGTCGATGAGCCGCTCCACGAGCAGCTCCGACGCGATCTTCTTCATCGGGCCCTCCGCTTCCCCGCCAGGACACCGGTGAGCGCGGCCGCCACGTCCCCCACGGCCATGCGGGCCGTGAGCTGCCAGCTCGTGGCCAGGGCCCGATCGTCGAAGCGGCCGTGGGCACCGGGGTCACCGCGGCTGGCATTCCACAGGTTGTCGCGCCGGTCGGCGTCGACGGGCTCGGTCAGCTGTTGGCTGTCGTAGCCGGTGCGGGCCAGGTAGCGGTCGACCAGCCCGGCGCTGATGCGGTTGGCGGCCAGCGCGAGGACCGTGGAACGCCCGACGCTGAGCTCCTTGGGTGCGTGCGCCGCGGCCCACAGCACCGCCTCGGCCGCCACCTCGGGCTGGTAGATCGGCGGGACCGGCTGGGGATGGCCGGGGAGCCGACTGCGGACCCACGCGAACTGCGGTGTGTTGAGCGCCGGGAGCTGCACCATGGTGACCCGCACCCGGCTGTGGTCGTGCAGCAGCTCGCAGCGCAGGGACTCGGTGAACCCCTCGATGGCGTGCTTGGCGCCGCAGTAGGCGGCCTGCAGCGGGATGGCCCGGTGGGCGAGGGCCGAGCCGACCTGCACGATCGTGCCCCGGTCGCGGGGACGCATGCGCCGCAGCGCGGAGAGGGTGCCGTGGACATAGCCGAGGTAGGTGACCTCGGTGACCCGGCGCACCTCCTCGGCCGTCAGGTCTTCGACGGGTGATAAGACCGACACCATGGCGTTGTTGACCCAGACGTCGATCGGGCCGAGCTCGGCTTCGGTCGTGGCCGCAGCCGCCTCGACCGCGTCGGCGTCGGCGACATCGACGGGGAGGACCAGCGCCTGCCGGCCGGCGGCCTCGACCTCCTCGGCCGCGGCCTCGAGACCGTCGCGGCCACGGGCCAGCAGCGCCACGTCGGCGCCTCGTTCCGCGAAGGCCCGGACCACGGCCCGGCCCACACCCGCGCTGGCCCCGGTGACGACGACGGTGGGCATCTCAGCGGCGGGTTTCGGTCGCCTCTGGGTCCTCGCTCCGGGTCAGGTCGACCGCGCCGGTCTCGCCGGCGTCCTCGCCGCCCGTTGCGGCCTGGTGTCCCGGGAACACGTCGACCTCGGACCGGTGCCACACCGGGTGGTCGCCGGCCGTCTCGACGTTGAACCCATAGTCGAAGGCGATCGACCCGCCGATGATGCCGCCCAGCACGGTCAGCGCCGCGGCGGCGAGGGTGAGGGCGAGCGCCAGGCCGGGTGTCGACGGCTCGTCCCAGAACGCGAGGACCCGCACCGCGATGCCGGTGAGGATCAGCACCGTGACCGTTACCATGGTCCAGGCGTGGGCGTTCACGGTGCGCCGGGCCTGGGTGCCGGGTTCGGTGGAGCGCCGCCAGTCCCACAACCCGGTCAGGGCGGCGAGGACCGACACCGCGGCGCCGCCGATGAGCGTGAACGACGCCGCCCGGTAGAAGTCCCTGGCCCACGCCTCGTTGTGGCCGACCGCGGAGATGAGGTCGAACGCGGCGGCCAGTATGTACGCCCCGACCGGGATGTCGGTCAGCGGGGGGTGGAGCGGCTTGCCCGCAAAGCCCCGCAGGCCCTTGAACTGCCGGCCTCGCAGCGTGAGAGCCGGACGGAAGGAGAAGTGCCGCATGGCTGGCTCCTGTTCCCGGACACGCCGCGCCCGAACGGGGGTCTTGTACCCATTTGTGCTGTGGTTAGAACTGGCCGCCGATACCGGCGGCGGCGAGGAACTCCTGGCGGGTCCGGCCGTCCTCGCGGACCAAGCCCCGCAGCGCGGAGGTGACCGTGCGCGCCCCCGGCTTCTGCACACCCCGCAGGGTCATGCACGAGTGCTCGGCCGACAGGACCACCCCCCACCCCCTCGGGCCGCACGTGCTCGTCCAGCCAGTCGGCCGCCTGAGTGGTGAGCCGCTCCTGCACCGGCAGCCAGCGGGCGAACAGCTCGACGACGCGGGTTCCGCGGCGACGAGATCGACGGCGCTGCCGCTGCCCACCGCCGAAAGCTGCGGGCCGGGCGCTTCGAGATCGAGCAGGTCGCGTTGAGCAAGGCTCATGACCCATGAGCCCAGCACCTCAACGCTCTAAAGTCAAGGTCGATGAGAGGTCGGATCGCCGACTACGGACTCCTCGGAGATACCCGCACCGCTGCCCTCGTTGACGAGCGCGGCTCCATCGATTGGCTCTGCCTTCCCCACTTCGACGG
>DHIQ01000162.1:4990-5562 GCA_002403895.1 Candidatus Neomicrothrix sp. UBA4742
GCATGGAGGCCACTTCGCCGCCGGGCCCGCCGGTCCGGCCAGCCTCGTCGGCCGGCGCTACCAGCCTGGGACCGCCGTCCTGGAGACCGTGTGGCAGGTCGGCCCCGGCCGCCTGGTGCTGACCGAAGGCATGGTCAGCGACCTCGGGGCCTCGGTGTTCCCGACCTTGTGCCTGGTTCGGCGCCTCGAAGCCCGCGGCGCCCCGGTGCGGGTCACGGTATCCTTCGATCCCCGGGCCGGCTTCGACCGTCGACCCCTGCGGGCCCGGCCGGGGGCGCTGGGTGTGGTCTGCGGGGAGGGGTCAACCGCCGTCGCTCTCTCGACGGATCCACCCATCCCCATCACCCCCGGCTCGGCCATCGACGTCGAGATCCGCCCCGACCAACCGCTCACCCTTGCGGTCACCGCCGCGCATCGCGGTCCCCTCACCATGATCCACCCCGACCACGCCTGGCGGTCCCTGGTCGAGGACGCGGCCGGGTGGCGACGGTGGTCGAGCGCCATCAACTACGACGGCCCCGGCCAGGCCGAAGTCATGCGCAGCCTCCTCACGCTGCGGCTGCTCACCTACT
>DHIQ01000153.1:0-4420 GCA_002403895.1 Candidatus Neomicrothrix sp. UBA4742
GTATAAGAGACAGGCAGTACACGGGGGCCACCCTGGTGGACATGTACCTGGCAGAACTGGGCGCACACGCGTGGGACCTGGCCAAGGCCACCGGACAGATCGACAAGCTGGATCCTTCTCTCGCGGTGCCGGCGCTCGAGGGGGCACGGGCCTGGATCAAATCTCAGTACCGCAACATGGTCGAGCCTGGAGCCCCTTTCGGGACCGAGGTCGACCCGGCCCCGGTGCTGACGACTGGGAACGCCTGGCTGCCTTCCTGGGACGCGACCCGTGCACAACGCTCGGTCAATAAGGGGCGAGGGGCGCCAGGCCTTCGATCGACAGGGCGTCTTGATCCTGGCTGCGTTAGCCGACGGCGTGCCGGGAGCGGCTCATGACAGCGATGCCGACCGTCGCCACCAGGCCGTACAGGACCGGTGCGAGGAAGACGTGCGGCAGCCCCAGGAAGCCCACCCCGAGGCTTCCGGTGAGCCCGCCCAGGGCGCTGGCGACTGCTGTCGAGCTCATGAAGACGGCCGAGGCTGTTGCGACGGCTTCCGGGAGCAAGCGCTGGGCGACGATGATGCCGAGGCCGGCGAACACTCCCCACACTCCGCCCATCAGGATCTGCCCGGCGAACATGCCGGTCGCGCTGCCGGTCAGGGCGAAGCAGAGGTTCGCGCCGACCCCGAAGGCTGCTCCGAGGATCATCAGGCGCATCATCCCTGTGCGGCGGGCGACGACCACGGCCACGGGCATGAGGATCAGCTCGATCAGGGGCTGGATGCCGATGACCGCGCCGCTGAGTGCCGTCGGCAGGTGCAAGTCGTCGTGCATATAGATCGTCAGGTAGCCGTACTTGATCGGCTCTCCGGCGTAGACGAGCACGTACAGGCCAGTGAAGGCGAGCAGAGGCAACATGGTCCGCACCCCCACACGCATCAGAGCTGGGGCACCGATCGCCTCCTCGATCTGCGCTCCGGGCGCTGAGCGGGCGCGGGCAAAGCCCATCGGGACGATCTGCGCCAGGGTGCAGACCCCGGTGGCCACAAGCATCGCGCGCGGGCCTGCAGCGGTGGCCAGCAGAGACCCCGCGACCGGGCCCACGACCCACCCGGCGGTCAGCGCCATGCGCACGATCGAGACGACCCCGTCGCCGACTGGGCTGGCGGTGGCCTGGAGGTCGTCGTGGACCGCGGCGAACAGCTGTGACCCGGCGCCGCCGGCGAAGGCCAAGACCACAGCGCTGATCACGAACGGCATCCACACCTGATGCGCCAGCGCCATGGCGCACCAACCCAGGAACCCAGCCACGGCGCAGAGCCGGAACAGCCCGAGCCGTTTGCCGGTGCGGTCCGACCGGGCGCCGATGAAGTACCCGGCGACCGGGGAGGTGATGCTCGTGAGGTAGTACAGGCCCGCCGTGGTCAGCGAGACATGCAGGTCATCAACCAGGAACATTGTGATCTGCGGCGCCGCGGCCGAGATCCCGAGCCCGGACAGAAACAGCGCCACGGTCGCCCCGCGGTACAACGGCGAACCCCACACCGCCCGCAGCGCGGACGAGGCAGGCGCGACTTCGACCGCGGCCAGTTCAGGTGACAAACGGTTCCCCCCGAGGATCAGACGCAAGATCAAAAAGATACCGCCAGGGCATGGTTCTACAGTCGAATTGCTGGCAGCGTTGAGTCGCGCGAGTGCCCAACACCTGTCGAGGGAGTCAGTTCGAGCCTGCGGGCTCGCTCGGTGCGCGGAGCCCGCTGAGTTGAGGCTGCCGGGGCCAGGGGTTGCCGCCGCTCCCGTTTGAAGGCTCGTTGCTCGCGGCGGGGGACGCCGTCGCGGCGGACGGCGAACGCAGCTTCGGCCCAAGTCGTTGTTCGCTCCGATGTTCGCAGCTCGCGGCGTTTGGCCTGGACCCACAGGTAGAGGTCGGCCTTCGTTGTGTGTTTGTAAGCGTGCGGGAGCTTTGCCTGGTGGATAGCGATCGTGGCCGGGCGGTAGTCGGTGTCGTACCAGTCCGCGGTGGCGTCTTCCATAGGGATCAGATGGCCACTTTGGACGCTCAGCTGGTATGCGTGGGCCTCGACCAGATCAAGTAGCTGGCGGTAGCTGCCAGGGCGGCTGAGCTCGATCCTCGCGTCGGGGTGACGGACCAGTAGCCCGGTGCGTTCCTTGAAGATTCGGTGCTGCTCGGTGTGGATCAACTGGCGGATGTCGACGTCGGGTGTCAGGGCATGGGACGTGGTGATGGCGGTGACTTCAGCTTCGATGTAGTCCATGTGCAGTTCATGGGCCAGGGCGACCCGGTGGTGTCCGTCGACGACGAAGTACAGCCCGTCCACCTCGTAGGCGACAATGGCTGGCACCATTCCGTGTGGGAAGGCGTCACGCAGTGCCTGCAGTCGGCGGTGCAGCGGCCAGCGGCGTGGGTGGAACAGCCGGTCGAAGTCGACGGCTCGATCGACCGAGCCGATGATTCGCTCCACGGGGATCGTCTTGACGCCGACATAGTGCTGGCCACGGATGCGTAGTCGGTCGGTGACCTCCGCCAGTGGGAGCAGCGACCGCTCCGAAGTTGGCGTGATGAGGCTAGTCGCCATGACGGTCGGGTCTCTTCTCTGATATCGCGGTGATGACGGTGTCGATGACTTGGTGCGCAAAGTCTTCGGTGAGGGGGGCGTGGCCGTGGAGTAGGCGGTGGTAGATCGGCCCGTACAACAGGTCGAGTGTGACCTCGAGGTCGGTGTCGGAGGCGATCTCCCCGCGGTCCATCGCCGCGACGAGGAGCGCGCGGGTCGCGTCGCGGCGAGGCTGGACGAAGTGCCGTCGGTACAAGTCGGCGAACTCGGGGTTTGTCTGCGCTTCGGCGATGAGACCGGCCACGACCAGGGCGTACGGCTTGGATTCAACCGTCGGATCCAAGGCCCGAGGCGGACCAGCAGGTCGCCTCGGACGCGCCCTGGAGTCCGAGGTCCCCCCTGTGCTCGGCGAGGCGCTTGCTGCGATGGCCAACCCGAACGAGGAGGCCCCGGCCCCGGGGAAGGCGCCACAGAACATGCGGGAGTACGACCCCGAGTGGGCGTATGCATTCGCTAGTGGCGAGATAGCACGCAGCTGTGACCACAGCACGATGGTGAGCCAGGTTCGGGTGCCGGTGCTCTTCACCCACCACTTCCGGAAGGTGGACCCGGCAACCGGGTTCTTGCTCGGCGCCATCTCCGATCAGCAAGCCGGCCAAGTGCGGAGACTGATCGAAGCAACCGGTCAGGAGTTCACGTACCAGTCGTTTCCCACGATGCCCCATTCCATGCACGGGGCGGATCCCGACTTGTTCGCGAAAGTTGTTGTCGAGTGGGCCGAGGCGCTGTAGTGGCCGTCAACGGGGCTGGCCGCGAGGGTCGGGTCGATCAGGACTTCGAAGACGACCTGCGGTTCACTGGGTCCCAGGCAACCAAGGGCATGACCGAATACCCACTGATGTGATCGCAGTGGAACAGAAGGGCAACTGATGAGCAGAATCGCAGTACTCGGTGCGGGGGTGATGGCCTCGGCGCTGACCAACCCGGCTCGCGACAACGGCCACGAGGTCCACCTCATCGGCACGCACCTCGACGACCACATCATCGACTCCATCAGGGCCAGCGGCATCCATCCCGTCCTGGGCGTGAAGCTGGACCCGGGCGTGGTGGCCCACCGCTTCGCCGACATCGACGAGGGGTTCGCGGGCGCGGATGTTGTGATGGTCGGGGTGAACTCGTTCGGGATCGAGTGGGTCGGCGAGCAGCTCGCCCGTCACCTTCGACCCGGTCAGAAGGTCCTGGTTGTCACGAAGGGCTTACACGCCGAACCGGATGGCACCTTGCGCATCCTCCCGCACGTCCTGCAGCGCGCGGTCGGTGACCTGGCGGACCAGGTCACCTGGTCGGCGATCGTGGGACCGTGCATCGCCGGCGAGCTGGCGATCCGACGGCAGTCCTGCGTGGTGTTCAACGGTGAGGACCGCGACTCGATCGAGTCCATAGCTGACATGTACCGGACCGACTACTACCACGTCTGGACGTCCACCGACTTCATCGGGAACGAGGTCGGCGCGGCTACCAAGAACGTCTTCGCGTTCGCGGCCGGCTTCGCCGAAGGGCTTCTCGACAAGGAGGGGGAGCGGGACAACCCGTACGTGATGTTCAACTACTCCGCAGCCCTGTTCGCCCAGGGCTCCCGTGAGATCCATCAGTACATCCGGCTGTTGGGCGGCGACCCGACGACAGGGGACGGGCTGGGTGGGGTGGGCGACATGTTCGTCACGTCCATGGGCGGACGGAACGTCCGCGCCGGTACGTATGTCGGCCGGGGGATCCCGTTCTCGGAGGTGCGCGACGTCCACATGAAGGGGATCACTCTCGAGGGCGTGGCAGCGATCGGCGTGATCGGCGCGGCCCTGGAC
>DHIQ01000153.1:4574-4765 GCA_002403895.1 Candidatus Neomicrothrix sp. UBA4742
GCGGCCCTGGACAATCTGACCGCGCGCGGTGTCGTGGCGGCGGAGGACTTCCCTCTCACCCGGTTCCTGTTCGATGTGGCGTACAAGGACGCTCCGCTGCACGTGCCGTGGTCGTCCTTCTTCGGTGGCGAGCGGCACTAGACCGTCTCTGCTCATGGGCTCCAGAAAGGATCAACGATGATCGATGAGCA
>DHIQ01000098.1:0-193 GCA_002403895.1 Candidatus Neomicrothrix sp. UBA4742
CCCGTTCTCGTGCCAGCCGCCGTGCCATCGTCAGGTACCGCCCCTATTCGCTCGCGACGAGGGTTCCCTCCAGCGCGAACACCTTCCGCCCTGGCCCCGCCCGGTCGGCGAAGCCGACCGTCGCCCCGAAGGCCGGCGGGTGGCGCCAGGGCGGAGAGCCGCCACGCGCAGCGAAGCGAGCATGGCGGTGCGC
>DHIQ01000098.1:404-4770 GCA_002403895.1 Candidatus Neomicrothrix sp. UBA4742
CAGGGCGGAGAGCCGCCACGGCAGCGAAGCGAGCATGGCGGCGCGCCCCGGAGACAGGACCCGCCGGCCGCAGGCGCGACGCGAGCGAGGCGGCCAGCGGGGAGACTCAGACGGGGGTGACGGCGGAGGGTACGAGGAGTCCCTCGAGGCAGAAGGCGACGGCGGCGTCGGCTACGTCCTGCCACGGCTGACCTTCTTCGTGCACGAACCGCCGGGCCAGGTGCGAGGTCACGCCGAGGATGGCGTGGGCGATCACGTTGGGATCGCCGGCTCGGATCTCGCCCCGGTCGATGCCTTCCTGCACGTGGCGCATGACGTCGCTGACCGCGACTTCCTGGCCCTTGCGCAGGGCGGGCGCGAAGCGTTCCTCGGTGGCGGCGAAGGCGAACAGGTTGTACAGCTCGGGGTGTTCACTCGACCACTTCATCGACGCCTGGATGCCCAGCTCGATGCGGCGGATCGGGTCGTCAACCCCGTCGATGGCCTGGGACTGGGTGCGTCGCAGGTCCTGCTGGGCCTCTCGCAAGATCTCCAGGAACAGTTCTTCCTTGCTGGAGAAATACCAGTAGAAGACGCCCTTGCCCACCCCGAGACCCTGCACGATCTCGGCTACCGAGGTGGGGTGGTACCCCTGCTCGGCGAAGCGGGTGGCGGCGAAGTCCATCAACTGCTGGCGTCGCTCACGGCCTCGCTGGGTCAGACGGCGGGTCATGGGTCGACACGGTAGTGGGGACTTGACCGCGCGGTCTAGAAATGGGCCGACCGGCCCCATACAAACGTCCGCTGCCCGACACGGAGTGCTCGCGCGCCGGAAACATGGCGTTCATCGCCGGTCCGTAGCGTTGCTCCCATGACGATGACCTACATCCTCCGAGTGTGGATGCCCGACCGCCCCGGGGCGCTCGGGCAGGTGGCTAGCCGGGTCGGTGCCGTGGGTGGCGACGTGGTCGGCATCGACATCCTCGAACGCGGCGCCGGGCGCGCCATCGACGAGCTCGTGGTCGAGCTGCCCGCCGACGGCCTGGTAGACCTCCTTCTCGGCGAGATGAAGCAGGTCGACGGTGTCGACGTCGAGTCCATCGCGCCAGCTGCCGACTCGCTCCGTGACGCCCGCCTCGACGCCCTCGAGACCGCGGCCATCCTGGTCGGCGCCTCCACCCAATCCAGGGCCCTCGAGGAACTGTGCGTGCACTCGGTCCGGACTGTCGGTGCGGTGTGGGCCGCCGTCATCGAGCTGGAGACCACCACAGTCATCGCCCACCAGGGCGAGGCGCCGGCCGTCCCGTGCCTCGTCGCTTACGTCCAGGGCAGCCAGTCGTCCGCGAAGGTGGCTGGCGGCGACGGCGGGCCCGACGATGTCATCTGGGCCCCGCTGCCGGCCTCGGGGCTCGCCCTCGTGCTCGGCCGCGACGGCGCACCATTTCATGCGCGGGAGCGGCGCCAGGCGGCAGCGCTGGCGCGGATCGTGGACACCCGGTTCGCGAACTGAGAACGCGCGGCTCCCGCCTGGCCCGTCTGTCTTCCCGCTGAGGTTCGCTGATCACCCTGTGCCCGCGGCGCCGACGTACGCCGGGAGTCGCCGCGCGGTGTCCGGCCCCAGAAGCACGCAGGGCATCCATGCACGCCGGGACTCACCGCGGGCCGGTCCGAGGTGAACCTGTCGTCAGTGCTGGGCCCAATGCTGCGACCGTTCTACGGCCCGCAGCCAGCGCTGGTAGCTCACGTCCACCGTCTCGGCCTCCGCTGCCGGTGACACCTCGATATCGAGCACCCAGTTCTCGGTGATGTCGGCGCACGACTGCCACACCCCTTCGGCCAGCCCGGCCAGGTACGCGGCCCCCAGCGCCGTCGTCTCCAGCACCTTCGGCCGGGTCACTGGGACCTGCAGCTGATCGGCCTGCAGTTGCAACAACAGACGCATGGCCGACGCCCCGCCGTCGGCCCGCAAGGCATGCACGTGGCGGCCCGACGCCACCGTCATGGCTTCGACCACGTCCCGGGTCTGGAACGCCATGGCTTCGATCACGGCTCGGGCCAGATGGGCCCTGCCCAACCCCCGGCTGATGCCCAGCACCGTGCCCCGGGCATACGGGTCCCACCATGGGCTGCCGAGGCCGGTGAAGGCGGGCACCACCATGACGCCCTGGGTGTCGGGGACGGACGACGCCAAGGCCTCCATCTCGTCGGCTCGTTCGATGATGCCGAGCCCGTCGCGCAGCCACTGCACGGCGGCGCCGGTTACGAAGATGGCCCCCTCCAGCGCGTAGTGGGTGACCGCCGGACTGCCGCCGCCACGGACCGCGATGGCATTGGAGCTGGCGACCGAGCCGGCATTCGGGCCGGCAACCGAGCCGGAATCGGGGGTGGACGTCAGGCTGGCAGCGGGGATGGTCCAGGCGATGGTGGTGAGCAGGCCTTCCATCGGCTCGGGGCACTTCTCGCCCACGTTCATCAACACGAACGACCCGGTCCCGTAGGTGTTCTTGGTCATGCCCGGCTCGAAGCAGGCCTGACCGAACAGGGCAGCCTGTTGGTCCCCGGCGATGCCGCTCACCGGGACCCCGCCACCCACGCCGGCCACGCCCTCGGCGGTGAGCCCGAAGCGACCGCTGGAGGGCAACACCTCGGGCAGCAACGTCTCGGGCACCCCGAACAGGGCGCAAAGCTCGGGCGACCAACGTTGGGACCTGATGTCGAACAGCAGCGTCCGACTGGCATTGGAGACGTCGGTGGCATGGACCGCCCCGGCCTCGGCCCGCCCTCCGGTGAGGTTCCACAACAACCATGAGTCGATGGTGCCGAAGGCGAGCCCGTCGCGCACGGCCACCCCGCCTTCGGTGAACAGCCACTCCAGCTTGGACGCCGAAAAATAGGGATCCAGCACCAATCCGGTGGTGCGCCGCACCAGGTCCAGGTGGCCGGCCTCGCGCAGCTCGTCACAACGCGCCGCCGTGCGTCGGTCCTGCCACACGATGGCCCGATGCACCGGCTGGCCGCTGGCCCGGTCCCACACCACCGTCGTCTCGCGCTGGTCGGTGATGCCGATGGCGGCCACCGGCTCGGCGAGGGTGGTACACAGTTCGCCAAGAGTGGTCTGCACCGCCTCCCAGATCTCGACGGCGTCGTGTTCCACCCACCCCGGCTGGGGGAAGTACTGGGGGAACTCCCGGTAGGACGACCCCACCACCCGACCGCTGCGGTCGAAGGCGATGGCCCGCACCCCGGTCGTCCCTGCATCGATGGCGATCACGACAGGCATGGCAGGAGAGGCTAGGCCGCGGCGGGCTGGGTAGGGTTGGCTCACGGGCCGGGCCCACGGAGGAGGCAGGACATGCGGGTTGCCATGTTGACCGGCGGTGGTGATTGCCCGGGGTTGAACGCCGTCATGCGCGCCATCGTGCGCAAAGGCGAGCGCCAGTTCGGCGACGAACTCATCGGCTTTCTCGATGGCTGGCGCGGCGTGCTCGACGGCGAGTCGCGACCGCTCGACGTGGAGGCCATGCGGGGCACCCTGCCCCGGGGCGGCACCATCCTCGGCTCGTCGCGCACGAACCCGTTCAAGATCGATGGCGGGGTCGAACAGTGTCGAGCCTCGCTCGAGCGCGTCGGGCTGGATGCCCTCATCGCCATCGGCGGCGACGACACCCTGGGGGTGGCGGACAAGCTCCACGAGCTCGGCATCCCCGTCGTTGGGGTGCCCAAGACCATCGACAACGACCTGAGCGCCACCGAGCAGACGTTCGGCTTCGACACTGCCGTACAGATCGCCACCGAAGCCATCGATCGCTTGCACACCACCGCCGAGTCGCATCATCGGGTGATCGTGGTGGAAGTCATGGGCCGCCACGCCGGGCACATTGCGTTGTGGTCGGGGATCGCCGGGGGCGCCACCATGATCCTCATCCCCGAAGAGCCCTTCGCCCTCGACGCGGTGTGTGAGGCCCTGGTAAAGCGCCACGCGCTGGGCAACTTCGCCTCGATCGTGGTGGTGGCGGAAGGGGCGACGTCGATCGAAGGCTCGATGGCCACCGTCTCGGGCGAGGTCGACGCGTTCGGTCATGTCCGCCTCGGCGGCATCGGTCAAACACTGGCCGAACAGATCGAGGCTCGCACCGGCTTCGAGACCCGCATGACCATCCTCGGCCACGTCCAGCGGGGCGGCACCCCGACCGCCTTCGACCGGGTACTGGCCACGCGGTTCGGCATCGCCGCCATCGACGCCGTCCACGACGGCGCGTTCGGCACGATGATGGCCCTGCAATCGGGGCAGATCGTGCGGGTGCCCATCCGGGACGCGGTAGGCCAACCCAAACTGGTCGACCCGGCGCTGTATCACGGGGTGGCGGAGGTCTTCTTCGCCGGCTGA
>DHIQ01000098.1:5050-8074 GCA_002403895.1 Candidatus Neomicrothrix sp. UBA4742
GGCCGGAGCGCTTCAGGCTCGAGGGATCGGGCCCGGTCGTGGGTTAGCGGGTGGGCGCCAGCGGAGACCCTCGACTGAGTCGAGGCCTTGGACCGATGGAGACCTTGGATTAGGGCGTCAGCTTCGGGTAGTCGAGACGCGTCACCGAATGGCCCGGGTCCGACATCTGGTCATCGAGGGGGACTGCGATCTGCGCACCGTCGATGGAGAACCGCACCGCGCCGATGCCCTGCAGAGCGGTGGCGGTGAACACGATCTGGGCCGCGGCCTGGAGCTGGCGGGTCTGCTCGACGCTGCCGAGGTCCGAAAGATTGAGGTCGAGGACATTGCCATCCACGGTGGCGTCGAGTACCTGCACGGTCGGCGGGATGGCGTTGATGAGGGTGGGGTCGCCCCCTGAGCCGTCGGCCGGTTGTTGGGCGATGAGCTCCTCGATGACCACCCGGGGGAGCTGAGTGGAATCGGTGACCGCCGGGATCAGGGTGGAATGGCTCACCAGCACCTCGGTAGCGCCGGTGGTCTGCACCAAGAAGAGTTCGGCCGACTGGCGGCTCCCGTCGCCGGGGCCGGGGATGGTGGTGCCCGAGGGGTTGGCGGCCAGCGACGCCGGCAGGTCGTTGGCGTCCAGGGCGCGGGGCTTGTCGTCGCTGGAGATGCCGCAGGCGACGGCCACAACGCTGATCAGGACCGCCAGGCACAGGGCGGCGCCGATCCGATGGAGAGCGGTCACGGGGCCAGGCTTTCCTCGGGCATCGTGCTGTCGGGTGTCTCGTGGGAGATCTCGTCGTCGAGGTCGTCGGCCCCGCCGGGGGGCAGGGGCACGACCGGGAGTTCCACCACGAACCGGGCACCCGACTCGCCGTCCCGCCGGTCCTCGACCCACACCCGGCCGCCGTGCAGACGCATGTGCTCGTCGACCAGGGCCAGGCCGAGGCCGACGCCGCTGTCGCTGGCCCGGTTCCCGCCCTCGCTGCCTCGCGAGAAGCGATCGAAGATGACCTCGCGCTCGGCCTCGGCCACCCCGTTGCCGTTGTCTTCGACCGCGATCTGTACCACCTCGTCGAGCAGCTCGATCTTCACGGCGGTGGGGCCGCCGGCGTGCTTGTCGGCGTTGTCGAGCAGGTTGGCCAGCACCCGGGCGAAGCGCCGTTTGTCGACCCGAACCACGACGGTGCTGATCTCGTCGTCGAATCGTACCGGGACGCGCCCGCCGCCGAGCACGCTGACCGCCTGACTGACCATCTCGGCCACCAGCACTTCTTCGAGATGCAACTTGATGGCGCCCACATCGAAGCGGGAGATCTCCAGGAGATCCTCCACCAGTTGCTGGAACCGGTCGACGTCGGCCGACAACAGGTCGAGGGCAGTCTGGGCCCGGTCCGGCATCTCGTCTCGGCTGTTCTCCAGCACCTCGACCGAGGCGGCTAGCGTCATGAGCGGCGACCGGAGCTCGTGGCTCACGTCCGACGCGAAGCGAGCATCACGATCGACGCGGTCCTCCAAGGCCTGGGCCATGTGATTGAAGGGGACCGCCAGCACGTCCAGGTCCGGGTCGTCACCCACGGTCAGCCGGGTATCGAGCCGGCCACCGGCGATGGCCTCGGCCGCGGTACCGACATCGAGGAGGGGAGCGAGGCCCCGGCGTGACGCCCACCAGCCCAAGAGGCCCCCGGCCACGATGGTGAGCAACGAGGCGCCGATGAGGGTGATGGCCAGGTTCTCCAGCGTGTGCTGAGCTTCGGCCAGCGAGACGATCTCGTAGTAGGCGGCGTCGGCGGCCGGAATGGGGACGCCCACGGCGAGGTAGGGCTGGCCGTTGTGCTGGAAGCGCATGCGGGCCGGCATCCCGGCCGCCACCTCGTCGCGCAGGGACTGGGGCAGCGTTTCCTTGCCGAAGTCGGCCGCGTTCTTGGCGTTCCATTCCGAGTGGTACTGGATCACCGGCTGGGCGCCGTCTGGAGTGGGCAGTGAGCCGATGAGGGGTCCCATATTGACCGACTGGCTGAGGCCAGTGCGCACCGTGGCGGCGTTCACGTAGGCGCGCGACACCGCGGTGTCCTCGCGCTGCTGCAGGAGGTTCTCCCGGGTCAGGCCGAAGGTGGTCACCGCCAGGAACGCCGACAGCAGCGCCGCACCCAGGGCGAAGGTGAGCGTCTGCCTGGCCCGCAGCCCAAGCCGTCGGTGTGGGGGTGTTCGCCATAGGGGCAAGGTGATCCTCGGGGGCCCGTCCGCCCCGGACGGCGGCGAGGGCTCAGGTCTGGAGCTTGTAGCCCAGCCCCCGCACGGTCACCACGTGCCGCGGGTTGGCCGGATCGGACTCGATCTTGGTGCGCAACCGCCTGATGTGAACATCGACCAGGCGGCCGTCACCGAAATAACCGTAGCCCCAGACCCGCTCCAGCAGCACCTCACGGCTGAACACCCGTCCCGGCCCGGAGGCCAGTTCCACCAACAGGCGGAACTCGGTCTTGGTGAGGTGAACCTCTTGGCTGTTCCGGAGCACCACCCCCTCTTCGGGGATGATCTCCAGGTCGCCGAACTTCAGGTGGGCGATGGCCGGGTCGGTGGTGCGGGCCCGCCGCAGCAGGGCTCGGATGCGGGCGGAGAGCTCCTTGGGGGCGAACGGTTTCGTCAGGTAGTCGTCAGCGCCTGCTTCGAGCCCGGCCACCACGTCGTGGGTGTCGGCCCGGGCGGTCACCATGACGATGGGCACGTCGCTGGCCCGGCGGATGGAGCGGCACACCTCGAACCCGTCGATGCCGGGCAACATGATGTCGATCAGCACGACATCGGTGGGGTGATGATTGAACAGATCGAGGGCGTCCTCGCCGTTGTCGGCCTCCTCGACGGTCCAGCCTTCGTCCTCGAGTGCCATTTTGACCGCGGTGCGGATGCGCTCGTCGTCTTCAACGGCCAAGATCCGAGTGCCCACGTCCCTATGCTGCCCGATTTCTGTCGGAATAGGGCCGATGGCGGGGAATTACTGGATTTGATCCGATTCTCTTGGTCCTTCGGTCGCAGGCT
>DHIQ01000128.1 GCA_002403895.1 Candidatus Neomicrothrix sp. UBA4742
CAGGCGGGGTTCCGAGGACGGTCGCTCAGCAGGTGGGCGTCGTGCCAGTGGCGGTGGCGGTGGCGAGCATGGTGTAGGTCGGCCCTTGGACCTCGGCCGTGGCCCGGTAGCCGCCGTCCACCGTCTGGATGTCGATCGGCCCCAGGCCGCAGCCGCTGGGCGTGGGCTTGCCCCGGCCACCGTCGGGGATCCACACGTCCAGCTTGCTCCCGCCATCGGCACTGGTGGCGGTACCGGTGATGGTGAAGTCCCCGGTGGCTGGATCACTGAAGAACTTGAGCAACTGCCCCGGGGCGTAGCGCGGGTAGGCCCGGCTCAAGACCTGCACGAACTCCGTGACCGGTCCCTGGTCCACGTCGCCGGGGCAGGCGGTGTGGTGCAGGTGGACCAGTTCGGCCGGCGGCTCGGCGTCGCGGGCGCCGACCGAATGGGGATCACCGCACGCCTGCTTCCATTGCCACCAGGTCCCACCGACTTTGTATCGGTCCTCCTGCGAGGCGTATTCCGCCACCTTCAACGCATCCTCGGCGGGGTTGCCGAACCAGCCGTACTCGCCGATCCAGAAGGTCGTACCGTACCCTGCCGCCGAACTGGCGGCGGCGGCGAATCCCTCGGCGATGGTCCCGCCCTGAATGGAGTCGTTGTAGTTGTGGGGGGCGAACACCACGTTCTGGTCAGTGATGGTCGAGGCCGGGGGCGACGTGCCCTTCTTGGGCCAGATCACCACCGGCTCGAAGAACGCGATGTGGGAGGTGCCGCCCGCCGCCTGCTCCGCGCTGCGGATGGCGGCGATCGTCTTCTGGGTGAAGGCGCCGAGCCTGGCGCCCGAGGAGTCGGGGTCCGATCCCCAGTTGGGCTCGTTGAATAGGTCATAGCCAGCGATGACCGGATCGGTGGCGAACGCGCCGGCCAGTGACGCCCAGGTCTTGGTCAGCTCCGTCTGGATCCCGTCGGTGTCGGCGTAGAAGTTCTCGAACGCCTTCATGACGGCCGGGGCCAACTCGCGAATGCCGGCGGCCGCACACGTGTCGGCCCCACCGGTGATGGTGGCCCATTCGGGGGCGCCGTCCCAGCCGATACCGGGCTTGGCCTGGGCGGGGCAGGTTGTCCCTGGCGGGCTGGCCACGAACTTGCCGTAGGCGTCTTGGTGCATGTCGAGCACCACGTAGATGCCATGCGCCTTGGCCGCATCGACCGCTTCATGGATGCGGGCGACATAGGCGGCGTCGAAGGCGCCCTTGGTCGGTTCGAGGGCAGACCAGCTCACCAGCAGCCGCACCACGTTGAACCCGTCGGCGGCCATCTCGGCCCAGTCGGCGTCGGTCGCCGGGATCACTGTCGGGTACTTGGCGTTGGCCTGGAAGTAGTCGCCCAACACGTTGAGGTTCACACCCCGCAACAGCACCTGGCGGCCCTTGTCGTCCACGACCCGGGCATCAGGGCCGCGGATGGCGGTGAGCCCCGGAAGTGGCGCCGCCTGGGCCGGCTGCGTCGTGGCGCTGGACCCGGCCGATTGATCGTTGGGCTGACTGCTCGACGAGCACGCCGCGGTGATCGTCACGAGCGCAAGCGCAACGCAGACGATGGTCCGACCGGTGCATCGCGTTCCCCCAGGAGTTCCCACGGCGGTCACCGTACCGCCCCAGGGTCAGGCGAAGGGGGTGGTGATGACGCGGCCGCGGCGGTTGGTGGCGCTGGCGGCGAGGTCGGTCACCACGAACGTCCGCTGCAGCCAGCGGTCGGTGCCGTCGAAGCGGGCGGCAAACGATGAGCGGCCGTGCACGCTCACGCTGTTGTCCACCACCAGCAGATCGCCGGCTTCGAGAGCGAGGCCGATGTGCTCCTCGCGGATGACCGTGCGCAGGGCTTCCAGGGCGTCGGAGGCCTCGGGGTCGAGCCCGGTCATGAGGTCGGCGTCGAACGTGAAGGTCGGCACTTCCTCGGTCCCGCCGAGCACGGCCATGGCATTGCCCAGCCGATCCGAGCGGGTGCCGGTGAACGACTCGTCGACCCCGGTGCGAAACCGCGGCTCACGCAGCACCTGCTGGACCCCGAGTGGCAGCTTCCCCATGACCTGGCTGATCGAGCACAGCAGCGTTTCGGCCTGGGGGTCACCGCGCAGGCACAGAAGCAACAGGAACCGGGGCTTGTGGGGGTGGAAGGCGGTCTCGGTGTGGAACTCGAGCTCGACGCCCGACGAGGTGGACGTCTGGCGGGCCAGGTCGCCCCGGGTGGGCAGCAGGTTCTGCACGATGTCGCCCCCGTGCTCGGGCTCGTAGCCGATGGGCTGGCCCAACCGGCGAGCCACCGTGAGCAGGACGAACTCGCTGAGGTGGTCCTTGCCGGTGGGGTCCACCGGGGAGGCCGGGGTGGCGGGGATGTCGCCGATGGGCAGGCCCTTCAACAAGATGGCGCCGGCGGGGGCACCGGCGTCGGCGAAATCGCACAGCGCGTCGTGCACCTCCGGCGACAGCAGTCGTCCGGCGCGCCCGGCGGCCTGGAGGAAGGCGACCGATCCGATGGCCACGTCGGGGTCGGGCACCAAGGCCACCAGGGTGTCGTCACCGCCGTTGTCGATGGCCTGCACCGCGGCGTGGCCGCCGCCACCAGGGGTGGGTCGGGGGAGGTGGTCACCCACGCTGGCGGCCACCGACGGGTCGGTCACACCGGAAATGGCCCACGCCAGCACGGTGGCGTTGTCGGCCGCGGCGATCCAGCGGTTGGTCAGGGCCCCGATGGAGCCGACCACGACGAGCATGCCGGTTCCTACCTGGGCGGCCGCCACCACCGCCTGGTCGGCGACGAGGACCGCCGGGTGGACACTCCGGGCCGCGGTCGTCTCCGTGCCGTCATCGGTACCGAGCAGCGATACCAGGTCGTCGGCTTCGAGGCGGAGGCCATCGAGCGGCCCCGTTCCCGACCCCACGACGTGGGGATCCATGACCAGCGGATCATCGGCCCGCGGACCCACCATGATCCTGTCGGCCGGCTGGATGGGCGCGATCTGAGCCACCATCGGGGCCGACTGGGGCGATACGGCCACGACCGCCCGTCCGCCGAGGGTGAGATGGCGGCGCAGGTGGTCGAGGGTGCGCGCCGGTGTAGGCCCATCGAGGATGAGGACGGGAACGGCGTTGGTCCCGGTGCCGCCATCGAGGTGGTCGGTCACGGCCACCGGGCGACCGCCGTTGGCCGGCAACGCAGCCAGCAGGGCGCGCAACCCGGAGAGATGCGGTCGCCCGAGGAGAGAATCGGGCGAGCTCAGGGCAGGGAGGTGGTCGAGCAACGTCATGGAACAGTCATTCTAAACACAACGTGTTCTGAAATGAACGTTTCAATCAGCTGGAGGCGAGCGTGGGTAGGGTTGGCCCATGCCACCCGAAGCACCCCTGAGCTCGTTCGCCAGCGACAACGCCTCGGGCGTCCATCCAGACGTGCTTGCGGCTATCGCCGCCGCCAACGTCGGCGGGGCCCTGGCCTACGGCGCCGACCCCTGGACGGCCCGGGCCCGCGGTGCCCTGCGGGACCTCTTCGGGGTGTCAGCCGACGTGTTTTTCACCTGGGGTGGGACCGGGGCCAACATCGTCGGGCTGCAATGCCTGCTTGCCCCGTACGAGGCGGTGATCTGCCCCGAATCGGCCCACATCAACGTCGACGAGTGCGGCGCCCCCGAGCGCTTCACCGGCAGCAAGTTGATCGGCCTCCCCACCCCCGATGGCAAGCTCCGGCCCGAGCAGATCGTCGAGCAACTCCACGGGTTGGGCGACGAGCACCACGTCCAGCCCCGGGTGGTGTCCATCACCCAGTCCACCGAGATGGGGACCCTCTACCAGTCTGACGAGATCGCCGCGCTGGTCGACACCGCTCATCGCCACGGTCTGCTCGTGCACCTCGATGGCGCCCGCATCGCCAACGCGGCCGCCGCCCTCGGCGGAGACGTCCGCTCGTTCACCGTCGACGCGGGGGTGGACGTGTTGACCTTCGGTGGCACCAAGAACGGGCTCATGTACGGCGAGGCGGTCGTGTTCCTGACCCCCGAGCTCGGACGGACGGCCCGGTTCGTGCGTAAGCAGGCGGCCCAGCTGCCGTCCAAGATGCGCTTCGTCTCGGCCCAGTTCGAAGCGTTGCTCACGAACGACCTGTGGCTGCGCAACGCCGGCCACGCCAACGCCATGGCGGCCCGGCTGGCCGATCGGGTGGAAGGCATCGACGGTGTTGTCCTGCAGCGCCGCCCCGAGGTCAACGCGGTGTTCGCCACCGTGCCGCGCGACGCCCTCGAGGCCCTGCAAGCCTGGTCCTTCTTCTGGGTGTGGGACGAGCCGACCACCGAGGTGCGGTGGATGACGAGCTTCGACACCACGGAGGCTGACATCGACACGTTCGCCGACGGCGTGGCCTCACTCGTCGATCAGCACGCCCGCCTCTGACCACGCCGCTTCGATGCGGTCGAGCGATTCGGTGGCCGAGGCCCGCAGCAGGTCGGCCACCCCCGCCACCAGCGCGTTGAGCAGCGCGAGCGCCCCCACGTAGCTGTCGAATGGTCCGGTGCCCTTGGCCCGCACCGCGAAATGCAGGTCGGCCACCCGGGCCAACGGCGACAGCGCGCTGTCGGTCAAGGCGATCACCGTGGCCCGGCGCTGGGACGCCGCCTCGGCCGCGTCGATGAGCCAGGCGTCGTAGCGAGCCAGGTCGAGTGCCACCACCGCGTCGCCTGGGCGCATCTCGGCCAGCGTCCGGTAGATCTGCACCTCGGTGCCGGTCACCTGGGTCACGCCCGGTCGCAACATGGACAGATCTGACACGGTCTGGGAGCCGATGCCGAGCGACGCGTCACCGCTGAGCAGGTACACGCGGCTGGTGGAGTTGGCCAGGGCCTGCACGGCCAGATCGAAACGGTCCCGGGCCACGCCGTCGAGGGTGGTCTGGGTGTTGTCCAGCTCCACCTGGAGGGCCCGTCCCAACGGATCGCCCGACTCGGGTTGGCGGATGCGGGCGGTGGCCGGGCGCAGCCGCCGTCCGAGGTCGCGTTGCACGCTGTCTTGGAGCGACGAGAAGCCGTCGAAGCCGAGCTTGGTCGACAGTCGGATCACCGAAGCGCCACTGGTTGAGGCCGTCCGGGCCAGCTCGGCCACCGTCCCGAACGCCACCAGCTGAGGTTGGTCGAGCACGACCGCGGCGACGCGACGCTCAGCGGGCGTGAAGCGCTGCCGGTGTTGCTCGATGAGTGCGGCCACGTCCATGTTCCCCATCCTCCCAGACTCACGCGTTGGCGAGGATCCAATCGGCGATGCGCCGCCCTCCGGGCCCGGAGAAGTGGAGACCGTCCTCGCGTACCGTCTGCCCGTCGAGCTTCGCCGGGCAGGTGCCGTTGGGGCACACGTGGTGGCGGAGCTCGACCAGCGTGGTACCGGGTACCGCAG
Source organism: Candidatus Neomicrothrix sp. UBA4742 (assembly GCA_002403895.1). GTDB lineage: Bacteria > Actinomycetota > Acidimicrobiia > Acidimicrobiales > Acidimicrobilacustridaceae > UBA4742. Next base: position 5,421 of record DHIQ01000128.1, read on the forward strand.
CGGCCACATCCCGCAGGGCATCATTGAAGCAGGCGACCCGTTCGGGGGTGGTCTCGGTGGCGATCTTGCCCAGCGGATCGGGGATCAGGGCCAGGTCCACCCGCGATCCGCCGGCCCGTATCATGGCGAGTTGGCGGGTGAGTTCCGCGGTGTAGGTGTCGTGCCACCCGGCCTCGCACGGGCGTTGCCACTGACCATCGATCTCGGAGAAGGCGAGATACCCCCCGCCCAACATCACGAGGGTGATGTCGGGCTTCAGCTCGGCGATGTCGCCGGCCCAGTCCTTGTCGCAGTCACCGCCCGTGTGAATCTTGCCGAGGGGGGAGTGGGTGGGGACGTTCGAGTCCAAGATGCTGCAGTCGGGCACGCCGCGGTCGGCGATCTCGAACGACGATCCGGCCTGCGAGTCGAGCAGCGGTCCCAGGCTCGTGGCCACCGAATCGCCGACCACCAACATCCGCTGGACCCCGGCGGGGGCGTGGCCGGTGCTGGGCCACACGGTGATGTCGCGCGACGCGCCGGCTTCATCGACGGTCCCCGCCGGGATCGCCCCTGAGGTGGCTAACACGATGGCGGCGACAGCGATCACGGCGGCGGCGGCGGGGAAAGCAACGGCCGGGCGCAACCCGGCGGGTAGGCCGTGGCGCCGGATCGGTTGTTCAAGGAACCGGTACGACACGATGGCAACGGCGAAGGTCACCGCCAGGCGCAGCGTGGTGAGGGCGGCGCCGTCCAGGTGGACCCGGTCCGATGAGAGGAGCACGTAGATCGGCCAGTGCCACAGGTAGAGCCCGTAGCTGATGAGGCCGCACCAGATGAAGGGTCGCCAACTCAGCCCGCGCGCCATCAGGCTGCGGTCGCCGTGGGCCGCGCAGGCGATGAGGATCACCACGGCCAGCTCGGTCAGCCAGAAGCCGCCGTGGTACAGGAACCGGCTCTGCCCGTCCAGGGTGGCCCAGGCAACGCCGAGTCCCACCAGCGCCACGAGCCCGGCCAGGTCGAGTGCTCGGATCAGTCGCTGGTCTTCGAGCAGGCCCCAGCAGCCCACCACGCACGCCAGCGCGGCGCCGAACAGGATGGCGGCGCCCCGGGAGTCGGTGCCGAGGTAGGCGCGGGACGTGTCGCCCGGGTCGTAGAGCACCCACATGGCGGTGGCCGACAGGGCGGCCAGCACGAGGGAGACCGCCAGCAGGATCCGGGCCGACCCGCGCCCCAGACGCAGCACGACCAGCACCAGCACCGGCCACAGCAGGTAGAACTGTTCCTCGATGGCCAGGCTCCACAGGTGCTCCAGTGGTGACGGGGTCCGGAAGAGATCCCAGTAGCTGGCCCCGGCGGCAATCGAGCGCCAGTTGGCCACGTAGAACACGGCGGCGATGCCGTCGGCCCGAATGCGGGCCAGCTCGGTGGGGGCGGCGAACACCAGTGCATAGAAGGCGACGAACACCAACACGGCGACCAGGGCCGGGAACAGCCGGCGGCCGCGACGGGTCCAGAACCCGCGCATGGCGATGCCTCCGTCTGCCCCCCATTCGTTGAGCAGGAGCGACGTGATCAGGAAGCCGGACAGGACGAAGAACAGGTCCACGCCGAGGTAGCCGCCCCGCACCAGATCGGCGTGGAACAACAACACGCCGATGACGGCCAGCCCCCGCAGCGCGTCGAGCGCGGGTAGATGGCGCAGACGCGACGACGGTTCGGACACCCGGCGAGGGTAGAGGGCGAACCCCTGCCGCGACCTAGCATCCCCAGATGACGTATCGGCCCCTCGACTCGACGCGCCGGGTCCGAGACATGCTGGCCGAGTTCGCCCACGACGAGGCGGCCGGTGCCGTCGTGTTGGTGGTGGCGACCGTCGTCGGCTTGGCATGGGCGAACCTGGCCACCGCCGGCTACCAGGGATTTTGGGGTCGTGAGGTGCGTTTCGACCTGATTGGTGTGCACGTCGGCGAGACCTACGCCGAGGTGGTCAACGACGGGTTCATGGCCATCTTCTTCTTCGTGGTCGGCCTGGAGATCAAGCGCGAACGGGTGGTCGGAGAACTGCGCGACCGACGGGCGGCGGCGCTGCCCTTCTTCGCCGCCATCGGCGGCATGGTGGTTCCGGCGCTGGTGTTCCTCGCCCTCAACGCCACCGATGCCGGAGCTCGTCGGGGCTGGGCCATCCCCATGGCCACCGACATTGCCTTCGTCATGGGCGTGATCGCCCTGCTGGGCCGACGGCTGCCCCCGCCCCTGCGCCTGTTCCTGCTCACGCTGGCCATCGTCGATGACATCGGCGCCATCTTGGTGATTGCCGCGTTCTACACCGATCACTTGGTTGTGGGCTGGCTCGTGGGCGCGTTCGCCGTGGTGGCGATGATCGTGGCCATGCGGCGCCTCGGGGTGCGGGCCATCTGGCCCTATGTGCTGGTCGGGCTACCACTGTGGTTCTGCGTCCTCGAATCCGGGGTGCACGCCACCATCGCCGGGGTCGTGCTCGGCTTGTTGACACCGGCCCGCCCGGTCGACGGCCGGTCGGTGCTCGAGGAGCTCGAGCACTTCTTCCACCCGATCTCGGCGTTCGTGGTGGTGCCCATCTTCGCCGTGGCCAACACCGGCATCGTCTTGAGTCGGGGGTCGGTGGCCGACGCCCTCAGCAGCACGCTGGCCTGGGGGGTGATGCTCGGGCTTTTGGTGGGCAAGCCCGTGGGTATCACGCTGGCGACAACGTTGGGCCGGGCGCTGAAGGTGGGACGGCTGCCCGCCGGCCTCGAGCTCCGCCACGTCATGGGTGGCGGCATCGTGGCCGGTATCGGCTTCACCGTCTCGCTGTTCGTCACCGAACTGAGCTTCGGCGCGGGGCCGATGGGGGACGTGTCCAAGTTGGCGATCCTGACCGCCTCGGCGCTGGCCGCCGCGGCCGGGTCGGTCGTGCTCCTCCGCTTCGGCCTGTCGTCGCGGACGACCCGCACTCGGCACGCCTGATGGACGCCGCGGTGCAG